>JAQGJX010000123.1 GCA_028290405.1 Hyphomicrobiales bacterium
TGGGGCCATTTGCCCCGGTATCGGATAGCGCGCGTTCGTCGTGAATTGCATCCGAGTACCTGATCTAGAAGCGATTGGTTGGTCGCGCCGCTTCTTAGGTTTTTAGCAGTATCGCCGGAAGGACCGCAATAACGGCGCACGGTTATGGGGCGCGCCTAATGAGCTAAGCTGTGCTGACTTTGTAATGCGGCCTGTTTACAAAGAGATCGACCAGGTCGTGGCCAATATTCCCGGCCAGGGTCGGTCAGCAAGTGAGCGCCTCTTCAGCTTAAGGTATTTGGGCCCGCGTGGGCCGTGGTTCTTGCCACGATTAGTTCAGCGAAAGATGACCTCAGTCCCAAGGGCGAGAAATTGAATCGTATTGTGATCAAGATGTCCGGAATGGATGCAACGTTGTATTCTTGTGTTTCCAAGCGAACGCCTTACGATCTGTGAAAACAACGATCGCAAGGAGGATTCCCATGTCACGTCCCATGATTCGCCATTTAGCTATCTTCGTTCGCGACGTCGCAAAAGTGGCGGAGTTTTACAGCTCTGTATTCGGCTTGGACGTGCTCCATCGGACCGAGGCCACCGCAACCGAAGGAGCCGCAATCTTTTTGAGCGACGGACATTTGACCCTGGCAGTGTTGCCGCAAAGGCTTCAGGGCGACATTGCTCATGGGATCAACCACTTTGGGTTCGCCATCGAAAATGCGCAGGAGACTATTGAGCGGATCAAGGCGGCCGGGGTGGAAGAGCCAAAGCTTCGTCCGTCAACACGCGCCTTCGCGGAGTTTCGGGGCTGCGATCCCGAAGGCATTTTATTCGACCTGTCCGAGCACGGGTATTCGCGCAGCAAGCCTTCCCCCGAGAACAACGCCTAAGGCCTCGTGCATCTCGACTTTTCACCGTCCCTGAGGCGCGCGTTAAGGAGTGCGATCATGACAATCGCCAGTTTGGTACGCTCCGGCGCAGCAGCTGCCTTGTTGCTCTTTTGCATCGGGTCTGGAGCGGCGCTTGCGCAAGATTATCCAGCACGCGAAATCAGAATCTACTGCGGTTTCCCGCCGGGAGGGGGCGCAGACGTCTTCGTGCGGTACTTCGCCGAGAAGTTGAGGCCGCTGGCTGGAAAGCCGGTGCTGGTCGAGAATAGAACCGGGGCGGCTGGCAACGTTGCGGTTCAGGCGCTCACGCGCGCCAAGCCTGACGGGCACACGCTGATCATTTCAACTGGCGGTCCTGTTTCCTACAACACTCATCTTTATAAATCCCTGGGATATGATCCCGTCGCGGATCTTACGCCCGTAAGTCCTCTTGTCTCGTTCCCTTTTGTCTTGGTCGTCGATCCTGGCCTCCCCATTCAAAGCGTTAGCGACTTAACCTCGCACGTCAAAGCCAGGCAGGGGCGAGCGAAGTACGGAGCAAATGGCGGCACGCCTATCGTCCTTGCCGAGATGCTCAAACATTTTGGAAAGTTTGAAGCCGCCCAAGTGATGTACCGCGATAACGCAAGCGCTGCGAACGACCTTGTCTCAGGGCAGCTCGATTTCATGTTTCTAGACTCTGCGGTTGCAATGGGCCAATCGCGCCAAGGGCGGTTGAGGATGCTTGCGGTCAGCACGCTTCACCGCTCTAATTTGCTGCCGGATGTCCCGACCGTCGCCGAGTCCGGCTATCCCGAAGTTGAACGCACCTCCTGGTTCGCGGCGTTCCTTCCGGCCCGGACTCCTCAGGGCGTGGCGACATCGCTGAATCAGTGGTTCCAGCAGATACTCGGCACTCAGGAAACCCGGGACTTTCTAAACGCGGCGGGCGCGGAGCCGTATCCCGGCACACCCGATGACCTGAAGCGCCTTCAAGCGGACGAGATCGCAAAATGGTCGGATCTGGTGAAGCTCGCAAAAATTGAGCCGCAGTAAATCTTGGCCTTCCGCTGCTTCGATGCGAAACGAGCAAGGAAAGCGAGCCGTGTAGACGTCATTCCAACGACAGGTGAGAGGACTCCACAAATCGCGCGATCAATCGTCAAATCCGACGACGCGGCGGTCGCACGTGCGAGGGAGATTGTCAGAGCGCAGTAAGCGATAAGCATCATCGAGTGAGCACCGAGCGTCCGGAGTGCGGAGGTGGCGTGAGGTACTTGCGTTTTGAGTTGTCTTTTGGGAGCTGCAACATGAAACTGAAAGCAAAGTCGATAGGGGTCGGCAAGTGTTACGCGACGAAACATGGCGAGGTGCGGCAGGTCGTCAGCATCCAGCCAAGCGGGGAGATCACCTTCGACACCCGGAGGCAAGCCGCAGACGGCTCCTGGTCGCAGCCACGTCGCTTCCACTCGAACTTAGAGAATTTCGCGCGAGAGGCGGTATCTGAAACCATTCCTTCGATCAGCTGATCGAACGTTTCGCCTGCAGCGCGAAATGCTCAGCGGGCGGCTCCGCGTTGTTCTCAGCCACTCGTGGCGGGCGCGCCTGCACGTGCGTTCGCGTTCCTCTGTCCCGCCTGCTCACCCTTAGTACGCGCAAGGCTGCGGCTTATGCTCGCCTTTACGAGAGCCATTTGTGCCTGCGCGTCGATTGCCCCTAGAGTTCTGAAGGGGTCTGCGCTCTGCGGTTTGGCCACCTCGTGGATGGCTTCCAGAGCGTTGTGCATTCGCACGCTCTCCTCCTGTAGCTGCCGCAGTTGGTCGCTTTGGTCAGAATGCTCGTTAGCTGCTGCATCCTGCACCAAGAGAGCCGCGAGCTGGGGCGCGGTCGCGGACGCGTTGAGGACTGCGCCCGAAACCTGCGTGACCACATGGGGCATGGCCAAGTACTCTTCTGGCTCGTCAGCGGCGTGCTCCAGCTCGAGACCAAGCGCCTCCTCGGGAGACATCCCTTCAGGGTACCGAGACGGGTCATAATCGAAAACGACTGTCGCAGTGATCTCTAACTTGAGCTTACGCATCGCACTTGGACTCCCGCTCGAAGCCGACTCAAGCGGCTGATGCTCAGGGGGTTCCGCGCGGTTGCATTCCGTCGAGACTCGGATCAGAACAGAAAGGGAACAAGGAGCCTGCCCTGTGGCGCGACACAAGCGAGACGACAACCATGTGGACCGCGCCGGGATGCTGGAGGCGCTGGGCGTCTGCCGCTCCAAGATCACGCGAGAGATGGCCACAATGAAGGCGATGGGACCACGGTACGGAGTTGCGTCAGGGGCGCTCGCAGCAATCGACGCGCTGGCCACGATGCTCACCGGCCAGCCCTACTACTTCCACGATAAGGGGACTACCGGACGGCCGTCGGAGCCTTTCAAAGATGGCCCGGAGTCCTCAGGCTAACTCCGGGAAGTCGCGCGCCCTCTGGACCCGACTGCTTCACTCCGAGCCGACTGGCAGGGCAAGTCTCGACGGCGCGCCTCCTCATCAAGCCGTGTCAGTCACTCGCAGTCTTCCTCAAGCACCGCATAGGTGCGAGCGTCAATGCTGACGTCACAGCTTTGGGCGCCCTTCCTCGCCTCTTCGACTTCCCAGGCGTCTTCATCGAGCACCGTTGTGCCCCAAGTCGTGAACCCCGCGGCGCTCAGAGCCTGTCCAATTCGCGCGAGTTCCGTGTCCGTTGGTGCGCGCTGCGCGAACGCGACGGAGGCGACGAGCGTGAAGTAGAGGGCGGCGGTTTTCATCGGGAGATGCATCGTGTGACTCCTAGGCGCGGACAACCGTGCGAAGCGGCAGAGCGTGCGCTGGAGGGAACCGCGCGACGCTCCGCCGGGTTCCCAGCGTGCGCCGGGCGCCACGCAATTACCTGCCTTGCGCCGCCAACCCGCACACCGCAAATATTCGCGATGTGGAAAGCGGCCAGGACCTCAGGTAGAGACCGGCGGCCTCCGTACCCTGACTTCATCGTGCCCCGCCAAGCGGCGCTCTCTCCGCACGCTCGAGGAGCGCCGGGTTACGCTCCGGGCTCTTCGCGCCACCTGACCAACCGGGCGGCATCATCTTTAGCGCCGCGCTTGATGGCGGGGGGCAGATGATATTCGAGGAAGCATGTCGCCTAGGGCTGGAAGGCATTGTGTCAAAGCGGCTCGGGTCCAAGTATCGCTCCGGGCGGTGTCCTGATTGGCGCAGGACGAAGAACCCGGTGCCTGCGCGTCTGAGGGAGCGCCGCTAAAGCGTGGTCCGTGCGATCTCCATTCGGCAAATGGTCGCCCACTTGCGCGCTTCGAGCCGGTCCGGGCTCGCAGAGTCGCTGGCGAGCTGGTCCCAAAGCGGGAGCGCCTCCACGTAGGAGCCTTCTTCGCACAGGAGCCGGGCGAGATTGAACGTCGCGTCGGAAGCCGCCGGTTCGCACGCCGCCGCCCTGCGGTAGCACGCCTTGGCCTGCAGCCGATCCCCCCGCCTGGCGCTGAGCACGCCGAGGTTGAACCACGCTTCCGCAAAGTTCGCATCCAGCATCAAGGCGCGCTGGTATTCCACCGCCGCCTCCGGGAGGCGTCCCAGTTCGTCCAGCACGTTGCCCAGATTGAAGGCAATCACGGGGTCGCGACGGTCCAGTCGGGCGGCGAGGGAGTAGAGTCTAGCCGCCTCTTCGTGCTCCCCGTGGGACTCCGCGCTTTCCGCCGCTGCGAACACCACCGCCGGGTCCAGAGCCTCGTCTCCCAGCGACATCTCCAGCTGTCCCCCCAGACGGGTGAGCTTCCCGGCAATCACCGCTCCCAGCTGGTCCCCCCCTATCGGGGCAAGCTCGATGCGCGACAACGGGACGTCCTCGGCGGCGAGGCGATGGAGCGTCGCAATGATCTTCGGAAGCGGCGCGGACGCCCGCCAATGGCGAACCCGGCGCGCCAGCGAGAGGTCCGCGAACGTGAACGAGTCGTCCGCAGCCCCTATCAGGTCGAAAAGCCTGAGCGCATGGACGGCGGGCAGCGGCAGGCCGGAGACGCTGCACAGGTGCGCGGCCGAGTACGCGCCCGGTTCGCCCGACCCTTCGACCAGGCCAAGATGCGCTCGAAACGCCTTCTCCGTCCATAGCCGATCCGCCGCGTCGTCGAAGGGAGGCAGGAGGGCGCCCTCGTCATCGATGGCCTTGGCGACGCGAGCGTGCGTCAGGACGACCCTGTCCGCAGCCTTGAAGGAGGCAGTGAGAACGCCGCCCTCGCGGGCGAGCAAACCGGACAGGCGCGCCGGAGTGAGGCCGTGCAGTCGGCCGAAGACGAAAACCTTGAGCATTCCTCGTGCGGTCATCGGCCCTCCCGGAACGACTCAAGCTGGAGTCTGTTGAGTCCGCGTCTGAGTAAAGCGTAGGAGTATGCGTATGGCCCCCCGCGCCAATTGGAAGGGCTACCTGCGGTTGAGCCTAGTCTCCTGCGCGGTGGCCCTGTATCCGGCGTCCAGTTCATCGTCCCGGGTATCGTTCAATCGGATCAACCGGAAAACCGGCAATCGGCTGAAGCAGCAGAATCTCGACAGCGAAACGGGCGAGCCTGTGGATAGTTCTGACGTTGTGCGCGGCTACGAGGTGGCCAAGGGCGACTACATCCAGGTGGAGGACGAGGACCTAGAAGCGGTGAAGATTGAAAGCAGCCGCACCATAGAAATCGCCAAGTTCGTGCCCAAGTCCGAGGTCGATCCGCGCTACATGGAGACCCCTTACTACATCGCGCCCGACGACAGGGTCGCGCACGAACCCTTCGCGGTCATTCGCGAGGCGATGCGCGACAAGAAGGTTGTGGCGATTGGCCGTGTGGTCATCGCACGGCGCGAGCGCATCGCCATGCTGGAGCCGTTCGAGAATGGCATTCTCGCCACCTTGCTGCGGTACGGCTATGAGGTGCGCGAGGCCGCGCCGTATTTCGACGAGATACCGAAAGTCGCGATCTCCCAGGACATGACCGAACTCGCCAAGATGATTCTGGACAAGATGAGCGGGCATTTTGATCCCGCGGAGTTCGTGGACCGCTACGAGGACGCCGTGGTGGAGATGCTGAAGGAAAAGAAAGCCGGGCACGTCATCGAGCCAAGGGCCGAGCCTGTGCGGGGCAACGTGATCGATCTCATGGAGGCTCTGAAGCGCAGCGTCGAAGAGGCGGCGAGGCGGACGGGGGCGGCCCCCGCGCAAGAGGCGCCCAAGCCCAAAGCAGCATCGAAGGAACGCGCCAGCAAGAGCGCGAAGGCGGCGAAGCGCCCGGCGGCTAAACGCGCAAGAGGCTAAGACGACGCGCCCCTGTACTGTGGCGGGGAGCTAGCGGGGCTTGAAAGTGGAAAGGAACAGTACATGACGATAGTCCGGCTTATCCACGTCCGCGTGCCTGCCGACCAGCAGGCAGAGGCTGAGAGAATTTGGAGGCAAGATTGCGCGCCTTTGATGAGCCAGTGCGAAGGGCTCATCTCCGAGCGGCTCCTCAAGTGCCTAGATGCGCCCGGCGAGTATATTTCTTACTCCGAGTGGGAGTCCGAAGAGGCAGTCGAAAAATATAGAGCCAGCGACGCGCACCATGAGATACAGCGTCACTCGCGGACGCTTCAGGGAGCGCGAGCAGAAGTGAAGCGGTACACGGTGATCCCCTAATCCCTTCACGCGTCGCGCCGCTCTAGCGGACGGCGCCGGTGTTCGTTCTGATCTTCTGCCCAGCGCGGCGCAATGGCGGGGCAGGAAATTTGCGACTGAGAATTCCTCTTCGGGGCCTGCTTCGGGGCCTGCATGCGCAGCCGTCCGTGGCAACTTCATAGGATGATGGGCGATTGAACAATTGAATAGACAACCCGAAGTTTACGTGAATAGTCGTTTCGTGCGGTAACGGACGGAGCTACATCAGGCGGCTGCGATAGCCGTCAGGGCGGGGGTCCTCGTGTATGCGCGGAAAGCAAATGCGCTCTGCGTCTTAGGTTGCAGCCTTGCGCTGGTGTCCTTCACTGTTGCGTATTGGATTCGGGAGGCGGACACCGGTGGTTTGCTGAGCGTCGCATTAGTTTTCATCGGGATGCTGAGCATTCTTGCGGGTTGGTCGTTCCGGCGCACGCTCATCGCTTTTGGCGCTCCATAGCTGCACAAGATGCCGGATGCTGTTTTACAGGGGCCGGACTGGCGCCGAATGGACGTGGAACCGTAGTAAGTCTTTGATGCTATTGGTGCCGGCTGAAGGAATCGAACCCTCGACCTACTGATTACACATCAGTTGCTCTACCAACTGAGCTAAGCCGGCTTGCGCTTGGCGCGCGGGCTTTCAGCTAGCAGCCCGGCGGCTGGCGCGCAACTGGTTCGGCGGGGGGCTGGGGAGGGGCGTTTCGGCGGGGCCCGGCTCCGGCTGGCCGATTGCGTCGGACTTGGCCGTAGCGGCGCCCATTTTCGCCCCCAATCTCCAGCTATGGCGCCAATGCGCGCTCTTCCGCGTTGTCGCGCGGGGAGGCAAGTTGGAGGAACTGGGATGAACGAGTTTAGGTCTTTGCGGCGCAAGGCCGCTGTGGCGGCGGTCGCGGCTTTGTCGCTCGCCGGCGCGCTTGCGGCCACCACCGGCGAGGCGTCCGCCTGGTACGACCGGTATGGGCGCTGGCATGGCGGCAACCGCGGCGGGGCCGTGGCGGCGGGCGTCGTGGGCGGCCTGGCGCTGGGCGCCCTG
>JAQGJX010000041.1 GCA_028290405.1 Hyphomicrobiales bacterium
CCCAATTTGGCCGCTGTCGCCTCGAGGCGAAGCGTTGAAGACAGGATCTGCTGGTGCAAGTTCTCGTTCGCGACAACAACGTCGATCAGGCCCTCAAGGCGCTCAAGAAGAAGATGCAGCGCGAGGGTATTTTCCGGGAGATGAAGCTCCGCGGTCATTACGAGAAGCCGTCCGAGAAGCGCGCCCGCGAGCAGGCCGAGGCCGTGCGCCGCGCCCGCAAGCTCGCCCGCAAGAAGATGCAGCGCGAAGGCCTGCTGCCCATGAAGCCCAAGCCCGTGATGGGCGCGCGCTGAACGATCGCCCGCCGGGCCCTTTCAGGGCGCGGCGTCAGGGCTTTACGCGGCGTTAACTACGCGCGTGGTGTTGTCGACGGCGCCCCGGGTTCAACCGACGGGCGCCGTGTCGTTTCTGGGACAGGGGCGCAGAATCGCTTGCTTGAGCGGTTCGCTCCCGCAAGCGGTCCAATTGTCGCCGCATTGGACCCTCTTTCCTGCCCCTCGACGCGGCGGCCTTTCGCGAAGCGCCCGCCGCTTGATCGAATTTGCAGGATTGCACATGGCCATGTTCCTCTCTTCCGCCTCGCCTGATCGCCGCGCCCGGCGCCTGCTGGCGCTCGCTGCGGTGGCGGGAAGCCTCGCGCTGGCCGGATGCGACGTGTCGACCACCGTGGCGCGCGGCGCCTTGCCGGCGGACACCTCCGAGGATTGCTCCGCCAACCAGGTCAACATCGCCTCGCTCAGCGAAGTGGTGAAGCGCAATCCCAACGACCCGCAGGGCTACAACACGCGCGGCGCGGCCTACGCCCGCTGCGGCCGCTACCAGGAAGCCATCACGGACTTCTCGCAGGCGATTCGCGTCGACCCCGCCCATTACGCCGCCTACACGAATCGCGCGCTGGCCTATCGGCAGACGGGCCGCAACGAACTGGCGATGGCGGACTTCACGCGCGCCATCGAGTCGAACCCGCGCCATGCGCCGGCCTATGTGGGCCGCGCGAACCTTCTGCGCTCGCAGAACAATCTCCAGCAGGCGATGGAGGACCTCAACGAGGCCATCCGCCTCAACCCGGAAAACCCGCAGCCTTTCCACGCGCGCGGCCTCATCCACCAGCGCAACGGCGAGCATGCGCGCGCCATCACGGATTTCGACAACGCCATCGACCGCGACCCGTTCGTGTCCGCTCCCTACCAGGCGCGCGGCCAGAGCCTCATCGTGGTCGGCAAGTACGACGCCGCGATCGAGGATTTCAACGCGGCGCTGAACGTCAACAACCAGAATTCGGACGCCTGGGCGGGCCTTGGCGCCGCCTACGAGAAGAAGGGCAACCGCCAGAAGGCCGCCGAGTCTTACCAGCGCGCCCTGACGGTCAATCCGTCCAACCAGTACGCCAAGGAAGGCCAGTCCCGCGTCTCGCGGGGCTGAGCCTCCCGTCAACAGCCAGAAGGCTCCCGCATGAGCGATTCGCGCATGAAACTGCCGGGGCCCGATCACCCCATCATGATTCGGCCCTGCGGCCCGGTGCGCGTCATCTGGCGCGGCCGCACCATCGTGCGGGCCGACGAGGCGCTCGTCGTCAAGGAAGCGAACCTGCCGGAGGTCGTGTACTTCTCGCGCGAGGACGCGGACGAAACGTTCTTCTCGCGCAGCACGCGGCGCACGTTCTGCCCCTACAAGGGCGACGCCAGCTATTTCACCCTCATCCACGGCGAAGAACGCGACGACAACGTGGTGTGGAGCTACCCCGAGCCCTATCCGGCTATGCAGCAGCTCGCGGAGCGAATCGCCTTCTACCCTGAACGGGTGACGATCGAGTTCGATTGAAGCGGGGAGTAGGGAGTAGGGAGTAGGGAGTAGGCGGCGAGCCCTCGCTGGTTGCCCCTCAGTCGGCTCCAAAAGTCTGCGCCGACGGGCGCATCGCCCTCAGACGAGGCAAGGCGGACGCAGATCCTTCCCTACTGCCTACTGCCTATTCCCTTCTACTCGCTGCTCGCCCCCGCGGCCTTCATCGCCTCGTCCCGCAGCTCCCGGCGCAGGATCTTCCCCACGTTCGTCTTGGGCAGGCTGTCGCGGAACTCCACGCGGCGGGGGGTCTTGTAGGGCGCGAGGTTCTCCCGGGCGAACTTCTGCACGTCTTCGCTCGTCAGCGTTTCGTCCCGGCGCACGATGTAGGCCGCCACCGCCTCGCCCGAATGGGCGTCCGGCACGCCCACCACGGCGACTTCCAGGATTTGGGGATGGTTGGCGAGCACGTCCTCCACCTCGTTGGGGAAGACCTTCAGGCCCGAGACGGCGATCATGTCCTTCATGCGGTCCACGATGCGGATCATGCCGTCGGGCTCCATCACGCCGACGTCGCCGGTGCGGAAATAACCGTCCGGGGTCATGGCTTTGGCGGTTTCCTCCGCCTGTCCCCAATAGCCGGTCATCACCTGCGGGCCCTTCACGCAGATCTCGCCCGGCTGGCCCTGCGGGGCTTCCTGGCCGTCAGGGGCGCGGATGGAGACGTCCGTGGAGGAGACCGGATAGCCCACGCCCCCGGTGAACTCCTCGATGTCGAGCCGGTTCACGCACACCAGCGGCGAGGTCTCCGAGAGGCCGTAGCCTTCGATGATGGGGCGCCCGGTGATCTCCTTCCAGCGCCGCGCCACGGTGGCCTGGGTCGCCATGCCGCCGGAGACGCACAGTTCGAGTTTCGAGAAGTCCACGCCGGCGATGTCGGACCGCTGCGCAAGCGCGTTGTAGAGCGTGTTGACGAGCACCAGGATGCTGGGCGGCGTGGTCTTCAGGGTCTTGACGAGGCCGGGCACGTCGCGGGGATTGGCGATGAGCACCTGCATGGCCCCGACGCGCATCATGAACATGCAGCAGGCCGTGAGGGCGAGGATGTGGTAGAGCGGCAGGGCCGTATACATCACGTGCCGCGCCTCCCGGTCGAGCTGCGCGAACAGCCACGTCTCGCACTGGAGCACGTTGGCGGCGACGTTGCGATGGGTGAGCGTCGCGCCCTTCGAGACCCCCGTGGTGCCGCCGGTGTATTGCAGGAACGCGATGTCGTCGGGCGTCACGCCCGCAGGCTTCATGGGCTCGCCCCGGCCCCAGGCGATGAATTCGCCGAACGGGATGGTGGCGGGCAGCTCATAGGGCTTCACGGCGCGCTTGACGCGGCGCGAGACGAAGTTGACCACCATGCCCTTCAGGCCCAGCAGGTCGCCGGGCTTGACCACGATGGCGCGCTCCAGCACGGCGAGGTCCGGCAGGGCGTCGGCGACCGTGTGGGCGAAATTCTCCAGCACGAAGATCATGCGCGCGCCGGAATCGTTGAGCTGGTGGGTGAGTTCGCGCGGCGTGTAGAGCGGGTTGACGTTGACCACCGTGAACCCGCCGATGAGGCAGCCCATCAGGGCCGCCGGATAGGCCATCACGTTGGGCATCATGAGGGCGACGCGATCGCCCTTCTGCAGGCCCATGCGCTGGAGCGCGGACGCGATGGCGCGCGCATGGGCGCCGAAGGCCGAGTAGGTCAGGCGGACCCCGAAGCTCTCCGCCATGGGCCGGTCCGCATACGTGGCGACGCTATGCTCGAACAGGTCCACCAGTGTGGGCAACGCGCTGAGGTCGATTTCCGCGGGCACGCCGGCCGGATACCGGGCCAGCCAGGGACGCTCTGCGGCGGCGCTCATTCTTCCCTCCCAGGACTTCGCGCAAAGGATCGCGCAAGGCTTCGCGCAGCCGCACGGGCGGCCGCGTGGCCCAGCATGAGTTATTGGCGGCTGAACCGCAACCGCGTCCTGCGGGCGGGCGCGGCCCCGAGGAAAGGCGCTCCGCGCTTATTCCTGCGTCTTCAAGCCCTTCAGCTTGGCGAAGACCGAGTTCACGTCGATCTCGTCCTCGTCGTCCACCCGCGGCGCGGAGGGCGTGGAGAACACGCTGTCGCGCGTGGGGGCTTCCGGCTCCTGCTCGTAGCTGCGCGGACCCGTGGTGATCTCGGCGGGAACGAGCGTCGCGCCCACGTCCGCGGAGGCGGGACGGTCCTTGCTGGCGCGGGTCACCTCGAAGTCGAGGTCCATCTGCGAGCACAGGCCCAGCGTCACGGGGTCGAGCGGGGAAAGCGAAGCCGAATTCCAGTGGGTGCGGTCGCGAATGGCGGCCAGCGTCGTCTTGGTGGTGCCCACGAGGCGCATGATCTGCGCGTCCTTCAGCTCCGGATGGTTGCGCAGCAGCCACAGGATGGCGTTGGGCCGGTCCTGGCGGCGCGACAGCGGGGTGTAGCGCGGGCCGCCGCGCTTCTTGGGCTCCGGCAGGCGGACCTTCGAGACGGCGAGATTGAGGCGGTAGTTCGAATCCTTTTCGCCGCGGGCGATCTCGTCGCGGGTGAGCTGGTTCGAGGTGATCGGATCGTGGCCCTTGATGCCGGCGGCGACTTCGCCGTCGGCGATGCCTTTCACCTCAAGGGGGTGCAGCTTGCAGAAGTCGGCGATCTGATCGAACGTCAGCGACGTGTTCTCCACCAGCCAGACGGCGGTCGCCTTGGGCATCAGCGGGGCGTTGCTCATGACATTCTCCTTGCAGCGCGGTTCATCAGGCTGGCTCGGCTCGCGCCGCGCGGTTCGGCGGATGGTGGAAGCTGGTCGACGGACGTGGAGAATCAGGCTCCGGCCCGGCCGAGGCGCAGCCTCACATTACCATCCATGACGGGAATGCCCGACATATAGGCGCAGGGGCGCTCCAGCGCAACGATTTGTGCGCCGCGCGACCTCGTTCTTTTTGCCGTCTGGCCCCAGCCTTCGGCGGGTCAGTCGGTGGGGCGGAAGCCGGACGCCCTGATGGGCTCGCGCCAGCGCTCGAAATCCTTCTGCTGGACGGCCGCGAGTTCGTCCGGCGTCGTCCCGGCGGGCACGAGCCGCAACTGTTCGAGGAACGCCTTGCCGGACGGGCTCTGCACGGTGCGCGCGAGAATCGCGCTGTAGCGGTCCACGACGGGACGCGGGGTGCCGGCCGGGGCGTAGACGGCGTACCAGCCCTCCGCCTCGATGTCGTAGCCCTGCTCCTTGTAGGTGGGCACGTCCGGCAGGTAGGGCGAGCGTTTGGCGCCCGTGGTGGCGAGCACGCGCAACTGGCCTGCGGCGTGCAGCACGGCGGCGTCGGAGGCGGGCGTGGAGACGACGGGGATCTGGCCCGCCGCAAGGTCGCCCAGCGCCGGGGCCGTGCCCCGGTAGGGCGCGTGGCGCATTTCCACCTTGGCGGCGTTGGCGAACAGGATGCCCGAGAAGTGCGGGATGGTGCCGGCGCCGGGCGAGCCGAAAGCAGCCTTGTCCTGGTTGGCCTTGAGCCACGCGACGAGCTCCTTCAGGTTCGTCGCGCCCGTCATCGAGCCGCTGGCGAGGGCGAACTCGATGCGGGCGACCAGAGAGACCGGTTGCAGGTCCTTCAACGGGTTGTAGGGCAGGTCGGGGTAGACGCTCGGGTGCGTCACGATGGGCCCGAAGGGCGTGTAGAGCAGGGTGCGCCCGTCGGGGGGCGCGGACACGACGGCCCGCACGCCGATGCGGCCGTCCGCCCCGACGCGGTTCTCGACGATCACCGCCTCGTTCAGCTCCTTGCGCATCTCGTCCGCCAGCAGCCGCACGAGGGCGTCGCCGCCCCCGCCCGCCGCGAAGGGATAGACGATGCGGATCGGCGAGCCCTGCGCGAAGGCCTGCGTCCCCATGGCGAGCCCGAGCGCGAGCGCTCCGGCCAGACGCGAGATCGTGTTGCGTTTCATTGTCCCCTCCTGGATGTGCAGGCGTCGCGGGCGCGTTGGCCCTTCGCCGGGCTTTTTCAGCCCTGGCGGATCGCCGCGCCCTTCTCGTAGGCGCGCTTGACGGCCGGGCGGGCCGCGATCGCCTCGAACCAGCGCTTCACGTTCGGAAAGTCGTCGAGGCTCTGCTTCTGCCAGTCGTGGTTCACCACCCAGGGGTAGCAGGCCATGTCGGCGATGGAATACTCTCCGGCGATGAATTCGTGGCGGCCGAGCTGGCCGTTGAGCACGCCGTAAAGCCGGCCCGTCTCGTTCACGTAGCGGTCGATCGCGTAAGGGATTTTTTCGGGCGCGGCGCGGTTGAAGTGATTGGCCTGCCCGGCCATGGGCCCAAGGCCGCCGACCTGCCAGAACAGCCATTCGTTGACGACGATGCGGGCGCGCTCGTCACTGGGCAGGAACTGGCCGGTCTTGCCCGCCAGATAGAGCAGGATGGCGCCGGATTCGAACACGCTGATCGGGGCGCCGCCGTCCGCCGGCGCGCGGTCCACGATGGCTGGGATGCGGTTGTTGGGCGAAATGGCCAGGAATTGCGGGCGGAACTGCTCGTCCTTGCTGATGTTGACCGGATGCGCCTCGAAGGGCAGGCCGGTTTCCTCCAGATAGATCGCGATCTTCTGCCCGTTGGACGTGGGCCAGTAATGCAGTTCGATCATGTTCGCTCCGTTAGGCGCTTCGTTCCCCGATCGGCGAACTATATACGCTAACGGGAGCCCGCCGCCACAGGCGCCAGCCCGCAGGCGCTCCAAGGAGACATCATGGCCGACAATCCGTTCTTCAGCGCCTGGGCCGCCCCTTTCGGCCTGCCGCCGTTCGCCGACATCGCCCCGGAGCATTTCGGTCCCGCGTTCGCCCGCGGGCTCGATGAGCACCGGGCGGAGATCGACGCCATCGCGCGCGAAAGCGCGCCGGCGACCTTCGCCAACGTCATCGAGGCGTTCGAGCGATCGGGACGCGCGCTGCGGCGGGTGTCGCGGGTGTTCTGGAACCTCGCGTCCGCCGACACCGGCGAGGCCCTGCAGGCGATCGAGCGCGAGATGGCCCCCCGGCTCGCCGCCCATCGCTCGACGATTTATCTCGACGCGGCGCTGTTCGCCCGGGTGGACGCCGTGGCCGTCAGCCCCGAAGGCTTGAGCGAGGAGCAGCGGCGCGTGCTCACCCTGACCCACAAGGATTTCGTGCGCGCGGGCGCAAGGCTTGCGGGCGAGAGCAAGGCGCGCATGTCGCAGATCGTGGAACGGCTGGCGACGCTGTCCACGCAGTTCGGCCAGAACCTGCTGAAGGACGAAGCCGACTTCGTGCTGGAGCTGACCGAGGCGGATCTTGGCGGCCTCTCGGAGGCCCTGCGCGCCAGCGCGGCCCGCACCGCCCGCGAACGCGGGCTCTCGTGCGCCTACGCCATCACCCTCTCGCGCTCGCATGTGGAGCCCTTCCTTGAGACCTCCACGCGGCGGGACCTGCGCGAGATCGTGTTCAACGCCTTCGTGTCGCGCGGGGCGCGCGGGGGAGCGACCGACAACCATGCGCTGATCGAAGAGATCGTGGCGCTGCGGGCCGAGCGCGCGCATCTGCTGGGCTACGAGTCCTACGCGCACTTCAAGCTCGACGACACGATGGCCCGCACCCCCGAAAACGTCGCGGGCCTGCTGGAGCAGGTGTGGAGCCGCGGCCGCGCGCGCGCCATGCTGGAGCGCGACGACCTGCAGAAAGTGGCCGACGCCCAAGGGGCGAACGCGCCCATCGCGGCGCACGACTGGCGCTATTACGCGGCGAAGCTGCGCGCCGAGCGCTTCCAGATCGACGAAGACGAAGTGAAGAGCTACTTCCAGCTCGACGCGGTGCGGGCCGCGGCGTTCGACGTGGCCGGCAAGCTGTTCGGCCTCACGTTCGCGGAAGTCCACGGCCTTGCGCTCTATCATCCGGACGTGCGGGCGTTCGAAGCGCGGGATGCGCAGGGGCGCCATGTGGCGCTGTTCCTGGCGGACGATTTCGCCCGGCCCTCCAAGCGCAGCGGCGCATGGATGACGGCCTTCCGCTCGCAGGAGCGGCTCGACGAGGACGTGCGTCCCATCATCGTCAACGTGCTGAACGTCGCAAAGCCGGGCGCGGGCGAGCCCGCCTTGCTGTCGCTCGTGGAGGCGCAGACGCTGTTTCACGAGTTCGGGCACGCGCTGCACGGCATGCTGTCGGACGTGACCTATTCGCGCATCGCCGGCACCAGCGTGGCGTCGGATTTCGTCGAGTTGCCCTCGCAGCTTTACGAGCACTGGCTGTTGCAGCCCAGGGTGCTGCGCGGCTTCGCGCGCCACGTGAAGACCGGCGAGCCCATGCCGGAGGCGCTGCTCCAGCGCATCCTCGACATGCGCACGTTCAACCAGGGCTTCGCGACCGTGGAATATTGCTCGTCCGCGCTGGTGGACATGGATTTCCACGCGCTGCCGCATCCCGCGAAGGTGGACGCGAAGGCGTTCACGCAACAGCGGCTGAACGCCATCGACATGCCGGCCGAGATCGCCATGCGGCACGCGACGCCGCACTTCTCGCACGTGTTCTCCGGCGAGGGGTACGCGGCGGGATATTACTCGTATCTCTGGTCGGAGGTGCTGGACGCGGACGCGTTTGACGCGTTCGACGATACGGGCGACATCTTCAATCCCGCCGTCGCCGCGCGCCTGCGCGAGTTCATCTACGCGGCGGGCGGCCGCCGCGAACCGGCGGACGCCTACAGGGCGTTCCGGGGCCGCTTGCCGACCCCGGAGGCGTTGCTGAAGAAGCGCGGATTGACGGAACTGAGCGAGGAGGCGTGAGGCGAGAGCCTCGCCTCGGGGGAGGGCGCGCTGCGCCTGCAGGATTGCGTTCTGGCCGCCGAAAACCTCGCGCGAACTCCCTCGCCTCAGGGGAGGGTTGGGGCGGGGTAGGCCACGGCGGTCGGAAGGATTGAGCCAGACCCCACCCTGTCCCTCCCCTGAGGGGAGGGAACGCTGTGTGGGCCGGATCGTGCGGGGCCCCAGAGAGGCTTGGCGCGTCAGGCCGCCTTGCGGGCCGTCTTCTCGGCGGCTTCCATGGCGCGCATGTAGGTGTCGAGCAGCATGTCGCGCTCGTCGCGCTCGGCCTGCTCCTGCTTGCGCAGCTTGATGATCTCCTTGAGGATCTTGACGTCGAAGCCGTCGCCCTTCGCCTCGGCGAAGATTTCCTTCTTGGCTTCGTTCAGTTCCTTCAACTCAGATTCGATCTGCTCGACGCGTTCGATGATCGCGTGGATGCGGTCGCCAACTTGACTGTCCGACTCTGACATACGTCCTCCGTGGGTTGCATGCCGACGCTGGTCGGAAATGGTCACCAGAAGGTAAACGCGCCCCCTTGGGAGCGCGCCGTCCACAGGCGAATTGGGCGTGGGCCGCAGGCGCGGCCCAGGGCGCCCGCTCGCTTCACACGGTCAGG
Organism: Hyphomicrobiales bacterium; assembly: GCA_028290405.1. GTDB lineage: Bacteria > Pseudomonadota > Alphaproteobacteria > Rhizobiales > Beijerinckiaceae > Terripilifer. The sequence continues at coordinate 9,239 of JAQGJX010000041.1, forward strand.
ACGATCTTGCCGATGTGGCTGCCTTCCTCCATGCGCGCGTGGGCCTTGGGGGCGTCGGCGAGCGCGAAGGTGGAGTCGATGATCGGCTTGCACTGGCCCTTCTGGAGCAGCGGCCACACGGTCTCGCGCAGGCTCGCGGCGATGGCGGCCTTCTGCGCTACGGTGCGCGGGCGCAGCGCCGAGCCGGTGTACATGATGCGCTTGGCGGAGATGGGGCGCAGGTCGAGGCTGTCGATCTTGAACCCCTGCTGGAACGCGATCTGCACGATGCGCCCGTCCATGGCGGCGCATTCCAGATTGCGCTGCACGTAGGAGCCCGCCACCATGTCGAGGATGAGGTTCACGCCCTTGCCGCCCGTCGCCGTCTTCACCTCCGCGACGAAATCCTGCGTGCGGTAGTTGATGGCCACGTCCGCGCCCAGTTTGCGGCACGCCTCGAGCTTTTCTTCGCTGCCCGCCGTGACGATGATCTTCGCGCCCAGCGCCTTGGCGAGCATGATGGCGGTCGTGCCGATGCCCGACGACCCGCCGTGCACCAGCGCGGTCTCGCCAGCCGACAGGCGCCCGGTCATGAAGGCGTTCACCCACACGGTGAAGAACGTCTCCGGGATGGCGGCCGCCTCGACCCACGAGAAGCCGTCCGGCACGGGCAGGGCGTGGCTTTCCTGCACGGCGCAATATTCGGCGTAGCCGCCCCCATGGGCCAGCGCGCACACCTTGTCGCCGATCCTGTACTGCGTCGCGCCCTCTCCCAGCGCCACCACTTCGCCGGCGATCTCAAGGCCCGGCAGGTCCGAGGCGTCCGCCGGGGCGGGGTAGCGGCCGAGCCGCTGCGACACGTCCGGACGGTTCACGCCGGCGGCGTGGACCTTCACGAGGATCTCGTTCGCCCGGGGCTCGGGCAGCAGGCGCTGCTCGGGCTTCAGCACGTCCGGGCCGCCCGGCGTCGTGATGGCGATGCAGGTCATGTGCGTGGGCAGGGCGGGCTGGGACATGGCTGAAGCTCCAGAAAGGGTAGCGAGGCTCGTAGCGCGCGCGGGGGCGCTCGGCAATGGGCGCGCGCGCGATGCGCCGCCGCGGCCGCCCATGACAAGCCGGGCGCCGCGCACTAGGTTCATGGGCGCCAGACAGGAGCAAGCCATGGCCCGCACGGACGACGACGTTTTCGGCGCGCCCCCGCGCCGCAAGACGACCCACGAGATCGGCGAAAACCTCGACATGCTGTCGGTGGACGAACTCGCCGAGCGGATGGAGCTGCTGCGGACGGAAATTGCGCGCCTTGAGGCCGCTAGGGCCGCCAAGGAGGCGTCCCGGCGGGCCGCCGACGCTTTCTTCAAGGCGTAATGAAACGTTTACCGTAAATTAAAGCTTTCGGTTCGTTATGGAAGTCATTCCGATTGTATCGGAATGTCGAGTGGTTCCTGTCCACTCTGTTTGACGCCTCCCTGTTACAACTTAAGAGCCGCCCCCCCGCGGCTCTTTTTTGCGCGCCCGCCGGCGCCTCCAGGCCGAGCGACGATTCAAACTTTATCCACCATCCGGCGGCCCCGTTAACGTTAAGATAGCTTTAACAATCCGCGTCCGGATTCCCGCGCTACTATTGGTCGGCAGCGGGATGGATCATTCATGCAAAATTTGACCGACCACAGGTCCAATACGATTTCGTTCGGCCAGAAGCTGGCCATGTCGGAAGCTTTCAAGGCTCTCTTCAGGGAGGGCATGGTGCTCGTCGAGGAGGCCGCCGCCTATCTCGACGGGGACGGGCGCGCGCAGTCCAAGACGCTGCCGCGCGCCGAGGCGCTGGCGTACGCCTCCGAAAGCATGCGCCTGACCACGCGGCTGATGCAGCTCGCCTCCTGGCTGCTGCTGCAGCGGGCGGTCAACGAAGGCGAGATGACGCAGTCGCAGGCGGCGCGCGAGAAGCACAAGGTGCGCCTGTCGCGCCAGGACATGGCGACGGACGCGGCCATGTTCGCCCGCCTGCCGGACGTGCTGCGCGACCTGGTGATCCAGTCCCTGCGCCTGCAGGACCGCATCGTCCACCTCGACCAGCTGCTGTACGCAGCCGAGGAGCCCGCGCCCGTGCCCCCCATGGCCATCGAGGCGCATTTCGCCCGGCTGCGCGCGGCCTTTCCGGGACAGACGGCCTGAGCCGTCCGTCCTGACCGGCTGGTCTGAGCCGATCCAACAAAAAAGCCCCGGCTGGAGAGCCGGGGCTTTTTTCGTCCTGCGAGCTTGGGAAGCTGCTTACTTCTTCTGGCCGATCGAGCCGAACCGGGCCGTGAAGCGCGACAGGCGGCCGCCGCGGTCGAGCAGCTGGGCCGAACCGCCGGTCCAGGCCGGGTGGGTCTTGGGGTCGATGTCCAGGTTCAGCGTGTCGCCTTCCTTGCCGTAGGTCGAACGGGTCTGGAACTCGGTGCCGTCGGTCATCACGACCTTGATCATGTGATAATGGGGGTGGATGTCGTTCTTCATCGTGGCGCTCTCTCAACAGGGCGAAGCTGCGGCGAAGACCGCGGCGAAAGGGTGTCCCTATGGGGGGATGGCGGTCCTATACATGAGGGCGGGCCGGGAAACAAGGCGAGCGGGCGTTCCGTCCGGCGGGCAAAAGGCGTAAAGACCGGGCATGACAGACTCATCGATTGCGACGGAAACGGGCGCGCGCCGCCCGCGCACCTCCCTTAGGGCGCTGCTGCCGCTCGTGCCCTATGCGCTGCGCTATCGCGGGCGCCTCGCGGGGGCGATGATCGCGCTGACGGTGGCCTCCGCCGCCACCCTCACGGTGCCGGTCGCAGTGCGGGGGATGATCGACCACGGGTTCTCGACGGAGAGCGCGGGCGTGATCGACCGCTATTTCGGCGCCATGCTGGCGGTGGTGGCCGTCCTGGCGCTGGCGTCGGGCTTCCGGTATTTCCTCGTCATGACCATCGGCGAGCGGGTGGTGGCGGACCTGCGGGCCGACGTGTTCGCCCATCTGGTGAAGCTGGACGCCGCCTTCTACGATTCCGCCCGCACGGGCGAGCTCGTCTCGCGCCTCACGGCCGACACGACGCAGATGAAGTCCGCCTTCGGGTCCTCGGCCTCGGTCGCGCTGCGCAACCTGTTCATGTTCCTGGGGGCCATCGCCATGATGGTCTACACCAGCCCCAAGCTCTCCGGCCTCGTGCTGGTGGCCATTCCCGTCATCGTGTTCCCGCTGGTGGCATCGGGCCGGTCCGTGCGCGAGCGGTCCCGCCGCGCGCAGGACACGCTCGCGGAGGCCTCCGCGTTCGCGGCCGAGAACCTCGGCGCGGTGCGCACCATGCAGGCGTTCAACGCGCAAGCCGCCACCGCCTCGCGCTTCGCCCGCGCCGTGGAGGACGCCTACGACGCCGCCCGGCAGGCCATGGGGGCGCGGGCGGTCCTCACCGTCATCGCCATTTTCCTCGCTTTCGCGAGCGTCATCGGCGTGCTGTGGCTGGGCGCGCAGGACGTGCTGGCCGGGCGCATCTCGGGCGGCCTGCTGTCGCAATTCGTGCTCTACGCGGTCTTCGGCGCCAGTTCGCTGGGCCAATTGTCGGAAGTGTGGAGCGAGATTTCCGCCGCCGCGGGCGCCGCGGGGCGCATCGCGGACCTGTTGAAGACCAAGCCCGCCATCGAGGCCCCTGCGGCCCCGGAGCCGATGCCCCGGCCCGTGCGCGGCGACATCGTGTTCGAAGGCGTGCGCTTCGCGTATCCCACCCGGGCCGACGCGCCGGCCCTGCACGACCTGTCGTTCCGGGTCGCCGCCGGCGAGACCATCGCCATCGTGGGGCCCTCAGGGGCGGGCAAGTCGACGGTGTTCCAGTTGCTGATGCGCTTCTACGATCCGCTGGCGGGGCGCATCCTGGTTGACGGCGTCGATATCCTGCGCGTCGATCCCTCCGACCTGCGGGGACGCCTGGCGCTCGTGCCGCAGGAGCCGGCGATCTTCGGCGCCTCCATCGCCGACAACATCGCGTATGGCCGCGAGGGCGCCTCGCGCGAGGCCATCGCGGACGCCGCGCGCCGGGCGGCCGCCGACGAGTTCATCGTCAACCTTCCGCAGGGCTACGACACGCGGGTGGGCGAGCGGGGCGTGATGCTGTCGGGCGGCCAGCGCCAGCGCATCGCCATCGCGCGCGCCATCCTGAAGGACGCGCCGATCCTGCTGCTGGACGAGGCGACCTCGGCGCTGGACGCGGAGAACGAGACGCTGGTGCAGGCGGCGCTCGAGAACGTCATGGGCGCGCGCACCACCATCGTCATCGCGCACCGCCTCGCCACGGTCCTGAAGGCGGACCGCATCCTCGTCATGGACGAAGGACGCGTGGTGGAGGAGGGCGCGCACGCCGCGCTCGTGGCCCGCGAGGGGCTTTACGCCCGTCTCGCGCGGTTGCAGTTCGAGACCGGCGCGCAGGCGCTGCGGGCCGTGCCTGAAGCGGCCGTCCTCACGTCCGTTCGATAGCGACGTTTCCAAGCCGGAGGCCCGCGAACCACAGCCGCAGATTGTCGGCGAACATGCTGGCGTGGGTGGCGGCGCCGGCGCTTCCCGCGCCGCCCACGTGGGGCGTCAACAGCACGTTGTCCATGCTCCACAGGGGGCTGTCGGGCGGCAGCGGCTCCTGCGCCATGACGTCGAGGCCCGCGCCCGCGATCAGCTTCTCCTGCAGGGCTTCGATGAGCGCCGCTTCGTCCACCAGCAGGCCGCGGGCGATGTTGACGAGGGTCGCGTGCGGGCGCAGCGCGTCGATCGCCGCGCGCGAGATCATGCCGTGTGTGCTGGCGGCGTCATAGGTCGCGGCGACCATCAGGATGTCGGCCTCGCGCGCGCAGGCGACGAGGTCTTCGCGCGGGCGCAGCGCGTCGAAATTCGCCAGCGGGGCGGAGCTGCGGCTGACGCCCGTAACGCGCATGTCGAAGGCCTTCGCCTTGCGGGCGATCTCCTGGCCGATGGCTCCCGTTCCCACGATGACGAGATGCTTGCCGCTCAGATTATCGAGGCCGGGCGAGATGACGTCGCGCGCCCATGCGCGGCCGGCGCGCGCCTGTTCGGCGGCGCGCAGCCCGCGCACCAGGCCCAGCATCAGCGCGAGCGCATGTTCGGCGACCGCGAAGGCGCGCAGGCCTGCGGCGTTGGTCACCACAAGCCCCTTGGGCATTCCGCTCGCGATCGCCTTGTCGAAGCCCGACGTGACGAACTGGACCCAGCGCAGCGCGCCGCCATGCCGGTGGACGATGTCGGCCATCTCGGGCGTGTAGACGCGATTGCTGGTGACGAGGATCTGCGCGCCCGGCAGATGGGCGGCGAGTTGCTCCTCGTCCAGCGCGACGCGCATGTCGAGCTGCGGGAAAACCTGCGGCAGCGCCACGAACGCGTCGTGGCCGTTATAAGGATTGAACAGGACCGCCTTGGTCATCGAACGCCTCCACGCCGCGCCAGACTAGCGGCGCGGCGCCCAAAGCGCCAATTGCAATCGGCGTCAATGCGCCTGCGCGGCGCCCGACGAGGAGGGCCGCATCGCGATGGCGATGCTGACGAGCGCCACCAGCGCGATGACGAGCTGCGCCCCGATGGCCTCCCACGTGGGGTTGAAGCCCAGCGAGGCGAACCAGTCCGGGGTCGGCGCGCTGTCGTAGGGAACGACCTGCTGCTCCTGCATCTCCTGGATGGCGCCGCCCACGAAGCGCAGCCCCATGACGAACAGGAACGCGGATGTGACGATGAACAGCGGCCGCAGCGGAATGCGCAGCGCCAGCCATTGCATGGCGGCGTAGATGGCGGCGAGGCAGACGACGGCGCCCGCAAGGCCCATCAGCAGGGCCGGGCCCCAGCCGCCGCTGGTGGAGGCCAGCGCATGGAGGAACAAAGCAGTCTCGGCGCCTTCGCGAAACACCGCCAGGAACGAGATCGAGCCCAGCGTGAAGGCCGCCCCGGACGAAAGCGCGTGTTTCGCGCTGGCGTCGATCATGCGTTTCCATTCGCGGGGGTCCTGCTTCAGGAACAGCCAGCCGCTCATGTAGAGCATCAGGGCGGCGGCGACGATCATCACCACGGCCTCCATGGCGTCGTTGTGCGCGCCGCCGAACCAGAGCTGGAAGACGACCGCCGCCGCGACGCTGGCCAGCACCGCGAGCCCGGCCCCGAGCCAGAGCGGCTTCAGCTCCTGGTCCTGCCCGCCCTTGCGCATGGCGGCCGCCAGCGCGGTGACGATGAGCATGGCCTCCAGGCCTTCGCGCAGGAGGATGGAGCCCGACTGCAGGGCGATGGTCAGCATGTTCATGGCGAACCCCGAGGATTTTCCCCGGCACGATGGTCAATCGCGCCCCGCGATGGCAACGAAAAAATGCTTAGAGGGCGAAGATATGAATTAGAATAGTTCCAGACTGGCGGGGCTTAGCGGCGCGCTGAGCCCCCGCGGCGGCCTGTGGCGGCGAAGACACGCCCGGCTGCGCGATGGCGCTGCGCGCAAGCTCCGCCGCATTCGCGCCATCAACCTCCCGTTAACCACGTCGGCGATTGCTCGAATACAACGCATTCAACAAAGCTCTCATCAAGGTTGATGGAACATTCGCTTAACCAACAGGGCGCTACGCATGGTGCAAGCCCGCCGCCATGCTGCGTGCGGGTTCCAGATCCGGCAAGCACAGGAGTTCCGGCATGATCTTTTTCACGAGCGCGCGCTCGGTCCGCCTCGCGGTCGCGATGGTCGCGGGCCTTTCGATGGCCGCTTGCTCGAAGAACCCGAACGAAGATCCTAACGCTGCGGGCGCAGGCCTTGGGGGCGCGGGCGCCCGCGCGGCGGCTCCTGGCAGCCAGCAGGACTTCGTGGTGAACGTCGGCGACCGCGTCTACTTCGAGACCGATTCCGTCGAACTGACCGCGCAGGCGCAGGGCATCCTCGACAAGCAGGCCAACTGGCTCAGGCAGTATCCGCGCTACACCATCACCATGGAAGGGCACGCGGACGAGCGCGGCACGCGCGAATACAATTTCGCCCTCGGGGCCCAGCGCTCCGAAGCGGCCAAGAACTACCTCGTGGCGCGGGGCGTGCCGGCTGGCCGCCTGCGCACCATCAGCTACGGCAAGGAGCGTCCGGTCGCCGTGTGCAACGACATTTCATGCTGGTCGCAGAACCGTCGCGCGGTCACCGTGCTCGGCGGCGCCGCCGGGACCTGAAGCATCCCGTCAGCGCTGAACGCAACGGCCGCCGCATCCCCACGGCGGCCGTTTTGCGTTTCCGGCCCCGGCGATCGACGCGCGGAGCCATGCCCCAAGGCATGCCCCCCGGGGAGGCGTGAAATTTCGCCCAACTTTGGCCATCGGGTGGTCTATGCTTCGCCCCGAGTCCCTCCAGCAAGGCTCTCGCAGCGGGCGCCTGGACGAACGCGGTCCTTTCATGAATCTGCTTCCTGTCGCCAAACTGACGCTCGCCGCTTTCCTCCTCGGCCCCTTCGCCGCGCAGGCGCAGGAGCCCGCCGCCCAGCGGGTCCGGACGGCGCAATTGTTCAACCGCCCGCCGGCCGGCGTGCAGGGCGATCCCTATCAGGGCGGGGCGGGGGATTCCGCCGGCCTGCTGGTGCGCATCGACCGGCTTGAGAAGGAGGTGCGCTCGCTCACCGGCCAGCTCGAGCAGATGCAGTTCCAGACGCGCCGCCTGGAGGAGCAGCTCCGCCGCTCCCAGGGACAAGGCGAGAGCGACGGCGGCGGACGTTCCGCCGCCCCGCCACAGCGCCGGGGCGAGACGCTGGACGCCGCCCCCATGGGCGCGCAGCAGGCGGCGGGGCCGCAGC
>JAQGJX010000075.1 GCA_028290405.1 Hyphomicrobiales bacterium
GGGCTGGCGGCAGCGCTGCCGGAACTGCCGGATGCGAAAAAGGCCCGGTTCGTCGAGGCTTTCGGGCTGTCGCCCTATGACGCCGGCGTGCTCGTGATGGAGCGCGACACCGCCGACTACTTCGAGGAGATGGTGGCCGAAGGCGCGGAGGCGAAGGCTTCCGCCAACTGGCTCATCAACGAATATTTCGGACGCCTCAACAAGGCCGGGCTGAGCGTCGACGCCGGTCCCATCACGGCGAAAGCCAACAGCGCCATCGTGCAGATGATCTCCGCCGACGTGATCTCCGGCAAGATCGCCAAGGACCTGATCGAGATCGTCTGGAACGAAGGACGCGCTGCCGATCCGCGCGCGATCGTCGAGGCGCGCGGCATGAAGCAGGTGACCGACAGCGGCGCGATCGAGGCCGCAGTGGACGCCATCATCGCCGCCAATCCCGACAAGGTCGCACAGGCGCAGGCGAAGCCGACCATGCTCGGTTGGTTCGTCGGACAGGTGATGAAACAGACAGGCGGCAAGGCCAATCCGCAGTCCGTGAACGACCTGCTGAAGAGCAAACTCGGCATCTGACGCAGACGCGAATCATGCGTTCGGTTTCGTGCGGCGCGCGGAATCGAACGCATGAGGCGCCTTGGGGCTTCATTCTTTCGTCGATTGTGAAAATTTTTTTTCATGCACGCGGGCGCGTCCGCCAATGCGCATGCAAGACCCGCCGACGCCGCGCGCGGCGTCCGCCCGCTTCGCCTTCCCATGACGACGACGCCGCGCGCCGAACGCCTTCGCGCATGCGCGCCCCGCGGTTCAGATCGCGCCTGAACGCGCGCGCGCACGGCTGGCGCATGCGCGCGAACGTCCTTGGGCCGTTGCTGCACTTGCCGCAGAATCAATGAGATTCATGCAACGTGGTCGCCCGTCGCCTTTGATGTGCGCGATGACGCGGCGAGCGCGCGCCGCCCGCGCGCGCATGGTTGGCGAACATGCGCGAGGCGCGCCCCGCCTGTCGCGAAGGCGTCAGCGGCGCGCGCGCAAGTGGCGCTTCGGCGCTGCGCAAGCAGCGTCATGTCGAGCGTGTAGAGACGCTCGCAAGAGCCTTGGAGAGCATGCAAGAGACGCTCGGCGAGCGAGCAAGGCTTGCACCTATAGTTAACCGAGTTAGTTTAATTGAGCCTGGGTGTCGGCATAATGGCCGACTTCAACTTAGAGGGGACCTCTGATGGCGAAGGCAGCAAAGCGTACGCCGGCCAAGAAGGCCGCGAAGAAGACGGCGAAGAAGGGAGCCAAGAAGACGGCTTCCAAGAGCGCCGCCAAGAAGGGCGCCAAGAAGACGGCAAAGAAGGTCGCCAAGAAGGGCGCCAAGAAGGCCGTGAAGAAGGGCGCCAAGAAGGCCGTGAAGAAGACGGCCAAGAAGGGCGCCAAGACGGCTTCCAAGAAGACCGCCAAGAAGGCCGTGAAGAAGACGGCCAAGAAGGCTTCGAAGTCCGCGAAGTCCGCAGCTCCGGCTTCGGAAGGCGCCTGATCGGGCGAACCGTCTCCGTGAGGTCCGACAACCGGCAGCCTGAGCCGGCTCTGAAGCGGACCTTTCGGACAAAGCGGTCGCCATCTGCCTGAAGCGTCCCCTCGCGCCAGCGTGAGGGGACGTTTTGCGTTTTCAGCCCTTGTGGGAGCGCGCGCCGGCGCGGCTCAGCGCATCTGCTTCTGGCGGCGGGGAAGGCACTCGGCGGCGAAATCGCGCCAGACGGCGCCCGCCGCGGCGCCTTCGCGCTTCATCTGGGCCCATTCCTGCCCGCAGGCCCGCATGGCGGCGCGGTCATAGGAATTGTCCCGCGCGCCCGCGCCCTGCGGGGGCTGCTGGGCGGCGTCCGGCCGCGGCGGGCGCAGAGCGCCGGTCGTATCCTGCGAAGGCGCTCCAGCGGGCGCTGGGATGGCTCCTGACGCGCGCTCGTCCACGGGCGCTGACGCGTCCTCAGGCGGCTGCGGGGAGCTTCCGCCGAACTCCGGAGGGCGCGGCGGCGGCAGCGGCGCATGGAGCGGAGCGGTCTGCGCCTGGGGCCGTGGCCGCGCGGTCTGCGCCAGCGCGGGAGCGGCCTGCGCCAGCGCCAGCGCCAGCCAGACGGCGCACGACAGGACGCGCGCTGGGTCCCGGGGCCCGCACGCTGGGCCGCTCGCTCGTGTCACCGGGGCCGCCGCTTCAAGCATTGCGCATTCTGGACTCGCAGGGTCGGGCAGGCGAACGCGCCGAGTCGCGCGTCGCGCCTCACCTTGACCAGCCTTCAGGGGCCATGTCCATCGGGCTTGAGGGCGGCCCGCGGAGCAAGGCCCCTGACGCGAGCGGGCTCAGCGCCAGTAAGCGAAGCCCATGGCGTTCCCGGTGCCGGCCGGCGAGCGGTAGCACGGCACGTAATCCACCAGATGCATGTCGAGGCCCAGCGACGTCATGGCCCCCGCCACGGGAATCCAGTTCTTCAGTTCGGACGTGCCGTCCTGGAAGAGGTTCTCGGGGATGGTCGTGAGGCTCTCGATGTCGCGCGCCTGCATGCCGGCGAGCACGCGCTGGTCCAGCGCCTCGTCGATGACGAAGTGCGTGAGTCCGCCCGACGCGAAGATCGCCACGGTCTTGTCCGTCGGCCAGGACTCGATGGCGCTCTTGAGCTGCGCGCCGAAATCGAAGCAGCGTTTCGCGCTGGGCTGGTTGGGCGGATAGAACGTGTTCACGAACAGCGGCACCGTCGGGATGGGCTGGTCGCGCATGATCTGGCGATAGATGAACCCGAAGGCGTGCGGCACGCCGTGCCCGCGCGGGCCTTCCGGCAGTTCGCTCGAGACCGCGACGTCGAACTGGTTGGCCATCAGGTGGCGCGTGATGTGGTCGGCGAGGTCCGGCACGCCGGGATATTGGGCGAGCTGCGGGGTCATGTAGCCGGGCGTGGCGATGGCGACGCCGGGCCCGAGCTTCGACTTCTGCTCGTCGCTCATGGGCACGTTGAGCAGGGTCTCGCCGCGAAACACCGTGAAGGCGGGCATGAGTTTGTCGGTGAAGACCTCCTTCTGGTCGTTGCCGACGATGACCGCGATGTCGGGCTTCACCTGCGCGTAGACGTCCGCGAGCTTGGTGATGGCCGCTCGGCAGGCGGCGTAGCGGGCGTTCCACTTGTCCTGCGTGATCTCCTTGGCGAGGTCGTCGCTGGCGCGCAGGTCCACGAGCTGGTCGTAGGAATAGGTCTGGCCCCGGAACGGGTGCGCCTTGTGCGCCTTGTCGAAGGGCACGCGCGAGTCCCACTTGTCCGGCGGCGTGGAGAGCATCGGCCCATGCGACGTGCCCATGCCCAGTACAATCTTCGCCATCCGCGTTGTCCTCCAGTTCGTTTCGCGGCAGGCTATCGGGGGATCACACGAGAGTCGAGTGGGGAGAAGACGATGTCAGAGGACGCAACGGGCAAGCGGCGCGCATTCCGCGAACTGCTGCGCAAGCCGGGGCTGACCATGATGCCGGGCGGCTTCAGCCCCATCTACGCGCGCACGGCGGAGCTTGCCGGCTTCGAGTGCTTCTTCGTGGCGGGCTCGCAGATGTCGGCCTTCCTGCTCGGCGTTCCCGACACGGGCGTCATCGGCCTGCGCGACGTGGCCGACCACGCGCGCCACGTGGCGTCGCGCTCCAGCATCCCGGTGCTGCTCGACGCCGACACGGGCTTCGGCAACGCGGTCAACGTTCACTTCACCGTGCAGGAGCTGGTGCGCTCGGGCGTCGCGGGCCTGTCGCTGGAGGACCAGGAGGCGCCCAAGAAGTCCGGCACCAGCGCCGGACGCAAGTGCATTCCGGTGGAGGAGGCGGTCGGCAAGATCCGCGCGGCCGTGGCGGCGCGCGACGCGCTGGACCCTGAGTTCGTGATCTGCGCCCGCTGCGACGCCATCGGCGCGCAGGGCGAGACGTTCGATGACGCGCTGGCGCGCTGCGTGGCCTATGCGCGCGACGGGGGCGCCGATCTTGTATGGCTCAATTCGGCCCAATCGCTGGAGCAGATCGCCACTGCGGTGCGCGAGGTTCCTGCGCCCCTGCTGATGATCTGGGGCGGCAAGCCGCCGGGGCCCTCGTTCGAGGAGCTTGAGGCGACGGGCCTGCGCATCGCCCTCTATCCGACGCTGGCGGCGTCAGCGGGCCTGCAGGCCGCGTGGCGCGTGCTCAACGATTTCCGCACGCGCGGCGTCGCGGCGCTCGCGGACTGGCGCGCCGACGTGGCGTCGAGCCCCTACGGCGCCATCGACCTCAGCGTGCTGACGCGCTCGGGCGACGTGAAGGACCTGGAGCGAAGGTTCCTCAGCGAGGACGCCCAGCGTGACTACGCCACCACCTTCGGCCACGGCACGCACCTGGGCTTCGGAGACCCGCCGAAGGGGTGAGTCTCCCGTGCTGATCGAGAACCCTTCTCCTGCTCGCGGGAGAAGGCAGCCGTTGCGTCAGCAAGGGTCGGATGAGGGAGATGCGTCGCGCGCCAATCCGGGTTATCCGCCGGCGCCCTCCGCCCGGCGACGGGAGAAGGAAGGCGCGTCCGCAACGCTGATCCCGGGGAGGTTCGCGAAGGCCGTTCCGATGCACAGCAGCACGGGCGAGCCGCCCGCCTGCACGTCGTCGCTCGCTGCGATGTCGCCCAGGGTCGTCGTCCTGTGGCCTTGCTCGGGACGCGACACCGACCAGGCGACGATGACGGGCGTCCCGCCGTCCAGCCCGTGGTCCATCAGCTTGCGAGCGATGCGCGGGCCCGTGCGGCCGCCCATGTAGAAGACGAGGCTCGTCTTGCCGTCCGCCATGCCGCGCCAGTCGAGGTCGGCGGGCAGTTCGCCCGTGCGCGCGTGGCCCGTGACGAAGCGCACCGATTGCGCGTGGTCGCGATGGGTGAGCGAAACGCCCAGCGAGGCGGCCAGCGCGTTTGCGGCGGAGACGCCGGGCACGACTTCGACCGGCACGCCGGCGGCTCGCAAATCTGCGATCTCTTCGCCCGCGCGGCCGAAGATCATCGGGTCGCCGGACTTCAGGCGCACCACGTGCTTGCCTTGCGCGGCGAGCTTCAGCATCAGCGCGTTGATGTCCGCCTGGGAGCACGAGGGGCCGCGCGCGCGCTTGCCCACCATCATGCGCTTGGCTTCGCGGCGCGCCAGTTCCAGCACGTCGTCGGACACGAGATCGTCAAACAGGATCACGTCCGCCGACTGCAGCGCGCGCACCGCTTTCAGCGTCAGCATTTCTGCGTCGCCGGGGCCCGCCCCCACCAGCGTGACGCGCCCTTGCGCGGGCGCGTCCGCGCGCACCGTCTCCACCAGCGCGTCGAGCGCGCGCGCGTCGGCGGGCGCGTCCTTGCCGCCGAGCGCCTTGTCGGAGAAGCGCTCCCAGAACGCGCGGCGCTGGGCCCCGGCGGTGAGCCGGTCCATCACGCTGCGGCGGATGCGCTGCGCAAGGCCCGCCCATTGGGCGAGGGAGGGCGGCAGCAGAGTCTCGATGCGGCGGCGGATGTTCTGCGCGAGGATGGGCGCGGCGCCGTTGGATGAGATGCCGATGACGACGGGCGAGCGGTTGACGATCGCGCCGAACTCGAAGTCGCAGGTCTCGCGGCGGTCCACGGTGTTGCACGGCACGGCGGCGGCGCGGGCGGCGGCGCGGAACGCGAGCGCATCCTCGTCGCTCTCGCAATCTGCCACCGCGATGGCGGCGCCGTCGAGATCGCCCGGGGCCCAATGGCGCGCGTGCAGGTTCAGCGAGCCTGCGGCCGCGCCGCGCTCCAGCAAGGCCAGCATGTCGGCCGAGGGTTCGCGCGCGTAAACGTCTACGAGGCCGCCAGCGGCAGCCAGCAGTTCGGCCTTCCACGCGGCGCCGTTGGAGCCGCCCACGAGCACGACGCGCTTTCCCGCCAGATCGAGAAACACGGGCAGCCGCGCGAGCGCGCTCAGGCGCTGCGGCGAAGCCTCAGACGGCTTCCTCGAGACGTCGTTCATCAAGCAGTCTCCGGATCTCGCTCCGGCAGGAACCACAATTCGTCCCCGCCTTCAACTTCGCCCCGATGGCCTCGACGCTGCAGGCGCCTGCGAGCGCGGCCTTCGATATGGCGTTGGCGCCTACCGAATAACAGGCGCACACCAGCGCGCCCGGGTCCTCCTGCGCCCCGCCGGCGCGGCCGGCGAGGAGGCGGAAGCGCGCTTCGGGGGTGTGCGCCAGCGCCAGCGCGTCGGACAGGAAGGAGCGCGACAGGGCGGCCGCGCCCGCGCCCACGAACAGCGCGCCCGCCAGCCGGTCGCCCACGAAGGTCGCCACGCGATGGGAGAAACCAGCGCGGTCGTGGTAGGCGACCCAGTCGGCGGCCCCCGCGTCTATGCCGAAGAGGCCGGCGGCGAACGCCTGCCAGTCGTCCGGCGGCGCGCCGGCCGCAAGCTCCATGCGCCAGCCGCCTTCGACGGGCGCAAGCGCCCAATAGTCCGTCTTGGGCGCGGGGCGCCGCGCGGCCACCGCAAAGCCGGTCCAGGCGGAGGCGAACGGCGTCACGGAGACGGGCGTGTTCTTCAGTCCCGGCTGGCCCGACACAGGATCGCAGGCGGGATCGACCAGCGCGCCGATGCGGGCGCGGGCCGCGAAGCGGTCGGTCCAGTGCATGGGGGCGAACACGCTGCCGCGCCGCTGCTGCGGGGTGATCACCGCGCGCATCACGGCGCGCGCATGGCCGGCGTCGATGTCCACCAGGTCGCCATGTTTCACGCCGATGCGGGCTGCGTCCTGCGGGTGGAGCTCGCAGAAGGGCTCGGGCGCGTGGGCCATGAGGCGCGGGGCTTTGCCGGTGCGGGTCATCGTGTGCCACTGGTCGCGGATGCGGCCGGTGTTCAGCGTGAACGGACGCTCTCGCGTGGTGAGCTTGGCGCGTGAGGGCAGGTGCGTGGGCACAAAGCGCGCGCGCCGGTCCGGGGTGAAAAATCCCCCCTGGGCGAAGAAGCGCGCGTCGGCGGCGGGCGCCCCGGCCCGTTGCGGCCATTGCACGGGCGCCAGCGCGTCGAACGCCACGTCGTCCAGCTCGCTCAGCGCCCCGATGTCGAAATCGCGCGCGCCGTCGTTCTCGAAGGCCGACAGCGCCGCATGCTCGCGGAAGATGGCGGCGGCGTTGGGGAACGCGAAGGCGTCCGGGAAGCCCATGCGGGAAGCGACGTCGCAGATGATGCGCCAGTCCGGCCGCGCCTCGCCCGGCAGCGGCAGGAAGGCGCGCTGGCGCGTGATGCGGCGCTCGGAATTGGTGACCGTGCCGTCCTTTTCGCCCCATGCGGCGGCGGGCAGCAGCACATGGGCGCAGGCGGTGGTGTCGGTCTCGCGGATCACGTCCGACACCACCACGAACGGGCAGGCGAGCAGCGCCGCGCGCGCCGCGTCAGCGTCAGGAATGCTGTCCACGGGATTGGTGCCAATGATCCACACGGCCTTGATCTGGCCCGTTCCGATGGCGCGGAAGAGATCGACCGCCTTGAGGCCGGGCTTCTGGGCGATGGCGGGGCTCGACCAGAAGCGCTGCACGCGGTCGCGATCCCCGGCGTTCTCGATCTGCATGTGGGCGGCGAGCATGTTGGCGAGGCCGCCGACCTCGCGCCCGCCCATGGCGTTCGGCTGGCCGGTGACCGAGAAAGGCCCCATGCCGGGCCGGCCGATGCGCCCGGTGAGCAGATGGCAATTGATGATGGCGTTGACCTTGTCGGACCCGCTGGTCGACTGGTTGACGCCCTGCGAGTAGACGGTGACGACGCGCGAGGTCTGCGACCACAAGGCGTAGAAGCGCTCCAGCGTCGCGGCGTCGATCCCCGTGAGGTCCGCGATCTGGTCGACGCTGACGTTGCGCGCCAGCGCCAGCGCGGGCTCCGCCCCGGACGTGTGGGCGCCCACATAGGCCGCGTCCAGCGCGCCGTCCTGTTCAAGGCGGGCCAGCAGGCCGAGGAACAGCGCCACGTCGGCGTCCGGCGCCACGGGCAGATGCAGGTCGGCGATGTCGCAGGTGGCGGTGGCGCGCGGATCGATCACGACGACCTTCGTTCCGCGCCGCTCGCGAGCGCGCGCAAGCCGCTGGTGGAGCACCGGGTGGCACCAGGCGAGATTGGAGCCGACGAGAACCACGAGGTCCGCTTCCTCGAAATCCTCATAGGTTCCCGGCACGGTGTCGGCGCCGAACGCGCGCCGGTGGCCGGCGACCGAGGAGGCCATGCAGAGGCGGCTGTTGGTGTCGATGTTGGCCGTGCCGATGAAGCCTTTCACCAGCTTGTTGGCGACATAATAATCTTCCGTGAGAAGCTGCCCGGAGACGTAGAGCGCCACGCTGTCGCGGCCATGCTGGGCGATGGTCTGCGAGAAGCGCGAGGCCACGAGATCGAGCGCCTCGTCCCATGAGACGCGGACGCCGTTCGCCTCAGGGTGGAGCAGGCGGTCGTCGAGCGAGAGCGTCTCGCCGAGCGCGCCGCCCTTGGAGCAGAGCTTGCCAAAATTGGCCGGGTGCTCGCCGTCGCCCGAGATCGCCACCGAGCCGTCCGCCTGCGGGGTCGCGACGACTCCGCAGCCTACGCCGCAATACGGGCAGGCCGTCTTGACGCTTTTTCCCGTGCAGGCGGCCATGGACGTCTCCTTCAGGCGGCTTCGAGGGCCAGCGCGCGGGCGTCGAGCAGGATGCGGCCCGCCTCGACGCGCAGGGCGATGACGTTCGAGCAGCCATGGTCGGCGCCCTGGGCTTCGCCGCTTTCCAGATCGATGATCCAGTTGTGCAGCGGGCAGGTGACGGAGCGCCCGTGCACGATGCCCTGGCTGAGCGGGCCCATCTTGTGGGGGCACTGGTCGCGCAGCGCGAAGATGTGGCCGTCCGCCGACTTGAACAGCGCAATGTCGCCGCCCGGCGCGCGCACCACGCGCGAGCCGCGCAGGGGCACGTCGCCGACGCCGCCAACTTCGATCCAGCCAGACATGTGCATGGTCATTCCGCAGCCTCCGCCAGTTCCATCATGAGGGGGTTGAACTCGTGCGCTTCCTTGCCGGCGACCCGCTCCGCCCATGGGTCGGTCTGGGCGGTCGCCTGCGAGACGACAAAGCGCTGGTAAAGCGCCTTGCGGCGGGGCATGTCGTCCATGATCTGCGCCCGGATGGTCTCGAGGCCGACGCGGTTCGACCATTTGTACATGCGCTCGAGATAGCGGCCCTGCTCGCGATAGGCTTGCGTGAGGGCGGCGATGATCTCGATGCACTCGTCCTCCGTCGCGGCCTTGCCGAGAAGGTCGGTCTGGCGCACGTGCAGGCCTGCGGCGCCGGCGAAATGAATCTCGTAGCCGCTGTCGACGCAGATGACGCCGACGTCCTTGCAGGTGGCTTCCGAGCAATTGCGCGGGCAGCCCGACACGGCCATCTTCACCTTCGCGGGCGTCCACGAGCCCCACATGAAGCGCTCGATCTTGATGCCGAGGCCGGTGGAGTCCTGCGTTCCGAAGCGGCACCAGTCCGTGCCCACGCAGGTCTTCACGGTGCGCAGGCCCTTGGCGTAGGCGTGGCCGGACACCATGCCGGCCGCGTTGAGGTCGGCCCACACGGCGGGCAGATCTTCCTTCCTGACGCCCAACAGGTCGATGCGCTGGCCGCCCGTCACCTTCACGGTGGGGATGGCGAATTTGTCCGCCACGTCCGCGATGGCGCGCAGCTCGGCGGGCGAGGTGACGCCGCCCCACATGCGCGGCACGACCGAATAGGTGCCGTCCTTCTGGATGTTGGCGTGCACGCGTTCGTTGATGAAGCGCGACTGGCTGTCGTCCTGATACTCGGTCGGCCAGTCGCACAGCAGGTAGTAGTTGAGCGCGGGGCGGCACTTTGCGCAGCCGCAGGAGGTTTTCCATTCCAGTTCCTGCATGACTTGCGGAATGGACTTCAGTTCGCGGGCGACGATGAGGCGGCGCACGTCGTCGTGGCCCAGCTCCGTGCAGCCGCACATGGGCTCCACGTCCGCCTTCTGGAAGCCTGCGCCGAGCGAGATCGAGAGAAGCTGTTCGACAAGGCCCGTGCAGGAGCCGCAGGAGGCGGAGGCCTTCGTGTGGGCGCGCACGCCCGCCACGTCGGTCAGTCCCTTGGCGGCGATGGCCTCGTTGATCGTTCCCTTGCATACGCCGTTGCAGCCGCAGATTTCTGCGCTCGCCGCGAGTGCGGCAACGGCGGCGTTAGGGTCCTGGTTGGCGCCTCCGACGAAGCTCTGGCCGAAGATCAGCGTGTCGCGCATGTCGGACACGTCGGCGCCGGTCTTGAGGAGATCGAAGAAGAACGCGCCGTCCGCCGTGTCTCCGTACATGACCGCGCCGATGAGCCGGTCGTCCTTCAGCACCAGGCGCTTGTAGACGCCCCGGGAGGCGTCGCGCAGCACGATGTCCTCGCGGTCGTCGGCTTCGTTGAAATCGCCCGCCGAGAAGAGATCGACCCCCGTCACCTTCAGCTTGGTGGAGACCGAGGAGCCCTCGTAGCGGGGCGCAGGATCGTCCATGAGGCGCGCGGCGACCACCTTCGCCATGTCGAACAGGGGCGCGACGAGGCCATAGCACTGGCCCCTATGCTCGACGCATTCCCCGACGCAGAACA
Source organism: Hyphomicrobiales bacterium (assembly GCA_028290405.1). Lineage (GTDB taxonomy): Bacteria > Pseudomonadota > Alphaproteobacteria > Rhizobiales > Beijerinckiaceae > Terripilifer. The sequence goes on from JAQGJX010000075.1 coordinate 10,610, forward strand.
CGTCCGGGTCGCTGGTGCGCATCTCGTCGTCCACCACGATCCCGCGATTGACCGTCAGGCCCGCGGCCTTGCCGAGCGCCGCGTTGGGGCGGATGCCGACGGCCATCACGACGATGTCGGCCGGCAGCGTTCGGCCGTCTTCCAGCAGCACGCCTTCGACCTTGCCGCTGTCGCCCACGACGGCCTTGGTGTTCGCCTTGGTGAACACGTCGACGCCGCGGCTCTGCATGGCGCCCTGCAACAGATAGCCGGCGGCTGCGTCGAGCTGGCGCTCCATGAGCGTGGGCATGAGATGCACGACGCTGACCTTCATGCCGCGCGCCGCCAGGCCTGCGGCGGCTTCCAGCCCCAGCAGGCCGCCGCCGATGACCACTGCGCTGCCGCCCTTTTGGGCGGCCGCCAGCATGGCGTTCACGTCGTCCAGATCGCGGTAGGTGACGACGCCCGGCAGGTTCGCGCCCGGGACGGGAATGACGAACGGGCTTGAGCCGGTGGCGACGAGGAGCTTGTCGTAGGAGGTCACGAGGCCGGCGGAATCCGTCACCGTCCTGGCGGCGCGATCGATGGAGACGATCGTGACGCCGGCGCGCAGATCGACGCCGTGGCTTTCATACCAGGCCTGATCGTGGGTCACGATGTCGTCGAACTCCTTCTCGCCAGAGAGCACGGGCGAGAGCAGGATGCGGTTGTAATTGACGCGCGGCTCGCTGCCGAACACCGTGACGCTGTAGCGGCCGGCGTCTCTTTCGAAGAGATGGTCCAGCACGCGCCCGGCGGCCATGCCGTTGCCGATGACGACCAGTTTCTCGGTCATGTCGTTCACCTTCAGACCTTGTTTCAAGCCGCTTCCACGAAGCGGTGACGCTCGTAGAGGAAGCGCAGGACGGATTCGCGGGCGCGGATGTATTGGGGGTTGGCGACCAGATCGAGCCGCTTGCGCGGGCGGGCGAGATCGACGTCCAGCACTTCGCCCACCACCGCCGAGGGGCCGTTGCTGAGCATCACGATGCGGTCAGACAGCAGCACGGCTTCGTCCACGTCATGGGTGATCATGATGACGGTGTTGCCGAGGCTGGCGTGGATCTGCATCACGCTGTCCTGCAGGTGCGCGCGGGTCAGCGCGTCCAGCGCCCCGAAGGGCTCGTCGAGCAGCAGCACCTTGGGCTCCATGCACAGCGCCCGGGCGATGCCGACGCGCTGCTTCATGCCGCCGGAAATTTCCGAGGGACGTCGATCCCTGGCGTGGCTCATCTGCACAAGGTCGAGGTTATGCATGGTCCAGTCATGCCGCTCGGCCTTGCTGCGCGCGCCGGAGAACACCTTGTCCACCGCCAGCTTCACGTTGTCGTAGACGGTGAGCCAGGGAAGCAGCGAATGGTTCTGGAACACGACGGCGCGGTCGGGTCCGGGGGCGTTCACTTCCCGGTCCTCCAGCAGGATCGCGCCGGTCGAGACCGGCAGCAGGCCTGCGATCATGTTCAGCAAGGTGGACTTGCCGCAGCCCGAATGGCCGATGATCGAGACGTACTCGCCCTTGTCGATGGTGAGCGTGACGTCCTTGAGGACTTCCGTGGACGTGGAGCCGCGCTGGAAGGAGCGGGAGACGTGATCGATCTTGAGGTAGGGACGCTGCATGATCTGTCTCCTCAGCTTGCCGCTGTGCCGCGGGTGGCGAGATTGCCGAGCGCGCCGACGATCCGGTCCAGGATGAAGCCGACGAGGCCGATGTAGAGAAGGGCGACGACGATGTCGGGCAGGCGCGAGGAGTTCCACGCGTCCCAGATGAAGAAGCCGATGCCGACGCCGCCGGTCAGCATCTCGGCCGCCACGATGGCGAGCCAGGCGAGGCCGATGCCGATGCGCAGGCCGGTGAAGATGTACGGCGCCGCGGACGGGATCATGATGCGGATAAAGAACTCGAACGCATTGAGGCGCAGCACTGCGGCGACGTTGCGGTAATCCTGCGGGATGTTGCGGATGCCCACCGCGGTGTTGATGATGATCGGCCAGATGGAGGTGATGAAGATCACGAAGATGGCGGACGGGCTCGAGTCCCGGAACGCCGCCAGCGAGATTGGCAGCCACGCGAGGGGCGGCACGGTGCGCAGCACCTGGAAGATCGGGTCAAGTCCCCGCATCGCCCACACGGATTGTCCGATAAGGCAGCCCATGAGCACGCCCACCACCGCCGCCAGGCCGAAGCCGATCATCACGCGCTGCAACGACACCATCACGCGCCAGCCGAGGCCGATGTCCTGCGAGCCCATGTTGAAGAAGGGCTGCGTGATGAGGTCGTTGGCTTCCGTCCACACCGTCAGCGGCGAGGGCAGGGTGGCGCCCGGCTTGCCGCAGAGGATTTGCCACACCAGCAGCAGCGCCAGCGTCATCACCAGGGGCGGCACGACGTTGGTGGCGAGGCTGCGCAGCATGGGCGCAAGCCGCGCCATGAAGGGCGAGGGCGGGGTGGGGAGTTTCACCACGACCGCAGGGGCTTTCGGCGCCGGGGCGGGCGCGGATGGCTGCAGGTCCGGCTTCAGGACGGTAAGGCTCATGGCACAATCTCCGGGCGCATCGCTTTCGCGATGCGCTGTCTGAGTGGCGTTACGCGATGCGCTTGATCGAAAGGCTCGCCAGATAGGCGGACGGGTTCTCGGGATCGAAGACCTTGCCGTCGAAGAAGGTCTCCTTGCCGCGCGAGGTCGTCGCAGGGGCCGTCGCGCCGAGGGATTTGGCCGCCGCGCGCCAGATGTCCTCGCGGTTCACCTTGTCCACGAGCGCCTTCACGTCGGTCGTGCCCTCGAACTTGCCCCAGCGGACGTTCTCGGCGAGGAACCAGGCGTCATGGCTCTTGAAGGGATAGGAGGCGTCGTCCTTGAAGAACTTCATCTCCTGGCCGGTGGCCTTCGCGATGCGGCCGTTGCCGTAGTTGATGTCGCCCTTCAGGCGGCCGAGCACGTCCACGGGAGGCACGTTGAACCATTGGCGGCGGCCGAGAATGGCGGCCAGCTCCTCCTTGTTCTCGATCTTGTCGCACCATTGCTGGGCCTCGATGACGGCGGCGACGAGCGCCTGCGCCGCACGGGGATTCTTGTCGACCCAGTCGGCCCGCAGGCCCACGGCCTTCTCGGGGTGCTTCTTCCACACCTCGCCGGTGGTGCAGGCCGTGAAGCCGATGCCCTGGTTGACGAGTTGCTCGTTCCACGGCTCGCCGACGCAGAACGCGTCCATGTTGCCGACCTTCATGTTCGCCACCATCTGGGGCGGCGGCACCACGATGGTGGACACGTCCTTGTCGGGGTCGATGCCGGCGGCGGCCATCCAGTAGCGGATCCACATGTCATGGGTGCCGCCCGGGAAGGTCATGGCGACCTTCACTTCCTTACCGGCGGCCTTCTTCTTCTCGAAGGCGGCCTTCAGCGGCGACGCGTCGAGGCCTGCGCCCACGTCCTTGTATTCCTGCGCGACCGAGATCGCCTGGCTGTCGAGGTTGAGGCGCGCCAGGATGTACATGGGCGTGGGGACGTTGTTCTGCGTCACCTTGCCGGCCGAGATGAGGTACGGCATCGGCGTAAGGATGTGCGCGCCGTCGATGCCGTTCTTCTCGCTGCCCAGCACGAGGTTGTCGCGCGTGGCCGCCCAGGACGCCTGCTTGGAAATTTCCGCGCCCGTGAGCCCGACCTTGTCGAAGAAACCCTTCTCCTTGGCGATGATGAGCGGCGCGGCGTCCGTCAGCGCGATGTAGCCGAGCACCACGCGGGGCGTCTCCGGGCCAGCGCCCTGCGCGAACACGCCCGACGGAAAGGCGAAGCCCGTCGCGCCCAGCAGGGCGGCGGCGCCGCTCGTGCGGAGGAAGTCGCGGCGTCCCGCATCCACGCTGTCGGTGGGGGTCGCGGGCTGGGGCAGCTTCACGCTCATGCTCATCGAGGGCTCCTGGTTCAAATTGGGCCCCGGCATAAAAAAACGCCGCGCGAAGGATGTGCCCGGAGGGGGAGCATTCCTTCGGCGGCGTTGCCGGGGACCTTGGAGGTTCATGTCGTCCGCACCGGCGCTGGCGCGGACAAAGAAGAGAAAGCAGGACGCGTGCCAAGTGCTTGCGAGGTGGCGCCCAGAGGGAAGCGCGCGACGGGGCGGCGGCGCGGTGCGGCGAACGACGGCTGTTTGCCTGTCTGTTGTGCACTGCAATAAGGCGCCGGGCCTGCTGGACGGGCAGCGGGCGCCGGGCGCCGTCAGCGCTTCAGGCGGCCGGTATGGGGCTCACCTCAGCCAGATAAGCCTCGGCCTGCGCGGGCGAGAAGGCGCCGCCGTCGAAGAAACGCTCGGGGGCGTAGGCCTCTGGCGCCTCAGGCTCGCCCAGCGCGCGCCGGTAAAGGTCCGGGCGGAACACGCCTGCGGCGCGGCTCAGGCTTTCGGCGTCGTAGCGCGCATGGCCCCAGCGCACCATCTGCGCATAAAGCCACAGCGCCTGCCCGGTCCAGGGCACGACGGCGTCGCCGCGCTGGAAGACGAGGAAGTCCGGGTCGTGCGAGGGCACGCCGTCCGCGAAGGCGATGCGTCCCGTCAGCCCGGGGAGCAGGCGGGAGGCGGGCGCGTTGAGATATTCAGGCCGCCCCAGCAGGTCCGCCAGGTTTTCGGTGTTTTCCGCAGCGCCGCACCAGGCGCTGGCCTGGGCCAGCGCGCGCACCAGCCGCATCACGGTCTCGGGCTCGCGCTCTCCCGTCGCGGTGCGCATGGCCAGAACCTTTTCGAGGCTGGCGGGCCAGATGCGCGACTTGGTGGTGACGATGGCGCCAAGGCCGCGCTCAACCGCCGCCGTGTTCCAGGGCTCGCCGACGCAATAACCGTCGATGTGCGCCACCGCGAGCGCGTCCGGCAGGAACGGCGGCGGCAGTACGGTGATCTGCACGTCCTGATCGGGCGAGACGCCGCTGGCGGCCAGCCAGTACCGCAACTCGTAATTGTGCGACGAGTAGGGATGCACGACCGCGAAGACGATCTGCGGCAGGCCTGCGGCCTTGCGCTCGTTCAGCACGAGGCGCAGGGCGCGGCCCGCCATGACGGGATCGCCGTTCAGCGTCACAAAGCGGCTCATGTCCTGCGCAAGCGCGGCCGAGACCGTGATGGCGTTGCCGCCCGACCCCAGCGCCATGGGGGCGATCATGTCCACCGCCAGCGAGCCCAGCCCAAGAGTGGTGGCGATGGGCAGGGGCGCGGGCAATTGCGCCGCGTGGATGCCCCCGATGGCGAGCCGGTCGCGTACGGAGGCCCAGGATTGCTCGCGCACCAGATGCAGGTCTAGGCCTTCCGCGCGCGCGAACCCTTTCTCGCGGGCGACGACGAGGAGCGCGCAATCGAGCAGGGGCAGGAAGCCGGCGGCGATCTCCTTGGGGGCGTTATGCAGGGAAGTCATGTCACGCCCTCAATCCAAAAGGCCCGCCGCGAGCACGAGGCTCTCGGCGACGTCGGCGATCTTGCGGTTCTGCCGCATGGCGGTCTTGCGCAGCAACGCATAGGCGTCGTCCTCGCTGATCGCCTTCGATTTCATCAGGATGCCCTTCGCGCGGTCGATCACCTTGCGCTCGGCGAGGGCGGTGCGCGTCTCCTCAAGCTCGCGCTGGAGGCGGTAGAACGCGTTGAAGCGCAGGATGGCGAGATCCAGAATCGGCTTCACGCGCTCCTTGCGCAGCCCGTCCACCACATAGGCGGAGACGCCCGCGTCCACCGCCGCGCCGATGGAATCGGCGTCCGAGGAATCCACGAACATCGCGATGGGCCGCCGCGCCGCCTTCGACATCTGGAAGGCGGCCTCAAGCCGGTCGCGGTTGGGATTGCCGAGGTCGATGAAGATCACGTCCGGGTCGATCTCGACGATGTCCCGCATCAGCCGGCCGACTTCCGTGATGGTCACGACGTCGCCGTAGCCAGCCTCCTTGAGCCCGTCCTCTATGATGGACGCGCGGATGCGGTTTTCGTCGATGACCAGGATTTTGAAGCGCTCGTCGGGCATGCGTCTCGGGCTCGTGTGTCTGGCGCGATGCAAGAAACGTGCGCAGTTGGGCTAAAACCGCGTGCTGGACCGCGCGCCGCCCGGCGCGCTCACTCCCCTTCGGGCCGCACGTCCACGCTCACGTTGAGCTGGTGCGCGCCCGAGCCCACGAACACCCCGTCGATCGGGGACACGTCGGCGTAGTCGCGCCCCGAGGCGACCACGATATGATCGTCCCCTACGTGCTGGTTGTTGGTGGGGTCGAGGCCGAGCCATCCGAATTCGGGACCGCACCACACGGAAACCCAGGCGTGCGAGGCGTCCGCGCCCACCAGGCGCGCCTTGCCGGGCGGGGGTTGGGTGCGGATGTAGCCGCTCACGTAGGCGGCGGGCAGGCCGAGGCCGCGCAGGGCCGAGATCATCACATGCGCGAAGTCCTGGCAGACGCCCTTGCGCGCGGCGAAGGCCTCGGGAACGGTGGTGGAGACCTCGGTGGCCTCTTTCTGGTAGCGAAAATCGCCGTTGATGCGCGCCATCAGGTCGCTCGCGGCTTCCAGGATCGGGCGCCCGTGGGCGAAGCTCGCCGCCGCCCATTCGGTGGCGGGCGCATGCAGGGCGACCTGCCGACTGGGGAAGAGAAAGTGCGCAGGGGAAGTGCTTTCCAGCGAGCGCACGGCGGGCGCGGCCGCCCGAATGGCCTCCCAGGCGGGGGTGAGGCCGGGCGCGGGCGTCGAGGGGCGGCGCACGGAGACGCGCGAGAGGGCCGCGATGCGCAGTTCGCGATGGGGCGTGTCGATGCGCACGGCCGTGACCCGATTGCCGAAAAAGTCGCGCCGCTCGCACGCGTCGGCCGGGCGCGGCGTGATCTCCAGTCCGCTGTCCAGCGTTTGCTGCCCGTCGTCGCTGCGCGGCAGCAGGCGCAGCGAGCAAGCGGCGGCCGCAACGGGGGAATCGTACTTGTAGGTGGTGATGTGGCGGATTTCGTAGATCACGCGAAACCTGTCGGCTTTTCGGCGCGCCCCGCGCCTCCCTGCAGGAAGTAGCGCGCCGAAATGGCGTCCGCGAGGCCGCCCACCCGCTGCTCCAGCGCGAGGATCTGGCTCTGGTCCAGGTTTTCGGCGTCCTGCGTGGAGAGCGCGGCGTTCAGGTCGATGCTCAGGCGGCGGGGCGGCTCCAGCATGCCGTCGGGGCGCAGGGCCGGCAGGCTCGCCAGATGTTCGTCGATCCGCGCCACCTGGAAGCCCACCGAGCGCGGGTTGTAGGGATCGAGCAGCGCCATGTCGCGCACGGCGGCGAGCGCCGCCCCCACGACGTAGCGCGAGCGATAGGTGATCTGCGAGTCGATCAGGTCCAGCAGCACGTCGAGGTTTTCGGTGGTCGCGTCGCGGTCGCCGAAGGTGCGCGCGAAACGGCAGGTGTTGAGCGCGCGTTCGACGCGGCGCCCCATGTCGAGGAAGCTCCAGCCCGCGACGCGGTTGACGTTCTCGTTTACGAGGCCCGACAGGGCCGCGATGGTGCGCAATGCGGCCTCCGCGCGCTCGATCGCCTCCAGCTCCGAGCCCGGATTGGCGATGGGCCGCGACAGGGTTTCCTCAAGCGCAGACACGAGGCGGCCCACGTCCTGCGACAGGCGTTCGCGGATGACCGAGGCCGAGCGGCGCGCCATGCTGGAGATGGACGCGGCCGAGCCGTAATGCTCGGTCCCCGCGAGGGCGACGGCGGCGATCTCGCCGGGCTGCGCGTCGGTCGCCTCGGCGGGAGCCGCGCCCCATGCGACCAGAAGGCGCTGCAACTTCTCCACCGCCGCGCGCGCGCCGCTGCCGGGCGCGTCGAGATCGACCGCGCGCGCGCACAGGCAGCGCACGATGCGGCAGGTGGCTTCCGCGCGCTCCAGATAGCGCCCGAGCCAGAACAGGTTGTCGGCCGCCCGGCTCGGCAGATTGCCCAGAAGCCGCACCACGCGCACGGATTCGCGCGCGGGCAGCAGGGTGGACATGTCGGCGGGCCGGTCGCCTGCGATCCACACGTCCGCGGAGGAGACGCCGCCGCCCATGGAGATGGCGCGCGCGTCCGCGGCGTCCGACACGCGGCAGAAGCCGCCCGGCATGACGCGCCAGCCGTCGGGGGTGGCGGCCGCATAGACGCGCAGCACGAACGGGCGGGGCTCCAGCTTGCCGTTGCGCCACACCGGCATGGTGGAGAGGCGCACGACCTCTTGGCCCACATAGTCCATGCCGCGCATCTCAAGAGTCTTCACCATCGCGGCGCGCTGTTGGGGATCGAGATCCGAGCCCAGGATGCTGCGGCGATCTCGCGAGCCGGGGAGCGTTTCGCCGAAAGCGCCGGCGATCACCATGTCGTCGAGGCGGTCGATCACGTGCCGGCGTTCGTCCGGCTGCCCGCACCACCAGGTGGCGGTGTTGGGCAGCAGCAGGCGTTCGCCCAGCAGCCGCTGGCACAGCGCGGGCGCAAAACCCAGCAGGGCGCGCGATTCCAGCAGACCCGCGCCCGGCATGTTGGCGATGGCGACGGCGCCTGTCCGCACCGCCTCCATGAGGCCCGGCACGCCGATGCGCGAGGCTGCGTTCAGTTCCAGCGGGTCGCACCAGTCCGCGTCCACGCGGCGCCAGATGACGTCCGCGCGCTTGAGGCCCGCGATGGTGCGCACGAAGACCTTGCCCTCGCGGACCACCAGGTCGTCGCCCTCCACCAGCAGGAAGCCGAGGTAGCGGGCGAGATAGGCCTGCTCGAAATAGGTCTGGCTGTAGGGGCCGGGCGTCAGCAGGCAGATGCGCGGGCTCGAGCGCTCCGCGGCCTGAGTGAGCCCGGCGCGGAAATCGCGGAAGAAGGGCGCGAGGCGCTCGGCGTTCATGTCGCGATAAAGCTGCGGCAGCGCGCCCGAGACCACGAGGCGGTTCTCCAGCGCGTAGCCCGCGCCGGAAGGCGCCTGCGCCCTGTCGCCCAGCACCCACCAACGACCGTCGGGACCGCGGCCCACGTCGGCGGCGAAGAAACGCAGATAGCGCCCGCCCGGCGGCTTCACGCCGCCCATGGAGGCGAGATAATCGGGCGAGCCCGCGACGGCGGCGGCCGGCAGGGCGCCTTCGCTGACGAGCCGCCCGGGTCCGTAGACGTCCGCAAGCAGCGCCTCGTTCAGGCGGGCGCGTTGCTCGATGCCTGCGGAAATGTCGCGCCAGTCGTCGCTCGAAATGACGAGCGGCAGGCGCTCCAGCGGCCACGAGCGTTCGTTGGTCTCCCCATGGACCCGGTAGGAGATGCCCATTTCGCGGATGCGCCTGTCGGCGGCGGCGAAGCGCTGGGCCATCTCGTCGGGCTCGATGCGCGCGAGGCCCGCCATGAACTTGCGCCAGTGGGGGCGGACGGCGCCGTCCGGGGCGACGAATTCGTCAGCGACGCCCGGCAGCGGCGCATAGCCTGCGCTCCACTCTTCAAGCCGGCGCGGCGAGGCGGATCGACCGCCTCCAGCCCGCGCCCCGGGACGCTCACCAGCCAACTTTCCTCCGCAGGTCCAGCGTCGTGGGGAACTCGCCGGATGGCTCCTCCCGGGGCGGCGCAAACAAGCCCGGAGTATGGCCGTGATCCTGAAAGCGCGCCAGTCGCCGGGCCTGCGCCTCGTAGGAATTCACGGGAAAAGTATCGTAGTTCCGGCCGCCGGGGTGCGCGACGTAATAGACGCAGCCGCCGACGGAACGGCCGTTCCATGTGTCCACGATGTCAAACGTAAGCGGCGCGTGCACAGGGATGTTGGGATGCAAGCCGGACGCGGGTTGCCAGGCCTTGAAGCGCACGCCCGCCACCGCCTCGCCCGAGACGCCCGTGGGGGCCATGGGCACGCGGCGGCCGTTGCACGCGATGACGTGGCGCCCCGGCACGAAGCCGCTTGCCTTCACCTGAAGGCGCTCGACGGACGAGTCCACGAAGCGCACCGTGGAGCCCATGGAGGGCTCTTCGCCCAGCACGTGCCAAGGCTCCAGCGCGTGGCGGATCTCCATGGTCACCCCGCCATGCTGCACGGTGCCGTAGAGCGGGAAGCGGAACTCGCGCTGCGCCACGAACCATTCGGGGTCAAACGCATATCCCGCGCCGCGCAGGTCTTCCAGCACGCCGGCGAAATCCTCCCAGACGAAGTGGGGCAGCATGAACCTGTCGTGCAGGGCGGAGCCCCAGCGCACGAACTCGCCCTGCTGCGGCGCTTTCCAGAACCACGAGACAAGCGCGCGCAGCAGCAGTTGCTGCGCGAGGCTCATGCGCGCGTCCGGCGGCATTTCGAACGAGCGGAACTCGATGAGGCCCAGGCGCCCGGTGGCGCTGTCTGGCGAATAGAGCTTGTCGATGCAGATCTCGGCGCGGTGGGTGTTTCCCGTCACGTCCACCAGCAAATGGCGGAACAGCCTGTCCACCAGCCACAACGGGATGGGCTCGCCGCCCGGAGACGGCACCTGCGCCATGGCGATTTCAAGCTCGTACAGCGCATCGTGCCGGGCCTCGTCGATGCGGGGCGACTGGCTGGTCGGCCCGATGAAGAGGCCCGAAAAGAGGTAGGACAACGAGGGGTGGCGCTGCCAGTACAGAACGAGGCTGCGCAGAAGGTCGGGCCTGCGCAGGAAGGGCGAGTCGGCGGGCGTCGCGCCGCCGAGCACCACATGGTTGCCGCCGCCGGTGCCCGTGTGGCGCCCGTCCACCATGAACTTGTCGGTCCCAAGCCGCGTCTGCCGCGCCTCCTCGTAGACCGCCACGGTGGTGTCCACCGCTTCGCGCCATGTGGCCGCAGGATGCACGTTGACTTCGATCACGCCGGGATCGGGCGTGACCTTGATGACCCCCAAGCGCGGGTCGTCGGGCGGCGCATAGCCTTCGATGTGCAGCGGAAGCCCTGTGCTGCGGGCGCTTTCCTCGATGGCGGTGAGCAATTCCAGATAGTCTTCCAGCTTCTCCAGCGGCGGCATGAACACGCACAGCACGCCGTTGCGCGGCTCGATGGTGAGCGCGGTGCGCACGCCGCCCGACACGCCGACCTGCTGCTGCTGCTCCTGCCTGTCCGCGCTTTCCGTGCGGGCCCGCTCGGGCTCGTAGGCATAGGCCTGGCGCATGGCGGCGGGCGTGGGGAGGGGGCCGCGCGCCTCCGTTGGGTCCTGTTGGTGGACGTAAGGGAAGTCCTCCGGGGGAATCCACGGCAGCGACTTCATGGGCAGACGGAAGCCCACGGGGGAGTCGCCCGGCGCGAGGAACAGCTTGCCGCGCCGCAGGTTCCAGCGCTCGCTTCGCCAGCGCGGGCCGCTCGCTTTGGGCTCGGCGTTCCAGCGCTGCACGGGCAGTACGTAGCCGCTGGGGTTCGTGAGCCCGCGCGTGAACGTGCGCACCATGCGCGAGCGCTCCTCGGGGCTCTCGATCTTGGGGTCGAGCGTGTCGACGTTGGCCGGCAGGTTGCCTTCCTCGACAAGCCAATGCGCCGGGTCCTCCCACGCGGGGTGCACGCATTGCGTATCCACGCCCAGCCGCGCCGCGATCTCGCTCGCCAGCGCGCTGGCGTCGTCGATGCCCGCCCCGTGGGGCTTGGTCTCCTTGTCCACCAGCGCTGGATCGCCCCAGATGGGCGCGCCATCCTTGCGCCAGTAGAGCGCGAACGACCAGCGCGGCAGGCTTTCGCCCGGATACCATTTGCCCTGCCCGAAGTGCAGGAAACCGCCGGGCGCGAAGCGCTCGCGCAAGCGGCGGATGAGCGTGTCGGCCAGCCCGCGCTTGGTGGGGCCCACCGCGGCCGTGTTCCACTCGGCGGCTTCGGCGTCGTCGATGGAGATGAACGTCGGCTCGCCGCCCATGGTGAGGCGTACGTCGTTGGCCTTGAGGTCGAGGTCCACGCTCTCGCCCAGCGCGTCGAGGCGCTCCCACGCCTCGTCCGAGAAGGGGCGGGTCACGCGCGGCGCTTCGCGCACGCGGGTCACGTTCATCTCGAAGTTGAAGCCCACCTGCGCGGGCTCCACGAGCCCGCTGATGGGCGCGGCGGAGCGATAATGGGGCGTGGCGCACACGGGAATGTGGCCCTCGCCGCAGAACAGCCCGGACGTGGCGTCCATGCCGATCCACCCGGCGCCGGGCAGATAGACCTCGGCCCAGGCGTGCAGGTCGGTGAAGTCGTGGTCCGTCCCCGACGGGCCGTCGAGCGCCGCCACGTCGGCCTTCAACTGGATGAGATAGCCGGACACGAAGCGCGCAGCGAGCCCCATGCGGCGCAGGATCTGCACCAGCAGCCATGCGCTGTCGCGGCACGAACCCGTGCGGGCCGACAGCGTCTCGTGGGGCGTCTGCACGCCCGGCTCCATGCGGATGACATAGGCGACGTCGCGCTGGATCTGCGCGTTCAGCGCCACCAGCATGTCGACGCTGCGCGCGGCGGACCTGGGCAGGCTCGCCACGTAGGCGTCCAGCAGGGGGCTGTCGTCCTCGGGCAGCAGGCAGGCCGCCAGTTCCACCTTCAATTCCGGCTGGTAGGCGAAGGGAAAGCTCTCGGCGTATTCCTCGACGAAGAAGTCGAACGGGTTGATGACCGTCATGTCGGCGGTCAGGTCAACCTCGATGCGCAGCTCGGTCGCCTTTTCGGGGAAGACGAAGCGCGCCAGCCAGTTGCCGTGCGGGTCCTGCTGCCAGTTCACGAAGTGCTCGGCGGGCAGCACTTTCAGCGAATAGCCGGAGACTTTCGTGCGGCAATGGGGCGCCGGGCGCAGGCGGATCGTCTGGGGTCCCAGGGCGACCGGCTTGTCATAGGTGTAATGCGTGACGTGGTGGAGAGCGCAGAAGATTGACACGCTTTGCTACCTTGGTGCGGGACACGTTCTTTTGTCCGCCCGGGTGTGCGACGTGTCAATGGAACGCCGCGCGCGTGGGCGAAATCGCGCGGGTTTTGCATGCCCTCTAGGCATAAAGTCGTGCAGGCGTGCAGATTGCGCGATCAGGAGGCGCGCAGTCGCGCCTCTCGCACGAGCGCGTGGACGAGCGCGATCTTCTGAATCGCCGGCGGAGGCAGCACGAAGGGATAGAGATCGGGCTGGCCGAGACTGCGGTTGAGGCTGTTGACCGCAAACGAGATAGGCAGCCACGCCTCCACCAGCGTCTGCGCATCGTCCGCGCGATGGGGATCGAAGTTCACCTGCGCGGTCATGTCGCCGGAATCGCGCACGCGCGGGCGCACCGTCAGCCCGAACGCACGTGCGGTCTCCAGCGCATCGACGATGTGCAGGTAATGCGCGAAGGTCTCGGCGAAATCCTCCCATGGATGCGCGGACGCGTAGGCGCTCACGCACCGCGTGCGCCAGTCGGGCGCGGGGCCTGTCGCGTAATGGCGTTCCAGCGCCTGTTGGTAGTCTTCGCGCTCGTCGCCGAAGAGGCCGCGCACGCGCGCCAGCGCGTCGGGGTCGTCGCGCACAAGCCGGTCCCAGCACCAGTGCGCGATCTCGTGGCGCAGGTGGCCCAGCAGCGTGCGGTAGGATTCCCCCATCTGGGCGCGCGTGCGTTCGCGCTGCGCGTCGTCGGCCTCCGCAACGTCCAGGGTGATGATTCCGCTGGCGTGCCCTGTCGAGACGGGCGGGCCGCCGGGGGAGCGCTCCAGAAAGTCGAACGCAAGGCCTTCCTGCGGGTCCTGCGCGCGGGTGACGATCGGCAGGCCGAGGTTCAGGAGCGTGTAGAACAACCGGTGCTTGGCGTTCTCGATGCGCGTCCAGCGGGTGAGGTTTTCGGCGCGCGTGATGTCCGGGATGGTGCGGTTGGTTCGGCACGCCAGGCACAGATCGATCTGGTCGGCGGCGTCGAGCAGCCAATTGCAGACGCCGTGGCGCGCGTTGGCGCACAGGCGCCGGGGGCGGTCCTCTTCGCGCAGCACCGTCCAGGCGCCGTCTCTGGGCTCGATGGCGAACATGCCCGAGCGTTCGGGCGCAAAGCCGAGCCGCATGCCGCAGCGCTCGCACGAGACGTTCTCGAAATAGATCGGCTGGTCGCAGTTCTGGCACTCGAACAGGCGCATGGATCATCCGGGAAGGGGGGAAGCGAAGGCCAACGCAGCCCAGCCGCCAAGGTTCCGGGCACTTGCGCGGCGCGGCGAATGGCCGGATCATCGGCCCGACAAGGGAGGATGATTTGGCAGGCTCAGCAGCAGGCGAAGCTTTGCGCGCGGTGGAGTGGCCGGCGCGGCCGATTCCCGTGACGGCGTCCTACGACGTGGTGGTGGTTGGCGGCGGGCCGGGGGGCTTTGCGGCGGCGCTTCAGGCGGCGCGCATGGGCATGAAGGTCGCGCTGATCGAGCGCTTCGACATGCCCGGCGGCGTGCATACGTCCGGCCTGCAGGGCGCGGCGGGCGAAGGCGTCGGGGGCATCCACACCGAGCTGATGGAGCGCTTCGCCGCCGAGGGGCACATCTACGTCGCCACCCAGGACACGCATCCCGATTGGGCCGGCAATCCGTTGTCCCACTACGAGCGGCGCATGCAGCCCGGCAGCGCGTTCGCGCGCGCGAGCTTCAATCCCGAAGGCGCCGGGACGATCATGTCGCGCATGCTGGCGGAGGCCGGCGTCGACGCCATGTACGGCACGACATTCGTGGACGCCGTGATGCGGCGCGAGAGCGGCAACGACGTCATCGAGGCCATCGTCATCCACAACGCCTCCGGCACGCAGGCCATCGCGGGAACCATCTTCATCGACGGCTCGGGCACGGCGGAACTGGTGGCGCGCTCGGGCGCGCCGTTCGTGCGCGGCGGCGGCGGCCAGCCGGAAGGCGCGGAGTGGGACGGCGTGAACAGGCCCATTCCGGGCGGCCTGTTGTGGATCATGACGGGCGTGGAATACTCGAAGGTCGTCGCGCACCAGCGCGACGCGAACGATCCGCGCCTGAGCAAGGTCATCGCCGAGGCGAGCGCGGCGGGCGACCTGCCGCCGGGCGTCTACCGCCCCAAGATGGGCGGCAAGAACGTCTATGGCGAAGCGTATATCGGCCATCCCACGCTGGACATGAGTCCTATGCTGGCGGACGGCTCGTTCATCATGTGGCAGAACGCGCCCTATGAATGGGCGCTGCGCATGGACGAGAGCGCCGCCGACGAGGCGCGCGCCAAGCGCGAGTTGCGCGGGTTCATCAACGCCGAGGCGGCCTTCCTGCAAAAGTACGTGCCGGGCTTCGAGGGCGCGACGCTCGCCAGCGTCGGGCGCTACGTGGGCACGCGCGACGGCCGCCATCCCATTGGCGAGCACGTGTTCACGCTGGAAGGCGTGCTGGCGGGCCACACCTATCGCGACGCGGTGACGAAGCCGATGACGAAGCCCTTCTTCTGGGACGCGTATCGCAAGCACTCGTTCGAGGTGCCGTTCCGCTGCTTCCTGCCCAAGAAGGTGCGCAACCTCCTGCTCACCGGCGCCTCGCTGTCGTTCACGTACGAGACCATCTTCATGGTGATGCGCAACTTCCCCTGGTGCACGCAAACCGGCGAGATCGCGGGCTTTGCGGCGGCGCGGTGCATCGAGAAGAAAATCTCGCCCAAAGAGCTGGAGTGGACGCAGCCTTACTTCTGAGGCGTGAGCCGCAGGACCCTGCCGTTGTTCTCGTCGGTGACGAGCCAGACCGCGCCGTCGCTCGCCACCGCCACGTCGCGGATGCGCGCGCCCATGGCGATGCGTTCCTCGCCCGTCACGCGCTCCCCGTCGAGCGTGAGGCGCACGAGCGCCTGTCCGGCCAGCGCGCCCGCCAGCAACGAGCCGCGCCAGCCGGGGAAGAGATCGGCGACGTAGAACGCCATGCCGGAGGGCGCTATGGAGGGCGTCCAGTGATGGAGAGAGGCCGCCAGATCGGGCCGCGTGGCCGGGGAGGGAATGGCCCGCCCGTCGTAATGCTTGCCCCAGCTCACCAGCGGCCATCCGTAATTGCGGCCCGGCAGGGCGATATTGACCTCGTCGCCTCCCATGGGGCCCATCTCGTGGGTCCACAGCGCGCCCGTTTCGGGGTGGATCGCCGCGCCCTGCACGTTGCGGTGGCCGTAGGACCAGATTTCCGGCCGCGCCCCGGGCCGGTCGACGAACGGGTTGTCCTTGGGGACCGAGCCGTCGCGCTCGATGCGCACGACCGCGCCCAGATGCGTGGACGTGTCCTGCGCGCGCTCGAAGGTGAAGCGCTCACCCAGCGTCACGAAGATGCGGCCGTCGCGCGCGAACGCGATGCGCGAGCCGAAATGGTTGCCGCCTTCCAGCTTCGGCTCCTGGCGGAACAGCACGCGCACGTCCTCAAGCGCCGTGGCTGCGTCGTTCAGCCTGCCGCGCGCCAGCGCCGTGCCGGCGCTCGTCCCGGAGCCGGGCTCCGCGAAGGTGAGATAGACGAGGCGGTCGCTGGCGAACTCCGGCGAGAGGGCCACGTCCAGCAGGCCGCCCTGTCCACGCGCGAAGACGCGAGGGACGCCGCCGATGGGCTGCGAGACGGCGCCGTCCTGCGCCACGGTGCGCAGCCGTCCGGGCCGCTCGGTGACGAGCAGGCGGCCGTCCGGCAGGAAGGCCATGCCCCAGGGGTGCTGAAGCCCCTGCGCCACCACGTCCACCCGCACAGGGCCAGATTGCGTGCTGAGCGTGCGCGGCTGCGCCAGCGCCGCAGAGGCGACAAAAATGGCGAGCAGGGTGGCGGCGGCGATGCGGATCATGTCCAGCTCCGGCGGTTGGCGACCGCGCCTAGCGCAGCGTAACGGCGCTTTCGCGCACTATTCTACCGCCCTCGGCCTGCGAAAACACCAGCGTCAGCCGCGAGGCGCCCGACATGCGGCGTCCCGCCCGCGAGGTCCTGTCCCACAGCAGGACGGCGCGCGCTTCGCACAGGCCTTGCGGCGTGCAGCGCGTCGTGGCCGATCCCGGCTGGATGGAGTAGGTCCGCGCCGGCCATGCGCGAATGTAGTTCAGCTTGTCGCGCAGCGCCTGCTCGCGGCTCATGGCCTTGCCGTAATAGATCACTCGGGGCGCGTAGAATTCGCGCATCGTCGCGGGGGTCACGCCGCCGTCGCGCGACCACACCTGCACATAGGCGTGCAGCTTGGCTGCGGGGTCCTGCGGCGCCCGGTCCTCGCGGCCCGCCTGCGCGAGGGCGGCTCCCGCGAGGGCGAGCCATGCCGCGCCCGCCAGGCTGATGGTCCATGCCCTTTTCATGGGGCCACAACCGGGGCCCTTGGGCCGAAGTTCCGGATTCGCCGGGGAAAAATCCCTTGGTTAACGGGGCGTTAACGGATGTTGCGCTAGGCTGTGAACTCAGGAGGACGCTATGAAGACCACCCCCTACGTCGCCCCTCGCGAAGAGCACCTCGTCATCCAGATTTGCCTTCTGGTCGGCCTGCTGGCGACCGTTCTGGCGCTGATGGCCGCCGTCGTCTGACGCCATAGGCCCGGCCGGACGATCCGGCTGCGGCGGAACCATGCCGCCATGCGGCGGTTTATTCCCCTTTGCCGGGGATAAGCTCATGCGTCAGATACTTGCCGCCGCCGTCGCGCTCGGAGCGCTGTCCGCCGCATGGCCCGCGGATGCGCAATCTCCCGGGACGCCGGCTCCGGTTCAGGCGCCCGCGCCGTCTCCTTCCAAACCGCCCGCGAGCGCCGCCGTAAAAGACGCCAACCCTCCGGCGCTCGACAACGTGCGCATCCGCGGACAGGTGGAGACCGTGGAGGCGAACTCGGTGGCGGTGCTGCTGAGCCAGGGCATTTCCCTGAAGATCGACCTTCAGGACACCACCCCCATTTTCGCCGTGACGCGCGCCGAGCTCAAAGACCTGAGCGCAGGGGCGGACGTGCGCGTGCGCACTCGCTCGGCTCCGCAGGGCGGGCTTGTGGCGGCGGACGTGCTGGTTCTCTCAGGCGCTCTCCCGATCGCCTCCAGCGAGGCGCTGGCCGAACTCACCATGCAGGGCGCCTACAAGGCGCAGGACGAAACAAACGGCGAGAAGGTGCTGGTGCTCACCGAGAAGGGCGGGGACCGGCGCGTTGCGGTGGCGCAGGAGACGACCTATTGGCGCCTGCGCCCTGCGGCGCTGAACGAGATCAAGCCCGGAATGGCGCTCTCGGTCCTCATCGTGAAGGAGGCGGACGGCAAGGCGCAGACCATGCGGGCGGTGTTCGGCTCGCCCGCGACCGGCACGCTTCTGCCCCTCTGACGCGAAACGGCCCGCCATGACGGCGGGCCGCTCGTTCACCGGATCATGGCGCGATCAGTCCTCGCGTCCGCGACGGCCTTCGCCGCGACCCTCGGGCCGGCCTTCGCCGCGCCCTTCCGTGCGGCCTTCCGCCCGGCCCTGGCCGCGGAACTGCTCGCGGTTCTCCCGCGCCTCGGGCCGTTGCGTCTCGCGCTGGCCGCGCTGCTGGAACGTGTCGCGGTCGCGGTCGAACCGCTGGCCCTCTTCACGCCGTTCGAAGCGCTGGCCGCCCTCGCGGCGTTCCTCGCGCACGCCGCCGCCGTCTCGGAACGTGTCGCGGCGCTCTCGGGTGCGCCAGTCGTCGCCGTCGCGCCGCTCGCGCATGCGCCAGTCCTCGCGGCCATAGCGTCCGCCCCGGTCGAACCAGGTCTCGCGCTGGCTATAGAACGGGCGGTCGCGATAATAGCGGCCCCAATAGTCGCGCACCGCGAATCCGACGACCGGAACGCCGATGCGCGGGCCCCATTCGTCCACCGCGACGTAGCGGTTGTTGTAGGCGTAGGTGAGCAGGTTCGCGTTCACCCACCCGCGGTTGCCCCGCCAGCCCACGTCGCACCAGTTGAACTCGTCGAGGCAGCCGATGATGCGCACCGGCGAATCCTCGGGGATGGTGGCGACGGCGGGATATTCCACGCCCGGGCCGGCGCGCATGTTCACGTCGTCGGTCGTATAGCCGTTCTGGGCGAGCGCGACAGCCGGCGCCGCAAGCAGCATGGCGGCGACAGGCGCGGCGAGCTTCCATGGTCTCGTCATGACCCTCTCCTCTGTTGGGCGCGCAGGACAGCGCGCGGCGACAGAGGAGAACGCAAGCCCAGTTGGAGCGTTCCCGAACGGCGAACGCCGAGGCTCAGGGTTGCGGGCTTCCGCCTCAGTCTTCGGCGATCACGCTCACGTGGGCGGCGACGATCCGCCAGCCTTCCGGCATGCGCGCCCAGGTCTGCATCTGGCGGCCGATCTTGCCCTTTGCGCTGTCGCGGCGAAACAGCGTCGAAGCCGTCGCGAAGTCGCGCCCGTAGGTGGTGATCTGCGTGCGCTCCAGCGTGCGCTCGAGGCCAGCCGACGGCCGGCTCGCCCGAAAGGCGGCGATCTCGTCGAAACCGTAAAGGTTCTCGCCGCCCCCGTAGCGGATGGCGTGCGGGCTGTTCCAGAAGAAATCGTCGAGCGTCGCGACGTCGTTGGTCACCAGCGCGACTTCATAGCGGGCGAATTCCGCCTCCACTTCGCGCAGCGTCTCTGGGTCGTTGACGATCATGGATGCGGCTCCGGGGCGATGGGGGCGCGCACGGCGCCCATGTCTTCGAGGGCCTTGGCGACGCGCAGCGCAATGTCTTCGCGCCACGGCGCGGCGATGATCTGCACGCCGATGGGCAGCGTCTCGCCCTCAGTCCACACGGGCACGGTGGCGACGGGCAGGCCGATGAACGAGATGGGCTGGGTGAACATGCCAAGGTTGGCGCGCACCGGCAGGGCCTTGCCCTCCAGCGTCATCATCTTTTGCCCGATGCGCGGCGCGCGGCAGGGCGTCGCGGGCGCGAGGATCACGTCCGTATGCTCGAAGACGCGCAGCACGGCCTCGCGATACCAGCGCCGGAACTTGTGCGCGCGGGTCGCCCATGCGCCGGGCGCCAGCGCCCCGGCCATCAGGCGCTCGCGCACGTCGGGATCGAAGGCCGCCGCGTTCGTGCGCAGCCGGTCGAGATGCAGCGCCGCGCCTTCCGACATGGTGATGAGAAACGCCGCCGCGCGGGCGCGCCCGGCCTCCGGCAGGTCCACGCTTCGGGAGACCTCGAGAGCTTTTGCCACGCGCGCCACCGCCTCGTAGGCGGCGGGATCGGCGCCGCTGGCGAAGTAGCCGCCGGCGGTCGCGATCCGCAGGCCCGCAAGGCCGCTGGCCAGCGCCGGGGAGGCGGGTTCGAACGGTCGCGCGGCCTGCGCATGGTCGTCCGCGTCCGCGCCCTGCATCACGTCATACGCGAGCGCCAGGTCGTCGACGGCGCGCGCGATGGGGCCAAGGTGGTCGAGGCTGGCGACGAAGGGAAACGTGCCCGCGCGCGAGAGCCTGCCGTACGTCGGCTTCAGCCCGAAGAGGCCGCAGAACGAGGAAGGCACGCGGATGGAGCCGTTGGTGTCCGACCCCAGCGACAGGGCCGCCATGCCGGACGCCACCGCCGCCCCGGACCCGCCCGACGAGCCGCCCGTCATGTGCGCGGGATCGTGAGGATTGCGCGAGGGGCCGAAGTGCGCGTTCTCGCCCGTGAAGTCATAGGCGAACTCGCCCATGTTGAGCGCCCCCACCAGCACCGCGTCGGCCGCCACGAGCTTGCGGACGAGGAACGCGTCCGCGCCTGCGGGCGGCTGCGTCTCCATCATCTTCGCGCCCGCCAGCGTGGTCACGGCGTCCACGTCGAACAGGTTCTTCACCGCGAACGGCGCCCCCGCCATGGGACCCAGCGCCTCGCCGCGCGCGCGCCGCGCGTCGATGCCGTCCGCCTGCGCCAGGGCGCGCTCGGCCGCCACATGGGTGAAGGCGCCGAGCCCGGGGTCGAGACGCGCGATGCGCGCAAGCGCGTCCTGCGCAACGGCGCGCGCAGTGACGCGCCCGGCGTGGACGTCCGCGGCGATCTGCGTGCACGTTGACTGGGAGGGAGACGCGCTCATGGGGTGAACACCGGCGCGGGCTCCGTGCGCTCGTCCAGCGGAAAGCCTTCCAGCAACCGCGCCATGTTCATGGCGATCTCCAGGTTGGTGCGCACGTCGGCCCGGCTGGCTTGCGGGATTTCGATCCCCACGACGGGCGCGGCGGCGTCGATGAAGGCGTCGATGTCGGCGTGATCGCTCATGGCGCTCTCCTGCTCAGGCCGTCGCGGAGCAATATGCGCGCCAGCCGCCGAATTCCGAAATGTCGCGGGCGTCCAGCGTCTCCACGCTTTCCACGATGAAGCCCTTGGGCTTCGTGCCGTCGCTCAGGCGCGTGGTGCCGATGCCCAGCGGCGCGGGAACGCCCTCGACGAAGGAGCCGAACGCTTCGGGCGTCAGCGCCCACACCTCGGCCTCGATGGAATGGCCTTCGCCGGGCGCGCAGCGCAGCAGGCCGGGGCGGCGGGGCGGGCCGCCCGCCAGCGCGAACAGGTTGTAGTCGGGCGCAGTGCGCACCGTGCGCAGGAAACGGGCGCCGCGGCTCGTCAGCTCGCCGTTCAGCGCCATGCCGGACAAATGCGCGCCCACGACGCACAGTTCGATCTCGCCCGGCCGGGCCCGCGCGGAATGGTGCGAAAGCGGCGGCTGCGGCCAGCCCGTGGCGCCGAGCGGTTCGTCGCACAGCGCCTGCAAGGGGGCGCCGATGGAGGCGAGCAGCGCATCCTGCCCGGCGGGCCCGATAAGGGTGACGCCGTTGGGGAAGCCGTCCGGGCGGAAGCGCACTGGAACGGCGAGCGCGCAAAGGTCGAGCAGGTTGACGAAGTTCGTATAGGTCCCCAGCTCGCTGTTGGGGCCGACGGGGTCCGCTTCGAGGTCGGCGAGCGTGCGCGGACGCGGATAGGTGGGAACCATCATGGCGTCCATGGAGCGCCACAGCGGCGCCGTCGCGCGCTTGAGGTCCGCAAGCCGGTACTGGGCGGCGAACACGTCGGCGGCGGAGAACTTCGCCGCGCCTGCGATGATCTTGCGCGTCACCGGGTGCAGCGCCGCCGGGCTGGTCTCCATCATCGCGCGGATCGCCTGGTAGCGCTCGGCCACCCAAGGCCCTTCATAGAGCAGGCGCGCGGTCTCGTAGAACGGCACCATGTCGATTTCGACGATGGTCGCGCCCGTGATGCGCAGGTCCTCGATGGCGCGCGCGAAGGCGGCTTCCGCCAACGCGTCGCCGCCGAACGTGAGGTCGCGGGCTTTGGGAACGGCCACGCGCAGCGTGGCGGGGGGCGTGCTGATCTGGCTGGCCGTCACCGGGCACGCATAGGCGTCCTGCGGGTCGAACACCGCCAGCGTTTCATAGACGTCCCACGCGTCCTCGACCGTGAGGGCGAACACCGAGACGCAGTCGAGCGTGCGGCAGGCGGGCAGCACGCCGCGCGTCGAAATGGCCCCCAGCGTCGGCTTCAGGCCCACGAGATTATTGAGCCCGGCGGGCACGCGGCCCGAGCCTGCGGTGTCGGTGCCCAGCGAAAACGACACGAGCCCGCGCGCGACGCTCACCGCCGAACCCGAGCTTGAGCCCCCCGGCGCGATGGCGGGATCGAAGCTGTTGCGGGGCGCCGGATAGGGCGTGCGCACGCCCACGAGGCCCGTTGCGAACTGGTCGAGGTTCGTCTTGCCGACCGGGATGGCGCCCGCCTCGATCAGCCTGGCGACCGCGAACGCGTGCTCCGCCGGATCGTGCTTGAACGCCGGGCAGGCGGCGGTGGTCGGCAGGCCGGCGACATCGATGTTGTCCTTGATGGCGAAGGGCGCGCCCCACAAGGGTTTCGCCGGGTCGTAGGCTCCCAACGCCTTCGCGTCCGCCAGCGCTTCGGACTTGTCGCGCAGGCAGATGAAGATCCCGGTGTCGCCGGACGCTTCGATGCGCGCATAGACCGCCTCGATGACGTCGGCCGGCGTCGCGCCCGCCGCATAGGCCGCCCGCAGGCTCTTCAGGTCGAAACGCACGTTGTCCATCGTACTCTCTTCAAGCTTGGTGAGGCGTTGCGCGTCGTCACGCCGGGGGGCGCGGGATGGCGTCGATGAGTTCGCGGGTGTAGGCCTCGCGCGGACGCTCGAGCACCTCTTCCGCCGAGCCGGTCTCGATGATCCGGCCCCCGCGCATGACCGCTACGCGGTCGCACAGCAGGCGCACCACGTGCAGGTCGTGGCTGACGAACAGATAGCTCATGCCGAGCCGCTGCTTCAGGTCTTCCAGAAGGTTGAGGACGACGGCCTGCACCGACACGTCCAGCGCCGCCGTGGGCTCGTCCAGCACCACCAGGTCAGGGTCCAGCGCCAGCGCGCGCGCGATGCCCACGCGGGCCTTCTGGCCGCCGGACAATTGATGCGGCAGACGGTCCAGCAGGTCCGCCGGGAAGCCGACAAGGCGCGCCAGCTCCTCGCAGCGCGCCCGCACCTCGTCGCGTGCCCCCATCCGGCCAGCGCGCAGGATGGGATCTGCGATGGCGCGGGCGGCGGTGAAGCGCGGGTTGAGGCTGTCGGTAGGGTCCTGGAACACCATCTGGATCTTGTGGCGCAACGGATGGGCGGCGAAGTCGCGCGCCGGGATCGCGGTGATGTCCTGGCCGCCGAACGTGACGCGCCCCGACGTGGGGTCCAGCAGGCGCATAAGGATCATGGACGTGGTGGACTTGCCGCAGCCTGATTCCCCCACAAGCCCCAGCGTCTCGCCGCGCCGCACTTCGAAGCTGATCCCGTCCACGGCGCGGAACGCCGGCTTGTCCTCGCCCTTGCGGCCCAGAAGCTTCGCGGCGAAGGAGGCCGCGGAAGGGCGCGGATATTCCTTCACGAGGTTCTCGACCTGAAGCAGCGGCTCGCCGGCGCGCGCCTGCGCGGCGGGGCTTTGCGGCGCGCCCTCCTGCGGCGCATCCTCCGGCAGCAGGTCGCGCAGGCCCGCGCCCGGGCGCGGGGTCGCGCGCATCAGCTTGCGGGTGTAGGGATGGGCGGGGGCCGAGAAGATTTGGCGCGCAGGGGCTTCCTCCACCACCGCGCCCTTCTGCATCACCACCACGCGGTCGCAATAGGTCGCCGCGAGGCCAAGGTCGTGGGTGATGAGGATGGTGGACATGGCGCTCTCGCGCGTCAGCTCCACCATCAGCTCCATGACGGCTTTTTGAGTCGTGACGTCGAGGCCCGTGGTGGGTTCGTCGGCGATGAGCAGGCGCGGCTTGCAGGCGAGCGCGAGCGCGATGACGATGCGCTGGCACATGCCGCCCGACAGTTCGAATGGGTAGGCGTCGTAGCGTTCCTGGGGGCGGGCGATGCGCACGCGCTCCAGCATCGCGATGGCCTTTTCCTTCGCGGTGGCGCGGGTCGCCTGCACGTGGCGGATGAGCACGTCCTCGATCTGCTGGCCGACGCGGCGGATGGGATTGAGGGCCGCGCGCGGGTTCTGGAAGATCATCGACATTTCGCGGCCGCGCAGGTCCTGCATCTCGCTCTCGGGCGCAGCCGCGACGTCGATGCCCGAGTAGACCACGGAGCCGCCCGCGATGCGTCCGGCGCGGTCGAGAATGCGCATGGCGGCGAAGGACGTGACGCTCTTGCCGGAGCCGGACTCGCCCACGATGCCCAGCGTTTCGCCGCGGCCCACGCTGATGTTGACGTTCTGCACCGCGCGCACGATCCCGCGCCGGGTCGCGAACTCCACGGTGAGGTCGGTGATTTCAAGAAGCGGCGGAGCGAGGTCTGTCGACATGGCGCGCCTCAGGTGCGGCGTTGCGGATCGACGATGTCGCGAAGACCATCGCCAAGCAGGTTGAAGCAGAACACGGCGAGCATCAGCGTGAGGCCGGGGAACAGCGCGATCCACCATTCGCCCGAGACGATGAACGCCGCGCCTTCCGCGACCATGATGCCCCATTCGGGCATGGGCGGGCGCACGCCCAGCCCGATGAACGACAGGCCGGCCGCGTTCAGGATGGCGTAGCCCATGGTGAGCGACATCTGCACCATCATGAGCGGCATGACATTTGGCAGCACCTGCGTGAACAGGATGCGCGGCTCGCTGTTGCCTGACAGACGCGCGGCGTGCACGAAGCCCGCGTCGCGGCGGATGTTGGCCTCGCTGCGCGCGAGGCGCGCGTAGAGCGGGAAGTTCACGATGGCGGTGGCGATGATGATGTTGGTGACGGTGTTGCCCAGAGCGGCCACGATGCCCATGGCGAGCACGAACAGCGGGAACGCCATGATGGTGTCCGACACGCGGCCCACGACGCGGTCGATCCAGCCGCCGTAATAGCCCGCCGCCACGCCCGCCAGCCCGCCCATGACGAAGACGAGCGCCACCGAGGCCGTGGCGATCCACATGTCGAGGCGCGTCGCCACGACGACGCGGCTGAAGATATCCCGGCCGAGCTGGTCCGTGCCGAACCAGTATCTGGCCGAAGGCGCCTGGAGCGCGGCGCTTGTGTTGCTCGCGAGGGGATCGTGCGGCACGAGCCAGGGCCCGAATACGGCGCTGACGAGGAAGAGCACGAAGAGCCCGAACGACAGGGCCGTGACGGGGTTCTCGCGCACGACGTAGCGCGCGTGGCGCAGGGTGGCGGACAGGCCTGCGGCGCTTTGCGCCTGCGCGGCGGGCTTTTCTGCGAGCGCGCTCATCCTTCCACCTTCACGCGGGGATCGATGAGTCCGTAGAGCAGGTCGATCATGAGGTTGATGAGCACATAGAGGATCGCCATGGCGAGCACGAAGCCCTGCACGGGCGCGAAGTCCGAAACCAGCAGCGCCTCCACGGCGTAGGAGCCGACGCCCGGCCACGCGAAGACCTTCTCGACGAGCACGTTGGCGCCGAGCAGGAACGAGAAGACCATGCCGAGGGTGGTGACGACGGGCAGCAGCGCGTTGCGGAACGCGTAGGTCATGACCACCGTGGGGCCGCTGAGGCCGCTGGCGCGCGCGGTGCGCACGAAGTCCGACGACAGCACGCTGAGCATGGACGCGCGGGTGATGCGGGCGATAGGCGCGAGCGAAAACACCGCCAGCGTCACGGTCGGCAGGATGAGTTGCGCGAGCGCGGCGCGGAACGTTTCGCCATCCCGGGCGAGAAGCGAGTCGATCAGGTAGAAACCTGTCCGTTCAGGCGGGGGCGAAAAGAACACGTCGAGCCGCCCCAGCGGCGCGGGCGACCAGCCGAGCAGGAAATAGAACGCGTAGACGAACAGCAGGCCGGTGAAGAACACCGGCAGGGACACGCCCGCCGTGGTGACGATGCGGCACAGGTGATCGACCCACGAGTCCTGCCGCACGGCGGCCATGATGCCCAAGGGAATTGCGATCGTCAGCGAGAGCAGAAGAGCCAGCAGGGTGAGTTCGGCGGAGGCGGGCAGCCGCGCCTTGAGTTCCGTCGACACCGGGCGCCCGGTGCTGAGCGACGTGCCGAGGTCCCCTTGGCCCAGCGCGACGACGTAGCTGACGAACTGTTCCGGCAGCGAGCGGTCGAGGCCCAGTTGCTTCTTCACTTCCGCGATGGCCGCCGGGGTCGCGGCGGGCCCGGCGAAGTAGGACGCGGTGTCGCCGGGCAACACCCGCGTCAGCAGGAAGGTCACGATCACCACGCCGATCAGGCTGGGGATCGCGACCATCAGGCGGCGCGCAACGATCTGCAACATGGACGCTGTGCTCCGCGCTTTGAACCGATCAGCCCTTGACCAGCTTGCGATAGTCGAGGCGGCGGTGGAACCAGTACTCGTAGCCGTCCACGTTGGTCTGCATGGCGACGTTGGAATAAGGCTGGAACAGCGGAATGCGCGGCACTTCCTCGAAGGCGAGATCCACGAAACCCTTCACGGCCGCATCGTACGATGCGGTCTCGCCAATGGCGGCGGACTTGCGGGCGTTGTCGATGAACGAGTCCATCTTGGCGCTCTTGTAGCCCATGGTGTTGAACACCGAGTTGGAGCCGTCGTAGCACCAGAAGAAGAAGTACTCGGGATAATCGAGCCAGCCGGAGAACACGTTCGTGAAGAGCGGCATCTCCTTCTTGTTCAGCTCCGTGCGCCAGTTGGCGCCGGGCACCTTGTTGATGGTGCAGCGGATGCCGATCTGCGCGAGGCTTTCCTGCACGAGGATGCAGAGCGGCTCGTTGATGCCCGCGAACCCGAGGTCGAACGAGATCGTCGTCTCGAAGCCGCCCGCCAGGCCCGCTTCGGCGAGCAGCTTCTTGGCCTTCTCGATGTCCGTGTTGTAGCCGTGCGCCTGCGGCCAGGAAACGTCCGTGGGCTTGCCGGCGGGCGCGCCGAACAGCGGCTTGGCGAGGCCGAACAGCACCGCGTCCATGATCTTCTGGTAGGGCAGGGCGTAGGCCACCGCCTGGCGCACCTTCGGGTCGTTGAAGGGCGGCTTGTTGACGTTCATGCCGATGTATTGCGCGCCGTTGGAGAAGGGCGTCGAGACGATGCGCAGCTTCTTGTTGTCCTTCAGCTCGGCGAAGTCCTTGCTGGGCAGGTCGTAGGAGATGTCGGCGTCGCCGCGCTCCAGCAGGGCGCGCCGGTTGCCGGCGGAGGGCGCCATGCGCCAGATGATGCGCTTCACCTTCGGCATGGCGCCGTTGGTCCATTCGTCGTTGCGCTCGAACACCACTTCAGTTCCGGGAGTCCAGCGCACCACCTTGTAGGCGCCGCCGCCCGCGACGTTCTGCTTGGTGTATTCAAGACCCCACGGGTCCTTCTCGGTCGCGTTCTTCCTGACCAGTTCGGAGTTGAGCACGCAGGGCACGATCACCGCGAGGTCGGGGATGGTGAGCCGGTCCTTGCGCAGGAAGTCCACCCTGAAGGTGTTGTCGTCCACGACCACGAACTGCTCGGGCTTCTCCAGCGAGCCCGCCTTCATCTGAAAGGTCGGGAAGCCGCCGACGCTGACGGCGCGGTCCAGCGACCACTTCACGTCCTTGGCGGTGATGGGCGCGCCGTCGTGGAACTTGGCGCCCTTGCGCAGCTTGAACGTGGCGGACATGTCGCCGACGTTCATGTCTTCGGCCAGTTCGGGCTTGAACTTGTCGCGGTCGTAATACGGCACCCCGCTCGGGCCCGGCTTCATCTCATGGCTGATGAGGCGGTCGTAGCAATTCCACGACACTTCATAGCCGGGCACGTTGGTGCCGACGCCATGGATGTCGATGTTATTGGGGCCGCTCTCGGAGACGATGACGAGCGTTTCCTGCCGGGCCTGCGCCTTGGCGGGCGACCAGACGGCGGGCGCTGCGACACCTGCGCCCGCCACGATGGCGGAGGCGGCGCTGGTCTTCAGAAAATCACGACGGTCCATGGTGAGCCCCTTGAAATCGGTGTCTTTTTAGTGCGATCTTGCATGCCGTTGAGCCATAGTGCATACAATTAGGCGAAATTGCATGCCTATAGTTTGCGCTCGGGCGCCCAAATTCGAGCGTAGGCGCCTACGGCTTGGGCAATGGGGATCAAGGTGGACGAGCTGAGCGACCACGCCGACGAGACGGTCGAGCCCGAGCGGCGCACGCGCGCCGACAGGCTGGCGGCGGACCTTGCGGACGCGATTCTCTCGGGCGGCTTTGCGGCCGGCGCGCGGCTGGACGAGCATGGGCTCGCAGAGCGCTATGGCGTTTCAAGAACGCCTGTGCGCGAGGCGCTTCGCCAGCTCGCCGCCACGGGCCTCATCGAGATGCGGCCGCGCCGCGGCGCGTTCGTCGCCAGCATCACCGACGACGCCTTGAGCGAGCTCTTCGTCGCCATGGGCGAACTCGAGGCGACCTGCGCGCGTCTTGCGGCGCTCAGCATGAACCCCCTGGAGCGACGTCGGCTGGAATCGCTGCACGGCTCCATGGCCGGCATGATCGAGCGGGGCGAGGAGGAGGATTACGCCGAGGCGAACCGGGCCTTTCATCACGCGATCTACGCGGGCGCCCACAACGGCGTGTTGCTCGACATCGCCAATTCGTTGCGTCGACGGCTGGACCCGTTCCGGCAGGCGCAGTTTCGCGCTTCAGGACGGCTGGAGAAATCGCACCACGAACACGATCTGGTCGTTCGCGCGATCCTGTCGGGCGATTGCGCCGGGGCGCATGCGCGGATGCTCGACCACGTGCATTCGGTGGAACACGCGGTCGGACAGTTGAAGACGCGGGCGGCGCCGCTGCGCTGACCGCTAAGCGCTGGCGTGCGCTTCGCGGTGCGCCAAAAAGCTGCGTCCGCGCAGGAGCAGCTCTTCGATGTCGCAATCCTTCAGGCCTGCTTCCGTGGCGGATGCGAGCCTCGCCATCTCGGAATGCGCGAACATCCCGAAGGCGCCTGAAAGTTTGTGCGCGGCGTACGCCACGTCGTGAAGGCGCCGTGCGGCGTAAGCCTGGTCCAGTTCGTCCAGCGCGCTTGCGAGATCCAGCAGGAACTGGCGGTGGATGTCGCCCATGACCTCGTCGTCTTCATGCGCGGCTGGCCGTTCGCGCGAGGCGTCGACGCCTGCAGGCACACGCGCCAGCGCCGACGCCAGTTGCGCCCGGTCCACCGGCTTCGTCAGGATGTCGGTGACGCCCGCCGCGCGCAGCTCCGCATGGGTCTCGCCTTCGCCGAACGCCGTAACGGCGATGATGGGAGTCCCGTTCCTCGGGGCCGGCAGGGCGCGGATGGCGCGGGTCGCTTCGACGCCGCCCATGTGCGGCATTCGCACGTCCATGAGAACGACGTCGAACGCGCGCTCCCGAACAGCCGCCAGCGCGTCTCGTCCGTTGTCCACGTCCACCACAGCGTGCCCGAGCTTGCGCAAGTGCGAGGCCAGAAGCATCCGGTTGGCGGCCATGTCCTCGGCGATCAGCACGCTCAGGCGCCTCGCGTCCGCGGCGGGCGTCTGCGGGGCGCGTTGGGGGCACGGCGGCGTCGCCGGCTCCATGGGAAGCTCGACGCAGAACGTCGAGCCCTGTCCTGCAAGGCTTTTGAAATGGATGGCGCCGCCGAGCGCATGGGTCAGCCGCTTGGTGATCGCGAGCCCCAGGCCGGTCCCGGCCACCTGCGTTCCGCTGGCGGCGCCGCGCTCGAACGGCTCGAACAGGCGCGCCTGATCGGCGACCGAGAGGCCGACGCCCGTGTCCTCGACGCACAGATGCAGAGCGCGGCCGATGTAATCTGCGCGCAGGGTCACGGAACCCTGATTTGTATATTTCACCGCGTTGCTGAGCAGGTTCAGCAGAATCTGCGTCATGCGGTTGCTGTCGCCGAGCAGCCATGCCGGCACGCGGTCAGAGATGTCTTCGCGCACCATAATCCCGCTGGCTTCCGGCAACGAGCGGGTGATTGCGATCAGGTTGCCCAGCGACGTGCGCGCGTCAAAGGGCGCCTCCTCGATGCGCTCGACCGTCGTTTCCAGCCTGGAGAAATCAAGGATGCCGTTGATGACCATCAACAGGTGCTGGGCGGAAACGGACACAAGGCTCGCGACGGCGCGCGGTTCAGAGGGAAGATTCGTCTCCATGAGATGTGCGGCGCCGCCGATCACTGCGTTCAGCGGCGTGCGGATTTCGTGGCTGACGGTGGCCACGAAGCGCGACTTGGCTTCCACGGCCAGCATCGCTTCGCTGCGCGCCCGCTCCAACTGGCGCACCAGACGCTCGAGGACGATGGTGGCGCCGACCAGCAGGAGGCACAGCAGGCCGCCGGCCAGCGCCACCGGCCAGGCGTTCCGCGCCCATTGCGCGAGATACACCTCGCGGGTCGCAGCCGCCGCGACCACAATCGGATAATCGGCGCTGCGCCGGGCCGCGACCAAGCGGGGCCTTGCATCCGAACCATCGGTTGCGCGCGGCCCCTGGTCGAGAGCGACCCGCTCCGTTCCTTCGCCCAGAACGCGGAAACTCGCGGAGCCCGCGAACGACGCGCCGAAAGCGGTCGCCATGACAGGATAACGCGCGAGCAGCGGTCCATCGGCGCGATGGAGGGAGATGCGGGACACCCCCAGGCTGACGGCGCCGTAGAAATCCGAAAAGAAATCGCTCTTCAGGCCGGTGAGGACGAGGCCCGCCATGCGGCCGTCCGGCCCGCGGATCTTGCGCGCCAGATAGAATGACCAGCCCCCGTCGCCGCGGTTCTGCACGGGGGCGCTGAGGAAGATCTCAAGCGCGTCGTCGGCGGCGTGCGCCTGAAAGTAGTCGCGGTCCGCCAGATTGACCGGCGGAGCGGGATAGCCGCGAGTCAAGTTGATGACGTCGCCATTGGCCGCCACGATGGTGGCCACGTCGATCTGCGGCACCCCGCGCACCCCGTCGCGCAGCATGTCGAAAGCCTTGCGGGAGCCAAGTGAATTGCGCAGCGACTGCTGGTCGGAGACCTCGAAGTCGTTGACGCTGTCGGCGATGCCGCGCAGCACGAGGTCGGCGGCGCCGATGCTCTGACGCGCGTGCGCGGACGCCATCGTGGTGATGGCCGACAACCGGTCGCGCCACTCGCGCTCCGCGACGGAGTGGCTGGTCCATATGGTGAACGCAATGCCGCATGCGCCCAGCGCCGCCAGGAGGACGCCGCCTCCGAGGATCAACTTCGAGCGCCGCCGGTTGGAAATCACAACACCTGACCTGCGGATATGCTGCCGCCACGGACGCCAGCAGGTTGGCCGATGTCGTATTTACCTTTGTCGGTAACAGCCTGTCCATATCAAGCATAAGCTTAGTACGTTGCAGTACGCCTCATTGTGGCGCTTTTACGCGCCCACGGCGGCCTTGCGCCCGGATTTGTAAGCGCCGCCGACGGCGCGGGGCATGGCGTGGGCGACGTGGCGCAGGAAACGCAGGAGCACATGGTTGAAGGCCGCGGGGTCCTCCAGCGCGGGCGCATGGCCTAGGCCCGGCAGACGAATGTGGCCGCCGCCCCAGAGCGCCGAAGCGGCCGCGACCTGCGCCATATAGTCCAGGTTGGCGAAGGGCTCGTGCTCGCCGTCCACGAACGCCAGCGGCGCGGCGGCGGCCTCCAGCACCGCGCGCTCGTCCGCGCAGCCGTTGTCGAGAATGCTCTGCAACAGGATGGGCCGGGCGCGGGGGTCAGTGCGCTTCACCGCCGGGACCACGCAGGCGGGCGGCCGCGGGCCGGCGAGGAGGTCCGCCATGGCGATGATTTCGTCAGCGGACAAACGCTCCTTGAAAATAAGTTCGAAGACAGGATGCGGCCTGAACCCTTCAAGAAGCGCGTCGTAGCCGGTGCGCAGCGGAGGGCTGCCGGTGAGCATGGCGCCCGCCACCAGTTCGCAGCGCGACATCATCTCCATGACGATGTGCCCGCCCAGAGACCATCCGTAGAACGCGGCCCGCTCGATCCCCATGGCGTGCAGCGTCTCGATCACCGCGTCGGCGTAACCGGGCAGCCTGTAGGTGCGCTGCGGGTCGCGCGCGTTCGCGGACGCGCCGTGTCCCGGCAGGTCGATGGCGATCAGGCGGTAGGAGTCTCCGATGGCGCTTTGCAGTTGCGGGAGGAAGACTTCCTTGCACATGGAATTGCCATGCAGCAGGACGAGCGGCAGACGCCCGCCGCCACTTTCAAGTACCGCGATGCGGCCGTGCGATGTTTCGACGCTGCTGGGTCGCAATGGCATGTCGTAGTGTCCCGGCGCGCGGCTTGCCTGCTCAGGCCGGAGCCGCTCTTCATGCTTCCCGGAATAGACCGCTAATCTGAACAATTTTCTAAGTGGGCGAAAATTGGCTTTTTCATTAGGCTGGCGGACGGATGTAACTGTTAACTGAATATAACCGACTTAAGAGCAGCTTATTTTTTATTAAGACTGAAATTCATTCATGGGGGCGGACTGTGGCGGCGGCGAAAAAAACCGAATACGTTCTTGGACATAGTGAGAAAGAACTGGAACGGCTTCAACGGCAGGGCGCCTTCTATGCGGAGTTCACCCGCCGGGTGCTCGAAAAGGCCGGCGTGCGGGAAGGGATGCGCGTGCTCGACATTGGCTGCGGCGTCGGCGACGTCTCCATGGTGGCGGCCGACCTCGTGGGACCCTCCGGCCACGTGCTTGGCCTCGACCGTTCAAGCGTCGCGCTCGCCACCGCGCGGTCGCGGCTGGACGAGAAGGGCCTGAGCTGGGTGACCTTCGAGGAGCGCGACATTCATGATCTGGAAGGCGCGGGGCCCTTCGACGCCGTGGTGGGCCGCTTCATCCTGCTGCATGTGCCCGACGCCATCGGAACGCTGCGCGGCCTGTTGCCGCATCTGGCGCCCGGGGGCCGTCTTGCATTTATCGAGATCGACCTGAGTTCGTTGCAGATTGTCCCTACAATGGCGCCATTCGAGGAAGCGCTTGGCTGGATCGCGGAGGCCTATCGCCGCGCCAGCATCGAGCCCGACATGGGGTCGCGCCTGTACTCGACCTACAAGGCGCTGGGGCTGGAGCCGCACCTGGAGGCCATGTCGCGCGTCGAGGGCGGGCCGGAGGCGGACGCGTACGACTATCTGGCCGATACGGTGCGCAGCCTTTTGCCCAGCATCGAGCAGCTTGGAGTGGCTACGGCCAAGCACGTGGATGTCGATACTCTAGCTGAGCGGCTGCGCCAAATCGCTGAAGACAAAGAGCATTGCATTTTCTATCCGCGCATGGTGGGTGGATGGGCGCGGCTTGAAGCGACGTCCGGGGCGTAGGGGCGCGCCTCGCCTTGTCGTGCTGCGTCCAGCGCTACGCAACCAGCGCGACGGGTTCGCCGTTCCATCCGGGGCGCGGCGAAGAAGCACCACACCCGGCCGCACGCGGCCGAGGGTCTGACGGCGAGAGGACATATGCGCTCAAGAGAGCTTCTGCGCGGATCTGAACAGGCGCTCGTGGGCGTCGCGATCTTCAGCGCGCTCATCAACCTGCTCTATCTCACCGGCTCGTTCTACATGCTCCAGGTCTACGACCGGGTGATCCCGAGCCGCAGCGTGGACACTCTCATCGCGTTGAGCGTGCTGGCGGGCTTGCTCTTCGCCGGGCAGGGCGCGCTCGATATCTATCGCACGCGCATTCTCCTGCGCGTCGGGCGCGCCATCGACGAGCGCCTCAGCCCCCGGGTGTTCTCGCTCATCGGCCAGTTGCCGCTCACGGGCCGCGCCACGCTCGGGTTGCAGCCCATGCGCGACCTCGACAACATCCGCACGTTCTTCGCAAACGGCGGGCCGTCGGCGTTCTTCGACCTGCCCTGGGCGCCGCTGTACATCGGCATCTGCTTTCTCTTCCATCCGGCCGTGGGCCTCATCGCGCTGGCGGGCGTGCTGTTGCTCGCGTTCCTCACGGCGCTAGCGGAAATCTACACGCGCGCGCCCATGACGGAGACCGCCGCCCACAGCGTGTCGCGCAACAATTTCGCCGAAGCCGCCCGCCGCAACGCCGAAGTCGTGACCGCGCTCGGCATGGGCGCGCGGATGCGCGAGCGCTGGATGCGCACCGGCGACAGCTATCTCGACGGCCACCAGCGGGCGAGCGACATCTCCAGCGGGTTCAGCGGATTGTCGAAGATGGCCCGCATGGCGTTGCAGTCGGCGGCCTTGGGCGTCGGCGCGCTGCTGGTCATCAAGGGGGAGGCGACCGGGGGCGTCATCATCGCCGGGTCCATCCTGGCGGCGCGCGCGCTCGCGCCCATCGAGCTGATGATCATGCACTACAAGAGCTTCGTGAGCGCGCGCCAGAGCTGGAAGCGGCTCGGCGACCTTCTCGTCGCTTATCCGGAAAAGCCCGCCCCGCTGGCCCTGCCGCGTCCCAGCACCGTCATGTCGGTGGAAAATCTCGCCGTGAGCCCGCCGGGCTCGCAGCGCATCGTCGCCCATGGCGTCTCGTTCGAACTTCCCGCTGGCGCCGGGCTTGGCGTCATCGGCCCCAGCGCATCGGGCAAGTCGTGCCTCGCCCGCGCGCTCGTGGGCGTCTGGGCGCCGGCGCGCGGAAGCGTGCGGCTGGACGGCGCGGCGCTCGACCAATGGTCGCCGGAAGCGCTGGGCGCGCATATCGGCTATCTGCCGCAGGACATCGAACTGTTCGAGGGCACGATCGCGGAGAACATCGCGCGCTTCAACCCTGCGGCGAGCGACGAGACGATCATCCGCGCCGCCGAGCAGGCGGGCGTTCATTCCATGATCGTGCGCCTGCCGAAGGGATACGAAACGCAGATCGGGCAGGGCGGCGTCGCCCTGTCGGGCGGGCAGAAGCAGCGCATCGGACTGGCGCGCGCGCTCTATGGCGATCCTTTCCTGCTCGTCCTCGACGAACCCAATTCCAACCTCGACGCGGTGGGCGACCAGGCTCTCACGCAGGCCATTCTCGACTTCCGCGCGCGCGGCGGCATCGCGATCATGATCGCGCACCGGCCCAGCGCGCTTGAGGTGGTGGACCAGGTGCTGGTGCTCGCCAACGGCGAGGTGAAGGCCTTCGGGCCAAAGGACAAGGTGCTGCGCCCGCTCGCCCGTCCGGCGCCGCTGCGCGCCGCGGAGGCTTCGTGATGGACGCGCCCGCGAGCCCCACCCACCTGTCCATCCGCCGCAGCCTGCTGGGGGGGGCCGCCGTCACGGCGTTCCTCGTCTTTGGCCTCGGGGGCTGGGCGGCGACGGCGGAGTTTTCCGGCGCCGTCATCGCGCCCGGATCGCTCGTCGTGGAATCCAGCGTCAAGAAAGTGCAGCATCCCACGGGCGGCGTGGTGGGCGAGTTGCGCGTGCGCGACGGCGACCATGTGAAAGCCGGCGACATCGTCATGCGGCTGGACGAAACCGTGACGCGCGCCAATTACGCGATGATCAGCAAAAGCCTGGACGAGCTTGCGGTGCGCCGCGTGCGCCTGTCGACGGAGCAGGACGACAGCCCGCAATTGCGCTACCCGCCGGAGCTGCAGGCGCGCGCCGGCGAGCTGAGCGGGCTGATGGGCGAGGAGAAGAAACTGTTCGACCTGCGCGCTTCGGCGCGCCGCGGCCAGAAGGAGCAATTGCGCGAGCGCATCGAGCAATTGCGCGAACAGACGCAGGGCATGGCCGACCAGATCAAGGCCAAGCAGCGCGAGATCGACCTGATCGCCCAGGAGCTGCAAGGCGTGCGCGACCTGTTCAAGAAGAACCTGATCCCCATCACGCGCGTGACCGCGCTGGAGCGCGACGCCGCGCGTCTCGAAGGGGAGCGCGGCGCGCTGGTGTCCTCCATCGCGCAAGTGAAGGGCCGCATTTCGGAAACCGAATTGCAGATCCTCCAGATCGACCAGGACATGCGCGCGGAAGTGGGCCGCGAACTCTCCGATATCCGCAGCAAGATTTCCGAGCTTGGCGAAAAACGCATCGCCGCCGAGGACCAACTGAAGCGCGTGGACATTCGCGCGCCGCAGGACGGCGTGGTGCATCAGCTGGCGGTGCATACAGTGGGGGGCGTCATCAACCCCAGCGAGCCTGCGATGCTTATCGTGCCCAATCAGGACGCCCTGCGCGTTGAGGTGCGCATCGCCCCGCAGGACATCGACCATGTGCGCGTAGGCCAGCGCGCCCGTCTGCGGTTCTCGGCCTTCAACCAGCGCACCACGCCTGAAATCGAGGGCGACGTGACCACGGTTTCAGCCGACGTCACCACGGACCAGAAGACCGGCCTCGCCTACTACACGGTGCGCATCAACCTTCCGCCGGAGGAACTGGCGCATATGAAAGGACTGCGGCTCACCGCCGGCATGCCGGTGGAAAGCTTCATCCAGACGCAGCAGCGCACCGTGCTCACCTTCCTGACGAAGCCGTTGATGGACCAGATCACGCGGACGTTTCGCGAACAGTGATCTTGCCGCTGTAGCGGTTTTGGCCAGCGGCGGTTCCGACGTAAAAAAATCCCGGCGCGCACGCCGGGATTTCTCGTTTTTGCCGCTCGAGCGTCAGACGAGCCACGTGTCCGTGTTGAGGGGCGTCAGGCCGACGCCGTGGACCTCAATGACATCGTGCGTGCTCAGCGTCAGCGTCACCCCGTCCAGGCTGGCGACGCTGGTCGTCACGGTCGCGGCGCCGATGTCGAGTTGGTCCGTCGCAGCGTCAAAGGACTCGATGGTCCATGTGGTGTTGGCGGAGGCGTTGTCATCTGCCCAGATGAATGTGTCCGCGCCCACCGTCGCGGCGGCCGTCTGCTGCGCGTCGAGCAGATAGACGGTGGTTTCGGGCGCCGTGCCGACGAACGTGTTGTCGAACACCTGCGCGCCCACGTCCTCCGTGTTGTTCGCGCCCAGCACGCCGAAGCCGACCTGCTGGAAGACGCTGTTCTCGAACGTGTTGCCGCTCACCTGCACGTCGCTGGTGGAGTCCTGGTCAGCCGAGAGGCCCACGTAGTTGTGGTCGAACGTGTTGTCCGTCACCTGCGCGTTCGTGCCCGGGTTGAGGTAGACGCCCGTGTTAAAGTCCGTGAACGTGTTGCCCGAGACGATGAGGCCCTGGGCGTCTCCGATCGACGTCACGAGCCCGCGGTCGGCCGTCGCGTCCACGTTGTCGCCGATGAACGTGGAGTTGGTCACCGTCACGTTGTCGGCCTGCACGAACACGCCGACGGGTCCGGCTTCGCCCACGACCGCAGCGCCGCCTTCGATGGTCAGGTTGTCGATGGTGGCGCCGTCGCCGCCCGCGCCGACGTAGAACCCGCCTTCAAGCGTCGCCCCTTCGGCGCCCACGATGGTGATGTCCTTGTCGACCAGCACGCTGCCTTCCGCATACGTGCCTGCGCCCACGAAGATGGTTTCGCCATCGAGCGAGGCCGCTACGGCTTCCTTGATGGTCGCGTAGGAATCGAACGAGCCGTCGAGGTGCGTGACGACCACGTTGTCAGCGGCCGCGCCAATGACGGCGCCGCTGCGCGCGTCGATGGTGACGTCGGAGAACGTGATGGCTTCCACGCCGATCAGCTTGACGCCATCGACGGTGACCGGCCCATTGCCGTGACCCTTCGCGCTGATGTCGGCGTCCGCGTAGGCGGTCGTCTCGAAGATCGCGGTGTCGTAACCGGGTCCGCCGTTGACCATCTTCGCGTTCGCCGCGACCGTGATCGTGTCGTCACCCGCCATGGCGATGACCTTGTCCGAAGCCGTGCTTGCGAGAACGTCGTCGGCGCGCGTTCCGAGTATGGGTTTTGCCATTGGGATCCTCGATACTTTTAGAAATGCCATGCGTTGGCGACTTGGTCAGCCGAGGCCCAAAGCCCGCGGCTGAACCCGTGAGACGCACAGCGGCGGCGCGAGGTTCCGATATAAATTTATATTTAGAATCAGCAGTCTACGCTAAACTGACGCCAATATTCGATCACATCGCCGCCTCATTTTCGAGACGCCGCATAGGGGATGCGATTCGTAATTTGATGAATTTAAAATGCATGACGGCGCGACGCCTTCAGGGGCGCCGCGCCGTCCATGCGCGTCAAACGATGTCTTCAGGAACGCGTGAAGTCGCCTGCGGAAGGAATGCGTCCTTCGGGGGTGTATTCGTTTACGGCGCGGGGCAGGTCGCGCGAGAGGCGCGAGAGGATCTCGCTGCGCGAGAGGCCGGTGTGCTGGGTCAGGTCGTCCAGCACGTCGGGGCCGATGGCGCGTTCGAGGTCCTGCGGGGGCAGCTCCTTGTTGGGTCCGCGTCCGACCCATGAATCCGCGGCCTCGCCTTGCCCGTTCTGCTTGAAGCGTTCGACCAGTTCGCCAAGCCCGCCGCTCAGCAGCCCGCCCAGTCCCGCGCCGCCAGCGCCGCCCAGCAATCCGCCGAGGCCCGAGCCGCCTGCGCCGCCCAGAAGGCCGCCCAGGCCCGATCCCGCGCCCGATCCCGCGCCCGCGCCCGCGCCAGCCGTTCCGGGCGCGCCCTGTCCACGCATCATTTCCGCAAGCTTGTCGCGGTTCTGGTAGCCTGCGATGGCCAAAAGCCCAAGCAGCGCCGTCATCGAGGGAAGTTTGCTGGTCATGTCGTGCTCCATTTTGTGACGCACTGAAACAGCCGCCGCGGCAGAACGGTTCCTGTGCTCCTGCCGTGCTTGCGCCTGGCCGCCAACGTTCGTAATCTTCGCTAACTTGCTGAGTCACTCCTGCGTTCCGGAGCTTTCGCCCGTATGCTGCCCCCCAAGCGCGTTCACCGGGCGACAGTCCTTGCGGCTGTGCTCGTGCCCGCCATCCTGTTTCTCGTCGCGGCGCTGCTGAACAGGGCGGACGTGATGCGCGAGGCGCAAACCAGCGCGCGCCACATGGCGATCGTCATGGACGAGCACGCCCGCAAGGTGTTCGACTCCGTCAATCTCGTGACGAGCTACGTGGACGACCACGTGAGCCGCCTCACGCGCGAAGAGGCCATGCGGCCTGAGACCAGCGCGTTTCTCGCCGCCATGAAGGAGCCGCTGGAACAGGCGGTCTCGATCTGGGTGGCGGACGAGAACGGCACGGTGCTGGCGGGCAGCCAGCCGTGGAACCGCGCCGCCACCATCAAGGACCGCGACTTCTTCCAGGCGCAGGCGAAGCAGGACGCGGGCTCCTACGTCAGCAGCTATTTCGTCGGCCGTGCGACGACGGCGCCGTCGTTCGCCATCTCGCGCCGCCGCTCGTCGTCGGACGGGCGCTTCGTGGGCACGATCCATGTGGCGCTGAATCCGGCGTATTTCTCGCGCTTCTACGGAGAGGCCGCTCCCGGCCCGCATTTCGCCGCAGCGCTGCTGCGAGCCGACGGTTCCGTGCTGGCGCGCTATCCCGAGACAATCGGGACCACCTTGTTGCAATACCCTCTCAGCGGCGAGGCTGGCAGCGCCGCGGCGGGCGAATTCGTCGCCAAGACGCCGGACGGGCAGGAGCGCATCTTCGCGCACCGTCAGGTCGGCGCCTATCCGGTGTCGGTGGTGTTCGTGGCCGACGTTTCGGGCGTGCTGGGACAATGGCGGCGCAACCTCTTGGTGTTCGGCGTGGTGTCGGCGTTCGCCGCCCTGCTGCTGCTGGGCGTCACCTTGACGGCGTTCGGCCATGCGGAGGCCGAGCGCGTGGCGCTGGAGCGGTTGCGCTTTGAAACCAAGCAGCGCACCGCCGCCGAGGAGGGGCTGCGGCAGGCGCAGAAGATGGAAGGCATCGGCCAACTCACCGGCGGCGTAGCGCACGACTTCAACAACCTGCTGGCGGTGATCCTGGGCAATCTTCGGCTGCTGACCAAGCAGGTGAGCCTGACGCAACCGGCCCAGCGCCTGCTGGACGGCGCCATCCAGGGCGCCGAGCGCGGCGCCTTCCTGACCCAGCGCCTTCTGGCCTTCGCACGCAGACAGGATCTCATGCCGCGCACCATCGACATCGGCCAGTTGCTTGAGGACATGACGGAGCTGATGCGCCAGTCCATCGGCGCGGAAGTGACGTTGACGATCGACGTCGAGCCCGGGCTACCGACGGTTATGGCGGACGCCAACCAGCTTGAACTCGCCATGCTGAACCTCGTCATCAACGCGCGGGACGCGATGCCGGACGGCGGCTCCATCGCAATTTCCGCGCGCGAGGCGCCGGCGGAGGAAGGCAAGGCGACGCAGGTGCGCATCAGCGTCGCGGATTCCGGCGTCGGAATGGACGAAGAGACGCTTGCGCGCGCCGTGGAGCCGTTCTTCACCACCAAGGGCGTCGGCAAGGGCACCGGCATGGGGCTCGCAATGGTGCATGGGTTCGCGGCCCAATCGGGCGGCTCGCTGAAGCTGACGAGCCGCAAGGGGGAGGGGGCCGTCGCGTCGCTTTTCCTGCCGATCAGCCTCGAGCGCCCCGCGCCGGCGCAGGCGCCGTCAGCGGCCGCGCCGGACGCTCCCGCGCGCCCGCTCAACCTGCTGCTGGTGGACGACGACGCGCTCGTGATGATGGGCACCGCCGCCATGCTGGAGGACCTGGGCCATACGGTGCGCGAATGCAGCTCCGGCGCGGAGGCGCTGGAGGCGCTGGAGAGCGAGCCTGCGTTCGATCTGGTCGTCACCGACCAGTCGATGCCCGGCATGACGGGGCTTGAGCTCGCCCGCCGCATCCGGGACGCGCGCCCGGGCATGCCGGTGCTCATCGCGTCCGGCCACGCGGAATTGCCGCCCCAGGAGGCGAAAACGCTGCCGCTTCTGACCAAGCCCTTCACGCAGGAGCAATTGCAGCGGGCCTTGCAGGACGCCCTCTCGCGGGCCTGACCTCAGCGCCCGTAGGGGTAGCAGCGCTGGCGGTCCAGCGTGATGCCGAAGCGCTCGCCCAGCGCCTTGATGGCGGCGGCGTGCTCCACGAACGGATCGGCGTTCCCGACGCCCACCACAAGCGGCGTGAACAACGGCGCCATGGGCGCCTGGGGCGGCAGCATGGCGGTCACCAGTCCCGCGCCCTCCCGGTCGCGCAGCGTGAGGAACATCGGCATGGCGCGCTGGATGTGCGCGTCGCGGCCGATCTCCTGCTCGATGAAGGCGCGCGACGCGGGCTTGAACGACAGCGACGCCTCCTCGCGCTTGCGGCAGAAGTGCTTGTAGACGGCGTGCTGCATCAGGTCGGACTCGGCGCTCGCCTCCGCCTCCGTCTCGATGCGGAACCACGTCTTGCCGTCGGGCGCGTCACAGACAAATTGCACGCGGGCCTCCTTGGTGCGGGGGTGTTCGATCTTCCTCTCGCCCAGCCCCAAATGCAATCACGGGCTTGGCGATGGCGCGCGTCGAACCCGCGCGGGGCTTTTGCGTTGTGGGTTCTTTGCCAAGGGAGCCTCCCATGCCTCACCGTCAGCACGCGTCGCGCGACCAGATGATCCGCCCCGACAATCTCGCGTATGGGCTGGGCCTGTTCAGCATCGGCCTTGGCCTTGTGGAGATGATGGCGCCCCATGCCTTGTCGCGCTGGCTTGGCATGCACGGGCAGGAGAGGCTGCTGCAGGCTTACGGCGCGCGCGAGATGGCCAACGGCGTCGCGATTCTGCGCGACCCGGACGCGTCGAGCTGGGTTTGGACGCGCGTGGCGGGCGACGCGCTCGACCTTGCGACCCTTGCGCCAGCGCTGCGCCAGGGCAATCGACAGCGTGACAACGTGGCGATCGCCATGGCGGCGGTGGCGGGGGTGACGGCGCTCGATCTCTACTGCGCCAGCCGCCTCTCAAGCGAGGAGGACGATCGGCGCGGCGCGCTGTCGATGAACTTCGAACGCCTCTAGGCGCGCCAAAGTTGACTGCCGCAAGGCCCGCGCGCACTCTCGCGCCCAACAAGACCTGAACGGGAGCGAAACATGCGGCGGGCGTTGCTGGGCGTCGTCACGGGACCATTGGCGCTGTTGGCGCTGACAGCGAGCGCTGCGGCGCAGGACGCGCGCGCGTTCTATCGCGACAACACGGTGCGCATCATCGTCGGCGTAGGGCCCGGCGGGGGCTTCGACGCCTATGCGCGCATGGTCGCGCCGCATCTGGGCAAGGCGCTGGGAACAACCGTCGTGGTGGAGAACCAGCCCGGCGCGGGCGGCCTCGTGGCCCTCAACCGCATCGCCACCGGCGAGCCGGACGGCCTCAGGATCATGCTCGCCAACGGCACGCCCGCTGCGCTGGGCCAATTGCTGAACCAGTCGAACATCCGCTACGACCTGACAAAGATGGCGCAGCTTGGCGTCGTCAGCACGTTTCCGCTTGTGTGGATGGCCTCCAAGGCCTCCGGGCTCGAGGGCGTCGCGCAGGCCATGCAGCGCCCCAAGGTGCGCTGGGGCGGCGTCGGGCCCACGGACGGGCCCGCGGACGCCGCAAAGGCGACCTGCCACGCGCTGGAGATGAAGTGCGACGTGGTGCTGGGCTACAAGGGCAGCGCGGAGATCGCGCTGGCGCTGGAGCGCGGAGAGATGGACTCGCTCTACGTCTCCGACAATTCGGCCGTGCAATTCGTGCAGGCGGGCAACGCGAAGGCCATCGCGGTGCTGAGCCGGACGCGCTCGCCGCTGCTGCCGGATACGCCCACCATCTTCGAGCAGACGCGCCTGCGGGAAGATCAGGAATGGTGGCTCAACTTCCGCATCGCCATCAACGATATGGGCCGCATCCTGCTCACCACCGGCGGAGTGAGGCCGGACCGGCTGCAATACCTGCGCGCCGCCATCGCCGCCGTGCTGACCGACCCGGAGGTGATCGCCGAGGGCGAGAAGACCGGTCGGCCGATCGGGTACCAGACGCCGGAAGCCGTGGACGCGCTGGTCACCAAGACGCTGGGCGGTGTGTCGGAGGCCGATCGCGCCAGGCTGCGGGCGGTCATCCTGCCGGAGAATTGACCTTGAGACTGGGCGCATGGACCCTCGCGCTCGGACTCACGTGCTCGCCCGCGCTTGCGCAACAGGCGGCGTTCAGCGTCTCGCCGATACCTGAGGAGATGTGGAGCGCCATGCAGGGCCGCTCCTGGCGGGCCGACTTGCCGTGCCCGGGCCGCGAGGAACTGGCGCTTCTGCGCGCGCCCTATCGCGACTTCCGGGGCGCCCCGCGCATGGGGACGCTGGTGGTGGCCCGCAGCGTCGCCGCGCAAGTGGGCCGGGCCTTGCAGGAGATCTATGACAGCGGCGCCTTCCGCATCGCCAAGATGGTCCCCATCGACGCCTACGGGGGCAGCGACGACGCCTCCATCGAGGACAACAACACCAGCGCGTTCAATTGCCGCCGCGTGCAGGGCGGCAAGGGCATGTCGAAGCATGCGCGGGGCGTAGCCATCGACATCAACCCCGTGCAGAACCCCTACGTGGGACCAAGGGGCGCCGAGCCGGCCGCCGGCGCACGCTATGACGAGCCCCATGAGCGCCGGGTTGGCGTCACGGGCCTCATCGTCAGGGGCGACGTGGTGACGCGCGCGTTCGCGCGCATTGGATGGACGTGGGGCGGCGCGTGGAAGGCGCCCGACTATCAGCATTTCGCGCGATAGCGGACGGTCCCCGCAAGCGTCCGCGCGTCAGTCCAGCACAAGGGTCGGGGTGACGCCGCCGTCGCATTCATAGCAACACCGCTTGCAGGAGCCCTTGCCGCCGTAGCCTGCGCCCCATGACGAACTTTGCGTGTTGCGCACCCAGGCGCCGTAACAGATCTTCTCGCCCCTGATGCAGGAGATGTTGATGGTGCGCGTGGAATAGTCGTTGAGGCTGTAGACCTCGCCCGATCCGGGCCAGACCCGGTTCCTGTTGTCCGAATACAGCTCCACGCTGACCGTGTTCGGATGCTCGCTCTTGAACTTCCATGTCAGGGATTGGGCGCAGGCGGGGGAAGCGGCGAAGAGGCCAAGGACGCACGCCAGAGCCATCGCAAGAGCGCGAACGTTCATCTTCCAAATTCCTTCAACATGGCAATATCGAAAATTTAATCGGGGCCTTACCTTCCGTCAACCGTACGGTTGCGGACATCCCGAGCGCGCCTGCGCCGGCGCGGACGCGGGTTTCGGAACCTCAAAGCGGTTTGTCCGCCGGCTACTTCGCCCGCGCGTGCGGCGCCCGGGGG
Source organism: Hyphomicrobiales bacterium (assembly GCA_028290405.1). Classification (GTDB taxonomy): domain Bacteria; phylum Pseudomonadota; class Alphaproteobacteria; order Rhizobiales; family Beijerinckiaceae; genus Terripilifer. The sequence continues at coordinate 54,868 of JAQGJX010000075.1, forward strand.
TAGATGCGCTCGCGCAGCAGGGCGCGTACGGAATCCGCCTGAAGCTTTTCGGCCATCGCCTTCGCCTTCTCCAGCGCCGCCTCCCGGTCGGGGTCTATGGCGTAAAGGTTCGGCATCTCGGGCGACGTGAAGACGTGAAACTGTTTGAACATGCTATGCTGCAATTTCATCGCGACCTCCCTTTGAGCGGACCGTTCTGCGGGCCCTATTGCCGCACGCGGGGACGCGCGGGGGTGAAGCTGTCGTCGTCGATGCGCGCGCGCGCCGCGTCCAGCAGGCGCCGGAAGGTCCGGCCGCCGCGCTCGTCCGCGTCATAGTTCCTGAACGCGCTCTGCATGAGGTACTGGAGCCGTTCGCGCCGCGTCAGCGCCGCCAGTTCGGCCATCAGTTGAGCACGCGATTCTTCAATCCCGCGATCCGCCATGAGCGTCTCCCCCTGGTTGCTAGCGCGTGACCTTGGCCCACTCGGCCGCGGTCACGCCATACTTCCTGCTCACTTCGGCGAGCATCAGGTTCCTGTCGCGGGCGCCGCCCCGATAACTCTGCAGAATGTCGAACGCCAATCCCTCGCGGGCGCGGAGATCGCCCGGCTTCAGCACTTCGAAGGCGGCCAGATAGGCCTGTTCAAGCTCGTCAAGTTCCGCCGGCTCAAGGCTGAAGTTGAGGGCGGGAAAGTGTCCGAACATGCGCGCCTCCATAATTGTGGATATGCGCTCAGCCTTCGCCCGATCAATGTCAGGGCGAGTCCGAAACCGGACCGACGAAGCGAATTTTAGTGCGATTTCGGACACTTGGGGGAGGAGTGGGGGTGAAAGGAAATCAACCCAAGAAACGGCCTAGTTCACGCCAGTTTCGCGTCGTGATAAAAAAATGCCCGATGTGGGGGCACTGAATTGCGCGTATATCACTTCATAAATCTCAAATGGGGACTGGACGACATTCGCAACCGACGCCTGAAAGTCGCTCGGGTTCACGATCTGAATGACCCGTTCGAATTTGAAGTCGCCACTACTGATCGAGACGTGCGCAAGGCGTTCAGAGCGGTGAAAGACCGGCTACACGATTCCATCGGCATACTATGCTTCAGCCGCGATTGGGGAAACCCAGTTCAGTGGGCCCACTACGCAGACCGTCATCGTGGAATCTGTCTCGGCTTCGATGTTCCAGACGAGCGACTAAGTTTAGTGACTTATAGCGCAGCGCTGATAGAGCCGAGCGCCCGCTTGTTGGGAGGTGAGGGGGAAGACCGATGGAAGGACATGGAACAAATAATATCGACCAAGTACATCCACTGGCAGTATGAAAATGAAGTGCGCATCTACATCGATCTTCGAGGTGAGACGCCTGACAAGCGCGACAGGCACTTCACGGACTTCTCTGACGAAATCGTTCTGAAGGAAGTCATTGTGGGGCATCGTTCAACCCTGACGAAGAACCAGCTTAAGGCTGCGCTTGGAGAGCAGGCAAGCCATGTTTCAATCTGCAAGGCTAGACTGGCGTTCAAGTCATATACAGTCGTCCCGCAATTGGATCAGGCGCTTTGGGAGGAGGAAAATTCCTCAAGTCCAAGCCGCAGCGAAAATTTCCATATTCGCTAAGTCTAGAACGACGCTGGGAAAAATTGGCGGAGACGGAGGGATTCGAACCCTCGATAGGGCTTTACAACCCTATAACGGTTTAGCAAACCG
>JAQGJX010000078.1 GCA_028290405.1 Hyphomicrobiales bacterium
GAAGAACACGCCCGGACTGCGCAAGATGAAGGACGGGACTCCCATCGTGGGCGCGTCCATCGGCAACAAGTTCCTGCCCAACACGAGCGACTGGCATGGCCGCTGGCGGCTGGAGGCGAACGCCGCCAACGATTACCAGATCGACCGCGAGCTGCAACGCGGCGCCAGCTATTCGGGCATCGAGGGCATTCATCTGCAGGACCAGGCGCTGACCGAGAGCATGGGCGAGATCGTGGACCACACGTTCGAGCATCTGGCGGTGAGCGACCTGATGATCAACCGCACGCGCAGGCGCATCGTCAACGCGGCGCGCGCCGCCGCCGAGGGCGTCACGCCGCCCGGCGTCGATCATCCCGAAACCTTCCAGGGCGCGCGCGGCGGCGATTTCGTCGGGCCTGACACGAAGGGTTGGCTGCAGGCCTATTCGGACGAATTGCGCATCTCGCAGAACCCGACCGGCGCGCTGAAAGCCGCGGCGGAATAAGGAACCTAGAAAACATGGAGGGGAGCATGCTCAAGCGCACACTGGGGGCGGCTGTCGCCGCGCTGGTTTACACCCTCGCGCCCGCCATGGCGGACTGGCGCGACGGGCCCGCCGTCAAGGCGCTCTACGAAAAGGCCAAGGCTGAAGGCGTCGCGGTGGTGTGGGGCCCCCAGCGGGGCGAAGTCGAATGGCTCGCCAAGGCTGTGCCGGAGGCGTTTCCGGGCGTGGCCGTCGAGTTCGTCGGAGACAACGACGTGGTGACGCGCGCGATTGCGGAAGCGCGCGGCGGGCGCCACCAGATCGACATGCTGTGGAACTCGGTGACGGCGAGCGTGCCTGTCGCGCAGCGCAATCTGCTCGCCGCCGTCGACTGGAAGGCGCTGGACGTGCCCGATCCGCAGACGGCCTTCAACGGCCAGATGCTCTACGCCAACAAGGTGCTCTACTCGGTCGCCTATGACCCCAAGAAGGTGAAGGCCGAAGACCTTCCCAGGACCTGGGACGGCTATCTGGATCCGAAGTTCAAGGGCAAGCTCGCCGCCAGCCTGTTCCTGTTGCCGCGCCTCACGGGCGGACTCGCGCTCGCGTGGGGCGAAGAGAAGGCGCTGCAGTTCGCGCGCGATCTGGTCAATACGCAGGACGCGCTGCTGACCCGCGCGCCGCGCGAGACGTTCGTCGAATCGGGCGAGCGCCTGCTGGCGTTCGGCGAGATCGAGAACACCTATCGGCGGCACGCGCTGGAGGGAAAGATATTCGGCGTTTCCATTCCCGAACCGGTGGTGATGGTGCAGTTCGGCTCGACCGTGATGGCCAAGGCGCCGCACCCCAACGCCGGCCGGCTGGTGGCGGCATGGCTGGCGACGCCTGAAGGGCGCGCTGCGCGGCGCAAGCACACCGGCTCCATCGACTACGACACGACCTCCCAGGAGCCCTTCGCGCGCGAGATGCACGAGGGCAAGGTGCAGGTGGTGTTCGACACGCCCGAGAACATGGAGCAGCGGGACGCCGCCATCCGCAAGGCGACTCCCATCGTGGCTGGCCGCGCGCAGTGAAGCGGACGGCGAAACAGGCGGACGACGCAGGCCATTTCCGTCGCGACTGGCTCTCGGTGCTTGTGCCGGCGGCCGGCGCGCTCGCGGCCGTCTATCTGATCGCCGCGCCGCTCGCGATGCTGATCTATGCGGCGTTCCGCGGGCCAGCCGACTTCCTGCCGTTCGAAGACGGCGCGCAATGGACGCTCGACAACGTGATCGCGGTCTTCACGGACCCGATCATGCTCGGACGGGTGCTGCCGGACACGTTGATCTTCGTGGCCGGAACGGTGACGCTGACGACCCTGATGGCGATGGTCCTCGCGTGGATCGTCGAGCGCACGGACCTTGCGGCGCGCAACGTCTGGTTCGCGATCATCATCTTTCCCACGCTGGCGCCGATCGTCGTCAAGGCGATCGCGTGGATCCTGCTCATGAGCCCCAACGCCGGCTGGGCCAATCTCGCGCTGCGCGGCCTGTTCGGCTGGAGCGGGGAAGGCCCCATCAACATCTTCAGCATGCCGGGGCTCATTCTCTGCCAGGCGCTGGCCACGACGCCCTTCGTGTTCCTGCAATTGTCGGCCGCGCTGCGCTCCATGAACCCGATGCTCGAGGAAGCCTCGCGGGGCGCGGGGGCGTCTCCGTTCACGACGTTCCGCAAGGTGACGCTGCCCGTGTTGCTGCCGGGGCTGCTGGCGCCGATCATCCTCGTGACGCTGATCACGTTCGAGCAATTCGAGCTGCCGCTGATCGTGGGCCTTCCGGCGCGCATCAACGTGTTCGCCTTCCGCATCTACAACGAGTTGAACCCCGCGAGCGGCCTGCCCAATTACGGCGGCGCGGCGGCGATCTCGCTGCCCTTCCTGGCGCTCGGCCTGCTCGCGCTGGTGGCGTACAACTACGCCATCCGGCATGCGGACAAGTTCGTCACCGTCACCGGCAAGGCGTTCGCCCAGAAGCGGCTGCCGCTGGGGCGCTGGCGCATCCCGGCGTACGCGTTCATGACGATCTACGTGGCGCTCAGCGCGGTCCTGCCGGTCGGCATCCTCGTGTGGACGAGCTTCTTCGGCTTCACGCCGCCCGGCAAGGCCACGTGGGCCGACGCGACGCTGGCCGGCTATGCGAGCTTCTTCAGCAATCCGGTGTTCTGGCGCGCGGTGTTCAACAGCTTTCTGGTGGCGGGCCTCTCGGCACTCATCGTGACGCTGCTGGGCGGGCTTATCGCCTGGATCGTCGTGCGCTCGAAGGCGCCCGGGCGCGGGCTGCTGGACGCGCTCACCTTCATGTCGCTGGGCATTCCGGCGGTCATCGCGGCGCTCGCCGTGATGGTGCTTTATCTCTCGCTGCCCATCGGCGTCTACGGAACGGTGTGGATACTGGTCATCGCCTATTCGTACCGGCTCGCCACCGCCACGCGCCTGTCGCGCGCGACGATCATGCAGGTGCACAAGGAGCTGGAGGAGGCCTCGGAAGCCGCCGGCGCGCGCTGGCTCACCACTCAGGCGCGCATTCTGCTGCCCCTGCTGGCGCCGGGATTGATGTCGGCGTTCCTGCTGCTGTTCATCATCGGCATGCGCGAGTTCACCATTCCGTTCGTGCTCTACAGCCAGGACAACGTGGTGCTGTCGGTGCTCATCTGGCAATTGTTCCAGGGCGGCCAGCCGGCTCACTCGGCGGCGCTGGGCACGTTGATGCTGCTCATGGTGGCGCCCATCATCTTTTTCGCCCGCCGCTTTCTGGTCGCGCGCGGGTCCGGGGACTGACATGCTCACCGTCTCATCCTTGCAGAAATCCTTCGCGACCGATCAGGGCCGGCTGAACGTCATCGACGACGTGTCGTTCGACGTTCCCGAAGGCCAGTGCTATGCGCTGCTGGGCCCCAGCGGCTGCGGCAAGACCACGACGCTGCGCTGCGTGGCGGGCCTTGAGGAGCCCGATTCCGGCCGCATCGAGATCGCCGGACGCGTGGTGTACGATTCAGCGCTGGGCATCAACGTTCCCACGCATCAGCGCCCCATCGGCATCGTGTTCCAGTCCTACGCCATCTGGCCGCACATGGACGTGTTCGAGAACGTCGCCTATCCGCTGCGCGTCGCGCGTCCGCGTATCCCCAAGGCCGAGATCGAGCAGCGCGTCATGGACGTTCTCGCGCTCGTGGGCATGAAGGACGTGGCGCGCAGGCCTGCGCCGCGCCTCTCGGGCGGCCAGCAGCAGCGAGTCGCGCTGGCGCGCGCCATCGTGAGGCGGCCCGCGCTGCTTTTGCTGGACGAGCCGCTGTCGAACCTCGACGCCATGCTGCGCGAGCAGATGCGCAAGGAGCTTGCGGACCTCATCGCCCGGATCGGCGTGACGGCGCTGTTCGTCACCCACGACCAGGCCGAAGCGTTGTCGCTCGCCGCGCGGGTGGCGGTGATGCACAAGGGAAAGATCGCCCAGGAGGGCGCCCCGCGGGACATCTACTCGCAGCCGCGCAACGTGTTCGTGGCGGAGTTCCTCGGCGCCTCCAACATTCTGGACGGCCGCATCATCTCCAGCGACGGCGCGCAGGCCCTGGTGGAAGTGGGCGCGGGCCAGCGCCTGCGGGCGAAGACGCCGCTGCCTGCGGGCTCCGCCATCAAGCTGCTGCTGCGCCCCGAGCGGCTGTCGGTCTCGCTGCACAAGCCCGTGGACGACAGCCTGCGGGCGCAGGTGTCGTCCGTCGGCTTCACGGGACCCACGGTGGATTGCAGCCTCACCCTCGACGGCGCCCCGATCCGCGTGGTGGCCCCCGCCGACACGCCCATCAAGGCTGGCGACGAGGTCTGGCTGACGCCGCTGGACCGCAACGGCATGGTGCTGGCGGCCTAGAACTTCACGATCAGGCCTTCGCTGGCGCGCAGCTCCACCGAATGTCCGGTGAATTCGTCGCTGCGGTCGAGCCGCGTGGACAGCAGCACGCGCCCGCCCTCAAGGCCTAGCGCGCCCAGCTCCACATGCTTGTCCTCCGCGCTCATGTTGAGCAGCACGATCAGCCGCTCCTCGCCGCGGCGCCGCTCGTAGGCGAGCACGTTGGCGTCCGTGCGCAGGGACGCGTAGCCGCCGACGCTGAGCGCGGGATGCCGGCGGCGCAGCTCGATGAGCGCGCGATAAAGCGACAGGATCGAGCGCGGATCCTTGGACTGCGACTCCACATGGCAGGTCGGGTGTTCGGGCCCAAGCGGCAGCCATGGCGCGCCCTCCGTGAAGCCCGCCTGCGGGCTCGAATCCCAGTGCATGGGCGTGCGCTGCGGATCCCGGCCGAAGCCAAGGCCGGGTTCGTTCCTCTCCCAGGGGTCGCGCACGGCGTCCGGCGGGATGTCCACTTTGGCGATGCCGATCTCGTCGCCGTAATAGAGCGTCGGCGTGCCCCGCAGGGTGAGCAGCAGCATGGCGGCGACGCGGGCCTGCGCCTGCCCCACCCGGGCGGCGATGCGCGGCTGGTCGTGGTTGCCCAGCACCCAGTTGGGCCAGCCGCCTTCGGGAAGCGAGTCCTCGTATTCGCCGATCAGCCGGCTGATCTCGCGCGCGTTCCACGCGGTGTGGATGAGCTGGAAGTTGAACGGCAGGTGCGCGCCCGACAGGTCCGCGCCGTAATAGGCCACGAGGCGCTCAAGCGGCAGGTAGATCTCGCCGATGAGCACGCGGTCGTCGTATTCCTCCAGCACGCGGCGCATCTCGGCGATCACGTCGTGCACCTCGGGCTGGTCGCACGAATGGACCTGAAGGGTTCGCTGGATGTCCCCAAGGGCTGGCGTGTAGCCGGGATTGGGGGGGTTGTCGCGGAAGCCCTCGTCCTTGATGAGATGCCAGATGACGTCGACGCGAAAGCCGTCCACGCCCCTGTCGAGCCAGAACCGGAGCGCGTCGTACATGGCCGCGCGCACGGCGGGGTTGCGCCAGTTGAGGTCCGGCTGCTCCTTCAGGAAGGCGTGGTAGTAATATTGCCCGCTCGCCTCGTCGAACGTCCAGGCGGAGCCGCCGAAATTGCTGCCCCAATTGTTCGGCGGGCCGCCGCCCGGCGCAGGATCGCGCCAGATGTACCAGTCGCGCCTGGGGTTGTGGCGGGACGCGCGGCTCTCGAGGAACCACGGATGCTGGTCCGACGAATGGTTGGGCACGAAGTCCAGGATGAGCTTCAGCCCGCGCGCGTGCGCGTCCGCCACCAGGGCGTCGAAATCCGCCAGCGTCCCGAACATCGGATCGACGCCGCAATAGTCCGCCACGTCATAGCCGAAGTCCGCCATGGGGGAGGGGTAGATGGGAGAGATCCACACCGCGTCCACCCCCAGCCAGGCCAGATAGTCGAGCCTCTGGCGGATCCCGTTGAGGTCGCCCACGCCGTCGCCGTTGCTGTCCTGAAACGAGCGCGGATAAATCTGGTAGACGATCCCGCGCTTCCACCACGTCGATTCAGGCATCCGGCTTGCTCCGCTGCTAGGCTCCGATGCGCGAATTCGCTCACGCGGCTTTAGTTTCACGCGAGGGGCGTTCACGCAAAGTGCGCTATCGGACGGAACCCACCTTGGGCGTTTCCGTTGAGCACGCATGACGGGACAATCGAGCAGGCGGCGCGACCATGCAGCGCCGAAGTCAGGCCGCCTGGCCCCGGGCGCCGTCGTGACGGACGACGGCGTGGCGTTGCGGGTATGGGCGCCCGACCGCGCCCGGGTGCGCGTGGCGCTGGAGCGCGGGGGAGAGTTCGACCTTGCGCCTGCCCGGCAGGGCTATTTCGCGGGGCGCATTCCGGCGCGTGCCGGCGATCTCTACTGGCTGCGGCTGGACGATGACGAAAAGCCCTACCCGGACCCCGCCTCCCGCTCGCAGCCGCAGGGGCCGCACGGCCCATCGCAAATCGTCGATCCGCGCGCCTATCGCTGGCGCGACGGGGCGTGGCCGGGGGCGTCGATCGAAGGCCAGGTCATTTACGAGATGCACGTCGGAACCTTCACCCCGGAGGGCTCGTGGGCCAGCGCCGCCGGCAAGCTGCCTCTGCTGCGAGAGGTCGGCGTCACTCTGATCGAGATGATGCCCGTGAACGGTTTTCCGGGCGCGTTCGGCTGGGGCTATGACGGCGTGAACCTGTTCGCGCCCTCGCACCTCTACGGCGAGCCCGACGACCTTCGCCGCTTCGTCGACGAAGCCCACGCGCTTGGGATCGGAGTGATCCTCGACGTGGTCTACAACCACCTTGGTCCCGACGGGAACTATCTGGCGCGCTTCGCCCGCTCCTACTTCACGGACCGGTACGAAAACGATTGGGGCGAGGCCATCAACTTCGACGGCGAGGGCCGCGAGGGGGTGCGCGATTTCTTCGTCGCCAACGCGGCCTACTGGATCGAGGAGTTCCACTTCGACGGGCTGCGGCTGGACGCGACGCAGAGCATCCACGACGCCTCGGACGAGCACGTGCTGGCGGAGATTGCGCGCGCCGCCCGCAAGGCCGCGGGCGCGCGGAGCATCGTGATCGTCGCCGAGAACGAACCGCAGGACACGCGCCTCGTGCGCCCGTCGGCGTCGGGCGGATACGGGCTCGACGGGCTGTGGAACGACGACCTGCACCACAGCGCCATGGTGGCGCTGACGGGCCGCAACGAGGCCTATTACGAGGACCATATGGGCGCCCCGCAGGAGTTCGTCTCCGCGGCGAAGTACGGCTACCTGTTCCAGGGCCAGCGCTACGCCCATCAGGCGCAACGGCGCGGAACGCCCGGGCTCGATCTTGCCCCGGCGGCCTTGGTCAACTTCGTCCAGAACCACGACCAGATCGCCAACTCCGCAAGCGGACTGCGTTTTCATCAGCTCGCCAGCCCGGGACGGGCGCGGGCGATGACGGCCTACATGCTGCTGGCGCCCGGCACGCCGATGCTGTTCCAGGGGCAGGAGTTTTTCGCCTCCACGCCGTTCTTCTACTTCGCCGATCACAAGAGCGATCTCGCCAGCGGCGTGCGCAAGGGGCGCGTGGAGTTCCTGGCGCAGTTTCCAAGCATTCAGGACCCCGCCGTCGTGGCCCGGCTGCCCGCGCCTGACGACGCCAGCACAAGAGACGCGTGCCGCCTCGACTGGCGCGAGCGCGAGACGCACGCCGCCGCGGTCGCGCTGCATCGCGACCTGCTGGCGTTGCGGCGGAGCGACCCCTGCTTCGCCGCGCAGGCGAAGGGCGGCCTCGACGGCTCAGTGCTGGCCCGCGAGGCGTTCGTGCTGCGCTGGTTCGGCGGCGCGCAGGGCGACCGCCTGCTGATCGTGAACTTCGGCCGGGACATCGTGCGCGGCAGCTTTCCCGAGCCCCTGCTGGCCCCCCCGGAGGGCCGTGGCTGGCGGCTGCTGTGGTCCAGCGAGGATCCCGCTTACGGCGGGGCCGGGACGCCTGCGGTGGAGAGCGAGGACGGCTGGCGCATTCCCGGCCACGCGGCGGCGGTGCTGACCTGCGCCGACGCGTGACGCCCGATGGATGCTATGGCAATGTGCGCGCGCCGGTGGGCGCCGCGCGCACACAGCCCATGGCTCCGGGGAACAGGTGGACTCGCTCGCGTTAGCACTCGGTCTGATCGTCTCTCTCGACCCGGGGTTCCTGGCCGTCGTGGGCCTGTCGCTGCGCGTGACGGCGACCGCCGTCCTCATCGCGGCCCTCATTGGCCTGCCCCTGGGGGCGCTGCTGGCCCTGAAGCGCTTTCCCGGCCGCTCCATGGTCATCGTCGTCGTCAACGCCATGATGGGGCTGCCGCCCGTGGTGGTGGGGCTGCTGGTGTTCCTTGCCCTTTCGCGCGCGGGGCCGCTGGGCGCGCTTGGCCTCCTCTTCACCCCCACGGCGATGATCGCCGCCCAGACCGTTCTGGCGCTGCCCATCGTGATCGCCATCACGCGGCAGATCGTCGAGGACCTGTGGGGCGAATACCGCGAGCATCTGCTGTCGCTTGGCCTCAAGGGCGTGCGGGCCGTGCCCACCCTGTTGTGGGACGGGCGCTTTTCGCTCACCACGGGCCTGCTGGCGGCGTTCGGCCGGGCGAGCGCGGAGGTCGGCGCGGTGCTCATCGTGGGCGGCAACATCGCGGGCTCCACGCGCACCATGACGACCACCATCGCGCTTGAAACGTCGAAGGGCGACCTGCCGCTGGCGCTGGGCCTCGGGCTGGTGCTCATCGGCCTGACGCTCCTCATCAACGCGGCGGCCTATGGCGCGAGCCGCGTCGGCGCGCGGCACGCAGTGTGAGCGCCATGCACGATACGATCCCCAATCCCGCCTCCATCCTGCCGCTGCGCGTCGAGCGATTGTGCTTTGCGGATGCGCAGGCGCGCCTGCTGGAAGATGTGAGCTTCGCGATCCCGCGCGGCGGGCTCACCATCGTGCTGGGCGCCAACGGGGCCGGGAAGTCGCTGCTGATGCGATTGTGCCAGGGCCTCCTTGCGCCAACGTCCGGAGCCGTGGCGTGGAACGCGCAGCCAGAGGGCTTCAGCCGCCACGCCATGGTGTTCCAGAAGCCCGTGATGCTGCGGCGCTCGGCGCGCGGCAACGTGCTGCATGCGCTCGCGGCCTCGGGCGTCGCGCGCGCAGGACGCGCCGGGCGCGCGGACGCGGCGCTTCAGCGGTTCGGGCTGGCGGACTTGAGCGAGCGGCCCGCGCGCCTGCTGTCGGGCGGCGAGCAGCAGCGGCTGGCCATCGCGCGCGCCGTCGCCGCCGGGCCCGAGATCCTCTTTCTCGACGAGCCCACCTCGCATCTTGATCCCGGCGCGACGCTGCAAGTGGAGCAGATGCTCGGCGGGTTGAAGCGGGACGGCGTCACGCTGGTCATGACCACGCACGATATGGGCCAGGCGCGCCGTCTTGCCGACCGCGTTCTGTTTATGCACAAGGGGCGTCTGATTGAAGACGCTGCCGCCCACACGTTCTTCGAAGGCCCGGCGGCCGCGGAGGCGAGAGCCTTCCTGGCCGGGGACCTGCTTTGGTGACGGAGACGCTGTCATGACCAACACACGACGCCGGCATTTGGCCGCATGGCTTTGCGCCGCAAGCCTTTTCTGCGCGCCAGCTTTCGCGCAACAGAGGTCCATCACTGTCGCGTCCACCACCTCCACGATGGATTCAGGCCTGTTCGAGCATCTCCTGCCGCTCTTCAAGGCGCGGACGGGCGTCGACGTGCGCGTTCTCAGCCAGGGCACCGGGCAGGCGCTCGACACCGGGCGCCGCGGCGACGCCGACGTGGTGTTCGTGCATGCGCGGGAGGCCGAGGAAAAGTTCGTCGCGGAAGGTTTCGGGCTGCGGCGGCGCCCCGTCATGTACAACGATTTCGTCCTCATTGGCCCCAAGGCCGATCCGGCCGGCGTCGCGGGCGGGAAGGACATCGCGGCGGCGCTGAACGCCCTCGTGGGCAAGCAGGCGCCCTTCGTGTCGCGGGGCGACCGCTCGGGCACGCATCAGGCGGAACTGGCGTTGTGGCGCGCGGCCGGCGTCGATCTGACGGCCGCTCGGGGCGCGTGGTATCGCGAGATCGGGCAGGGCATGGGGGCGGCGCTCAACACGGCGGGCGCCATGGGCGCCTATGTGCTGGCCGATCGGGGCACGTGGCTGTCGTTCCGCAACAAGGGCGACCTTGCGATCCTCGTCGAAGGCGACCGGCGCATGTTCAACCAGTACGGCGTCATGCTGGTCAATCCAGCGCGGCACGCGCATGTGCGCCAGGCGGACGGGCAGGCGTTCATCGACTGGCTGACGTCGCCCGACGGGCAGGCGGCAATCGCCGCCTACAAGGTCGGCGGACAGCAATTGTTCTTCCCCAACGCGACCGACCCGGGCGCGTGAGCGGCAGTTATTCGCCAGCCCGGCAAACGAGCGCTGGGCCGACGCGCCGCAAAGGTGTAAACGTGGGCGGCCGCTGCGGGGACAGCGGCGTGGAGGGTTAAAAAATGGCCAGTCTCTCGGACTCCGACAAGCGGATTCTGCTCGGCGAGAACTACCGCGAAATCGAGCGTCAGGAGCAGGCCGCCAGCGGCATTTCGGACCACACGCGCGACGCGACCGCCAGCATGGCGAAGGTCGAGGGCCTGGCGATGACGTGCGTGTTTTTCGCCGTCGTGGCGGCGATTATCTTTAGCACGAACTGGTTCGCGGTTTCGGGCCCCTACCAGCCCACGCTGGCGATGATTGCAGGCGTCACCTTCGTGGTCGCCGTCGTCGCCGCCGTCGCGGCCTTCACGAAGCGCAACCAGATGCGCGCCGGCCTCTGACGCCGTCGCGCGCCGCCCGCAGCAGGCGCATGCGCCCTGCGGGCCGGCGCGGGCCTGCGGGCGCGCGGTCGAAATCTCCTGAGCCTGCGGCGGGGCCGCACGAAAACGTGTGTTGCGCGATTTCATGATCGGCGCACCCTGTCGAAGGTCGCAGCCTGGACGCGCATCCCGGGGCGATCATCCTTCGTCAAAAACACATCAGCATCGTCAGACGTCAGACTTGAACGGAGATCGCCATGCGCAATCCCTTCTCTCTGGTCATTCAGGCTTCGCTCGTGCTGGCGCTCGCCACCGGGGCGTTCTTCTTCCTGCACAAGAGCCCCGCCACCAAAGACGCCTTCGCGGCGGGCATCAAGTCGCCCCACGCTCTGATGGGCGACGGCGCCAATCTCTCCATCGTGAGCTGGGACGCCTACTAGCGCCCCGCGCCTCATCAAAAATACTGGCCGGCCCGGCTGGCGCCGCGCGCGCTGCGCCTTATGCTGCCCCAAGGCGGCGAACGGCGCGCGCGGGAGCAGGCATGGCCACCAAGATCTTCGTCAATCTGCCGGTGCGGGACCTCGGCGTCTCGAAGGCGTTCTTCGCCGCGCTCGGCTTCACGTTCAATCCGCAGTTCACCGACGATACGGCGGCCTGCATGGTCATCTCCGGCGACATCTACGCGATGCTGCTGACGCACGCGAAATTTCGCGAGTTCACCGCAAAGGACATCGCCGACGCGACGCGCACCACCGAAGTGCTGCTCGCGCTCTCGATGGACAGCCGCGCGCAGGTGGACGACCTTATGGGCAAGGCGCTGGCGGCCGGCGGGCGCGAGGCGCGCGATCCCCAGGACTTCGGCTTCATGTACGGTCGCGCTTTCGACGATCCGGACGGGCACATCTGGGAGCTTTTCTGGATGGATGCGGCGGCCGTGGAGCAGACGTAGAGCCTTTGGAAGTGTTCACTAGAGGACATTGATTTCGCGATCGGCTGCTCAAAGCAGTCGAAAGCATAGAAATTCCACTCGATTGGTCTGGCCCCAGCTTGCTCTTGCGGTTGGCCCCTCGCTATCCTTGAGAAAGTATCAAGGAGTACGAGATGGCCGATGCACAACCCATCCGGACCGGCGTGCCGGGGCTGGATGAAATCCTTGCGGGCGGCTATCCCTCCAATCGCGTCCACCTGATCGAGGGCAAGCCCGGCTGCGGCAAGACCACCCTGGGCCTGCAATTCCTGCTGCGCGGGGTCGAGCAGGGCGAGGCGGGGCTCTACATCACCCTTTCGGAGACAAAGCGCGAATTGCGCGCCGTGGCGCAGAACCATGGATGGTCGCTGGACGATCTCCATATCTTCGAGCTTGTGCCGCCCGAGCTGAGCCTCGATCCCAAGCAGCAGCAGACGCTGCTCTACGCGTCCGATCTCGAATTGGGCGAGACGGTGCAGATGGCCATCCAGGAGATCGAGCGCGTCAAGCCCAAGCGCATCGTGTTCGACAGCCTGTCGGAAATCCGCCTGCTGTCGCAAAGCCCGTTGCGCTATCGTCGGCAGGTGCTGGCGCTCAAGCACTTCTTCCTGTTGCACGACGCCACCGTGCTGATGCTGGACGACCTCACGGCCGAGCAGGACGACCTCAATCTGCACAGCATCTCCCATGGGGTGATCCGGCTGGAGCAGACGGCGGCGCTGTACGGCGCCGAGCGGCGGCGCCTGCGCGTCCTCAAGATGCGCGGCATGAAGTTCGAGGGCGGCTACCATGACTTCGTGATCCAGAAGGGCGGCCTCGTGCTGTACCCGCGCCTTGTGGCGAGCGAGCACGACGAGGGGTTTCCGGAGACCCAGGCCGCCAGCAGCGGCGTGCCGGAACTGGACCGGCTGGTGGGCGGCGGGCTCGACCGGGGCACCAGCACGCTGCTCATTGGCCCGTCGGGCTCGGGCAAGTCGACGCTGTCGGCGAAATACCTGTGCGCCGCGCTCCACCGCGGCGAGCGCGGGTTGCTCATCACGTTCGACGAAACGCGCCGCATTCTGCTGAAGCGCTCGTCGGGAATCGGGATCGACCTTGAACCGTTCCTCGCCAGCGGCCAGCTCGAATTGCGCCAGATCGATCCCGCGCGCTTGTCGCCCGGCGAGCTGTCGGGGCTCATCCGCGAGCGGGTGGAGGCGGGCGCCCAGATGGTGGTGATCGACAGCCTGACGGGCTATCTCAACGCGATTCCGGATGAGCAGTACATGCTGCTGCAGATGCATGAATTGCTGACCTATCTGAACCAACAGGGGGTCGTGACCATTCTTGTGCTGGCGCAGCATGGGATGGTGGGGCAGATGGCCGCTCCGGTCGACCTTACGTACATCAGCGACACGGTGATCATGCTGCGCTTCTTCGAGGCGGAGGGGCGCATCCGGCGCGCGCTGTCGGTCATCAAGAAGCGGACCGGCTTCCATGAAGACAGCATCCGCGAGTACGCCATCAGCTCGAACGGCCTGCGCGTCGGGGCGCCGCTTGTCGGCTTCCAGGGCGTGCTGACGGGGGTTCCGCGCTTCGAGGGGAAGGCGGATGCGCTGTTCGTCGGACACGCGGTCGAGTGATCCGGCCGGGCGAGGGCTTCGCGTGAAACAGGCGACCGACGCGGGCGAAGGCCTCGTGCTCATCCTCGCGCGCGCGGGCCGCGACGGCGTCGTGGCCGCGGGGGTCCTGGCGCAGAACCGCATCGCGTCGCGCATCTGCTATTCGCTCGACGAACTCGTCGATCAACTGCCGAACGCCAGCGCGGCGATCCTCACGATCGAGGACCTTGCGGCCTCCAATTCGCGCCGACTGAGCGAATGGGTGCAGGGGCAGCCGAACTGGTCGGACTTTCCGTTCGTCCTGCTCACGTTCCGGCACTCGCCGTTCGACTCGAAATTCGTCGAGATGCTGGTCAACGCCGCCGTGCTCGAGCGGCCCTTCCATCCGTTGAGCCTTGCGGCGGCGGTGCGCAGCGCGCTGCGGGCGCGCCGGCGCCAGAAGGGCGCGGAAGCCCTTCTGCTGGAGCATGAACGCGTCGCGGCGCGCCAGAAGGTGCTCATCCGCGAACTGCATCATCGCGTGCGCAACATGCTGGCGACGATCCAGGGCGTCATGTCCGTCACCTCGCGGGCGTCCGGCAACGTGCGCGACTTCACGCTGGCGTTCAGCGAGCGGCTGCAATCGCTGGCGCGCACCCATCAATTGCTCACCGACGACACGTTCCAATCGGCGTCCCTGCTCGACCTGTTGCAGCAGGAATTGCAGCCCTATGCGGATTCGGACGCGCGGCGCTTCAGCCTCGAGGGCCCGCCGGTCGACCTGCCGTCGATCCTCGCGGTGCCGTTCGGCATGGCGGTGCATGAACTCGCCACCAATTCCATCAAGTACGGGGCGCTTTCTGCGCCGTCCGGCCGGCTGTCGATCACCTGGGCGGTCGGCGGGCGCGGGGACGATCGCGAGCTGACCTTCAAGTGGGTGGAGACGGGCGGGCCGGAAGTGCGGCCGCCCGCGCGCAATGGTTTTGGCACCGTGCTCATCACCCGTGTGCTCGCCCCCCAGAGCCGCGCCGAAGTGAGCATGGATTACGACCCGCAGGGCCTCATCTTCGAGATGCGGGCGCCGCTGGCCTGAGCGCTAGCTGCGCTTGTCGGCCTCCCAGCGGCCGGAGCACTGGCGGCTCGGAGAGGTCCAGCGCCCGCGCCCGAAGCCGCCCGACACCTTGCCGGTCACCCGGGCCGTGTCGGCGCCCCGGCTGAGGTTGAGGTTCACGGCGCCGCTGTTGGCGATGGTCCCGTTGAGGCGGGTTCCGCTGTCGTTGGCGGCCACCCGGCCGTTGGCGACCTGCACGCCGAAGCGATAGACCTCGCAGCTTCCGCTCTCGGTCACGATCAGCACGGACCAGCTTCCGTCGAAGGGCGCGGCGTAGGCGGGCGCCGCATACGCCGCCGCGATCGCCGCCAGTCCCAAGCCCGCCGCTTTCGCCCGCGCGAACCTCATGCCCGCCGATGTCCCCGTTCGTGTCACATGAACCTCCAATGCTGTTTCGCCTCGTGCGGCAGGTCTGGGCGGCGCCGTCCGCGCCGCGCGCCTGACGCAACGCACGAGCCAGCGGATCGGCGCCAAAACGGCCCTTTGGGGCGGGCGATTTCCTGCCGGCTCACACAAACGTGGCTTGCGCGCGCGGGTCCCGCAGGAAACAGTGCGGCGAGAAGACCGGGAGGAAATACGCATGATGTTCAAGAAATTGGCGCTCGGCGCCGCATTGGTCCTTGCGAGCGCCGGGGCTTTCGCCCAGCAGCAGAACGTGAACCTGCGCGGCGTGATCGCCGCCGTCGAGGCGAATGCGCTTTCGGTGCGCACCAATGACGGCAGGACCATCATGGTGGACATCCCCGAAGGGCTGAACGTCTCGACCACCAAGGCCTTCACGATGGCGGACATCAAGCCCGGCATGCCGCTTGGGGTCACCACCATCGTGCGCCCCGACGGCGCCGTGGTGGCCATCGACGTGCGCCCGATCCCCGCGACGGCGCCCTCCGGCCTGTCGCCCTATGACCTGCAGCCGCAGTCGACCATGACCAACGCGGTGCTGGAGGCTTCGGCCGCCAAGGCCAACGGGTCCGAGCTGACGCTGAACTACAAGACCGGCACGGTCACGGTGCTGGTGACGCCCGAGACCGCCATGTCCCAATCGGCTCCGGGCTCGCGCGCGGACCTCAAGGCGGGCGAGGCCGTCTATGTGGCGGCGCGCAAGGGCGAGGGCGACCGCTACACCGCCGTGCGCGTGCAGGTTGGCAAGGACGGCGTGAAGCCCACGCAATGACCTCCTCCGAGACCGGCCTGACCCGGCGGGCGGAGTCCCGGATGCAGCGGCTTGCGGACTATCCTGGCGAGGGCGCGCCCCCGCCGGACGTTCCCTGCGAACTGCTCTGCGAAGACCATGTGGGCACCTACGCGCTGCCCTACGGATGCGTGTGGACGCAGGGCGAGTGGCGCAACGCCGCCACGGGCGCGCCCGTGAAGGCCGGCGTCGTGGGATGGCGGGTGCGGCAGGGGCGCGGGCGGGCCGCGCGTTAACCATCGCGGACTAATTGTCCGCTTGCATGTTTTTGGTTTGTTCTCATTTGCGGCATGCTGCGCTATCGTGCGGCATGGATGCGATTCTGTTCGTGCTCAACGGATCGGCGGTCACGCTCCTGCAGGCCGCCGGGGCGGCGTGCGGGCTGGCGTTGGCGCTGCTTCTCGTCATGACCCTCTCGGTGCTGCGGGGCGGCAGGGCGCGGCTTGCCGAAGCTGCGGCGAGCGCCGAGCGCCAGCGCGAACTCGACGACAAGATGGCCGAGCTGTCGCGCCTCAACGCCGAATTGTCCGGGCGCCTGCGCACCGTCACCGAGGTCGTCACCTCCCGGCAGGTGGATTTCGCCCGCGCCATGTCGGACCGGCTCGACGCCGTGGGGCAGCGGGTGGGGCAGGGCGTCGAGCAGAGCGCGCGCACCACCGCCGACCATCTGGCGAAGCTGGGTGAACGGCTGGCGGTGATCGACCGGGCGCAGGCCAGCCTCGCGAGCCTGTCGCAGGACATGCTGGGGCTGAAGGACATCCTTTCCAACAAGCAGACGCGCGGCGCCTTCGGGCAGGGCCGCATGGAGGCCATCGTGCGCGACGGGCTTCCGGCGAACGCCTACGCGTTCCAACAGACGCTCTCGAACCGCAACCGGCCCGATTGCGCGATCCGCCTGCCGGGCGACGAACGGCTGATGATCGTGGACGCCAAGTTTCCCCTGGAAGCCTTCACGGCCCTGCGGGTCGCTCGGGACGACGACGAGCGCCGGAAGGCCGGCGCGCGCGTGCGTTCGGACGTCGGCAAGCACGTACGCGACATCGCGGAGCGCTATTTCATCCCCGGCGAGACGCAGGACCTCGCGATGCTGTTCGTGCCCTCGGAGGCGATCTACGCCGACCTGCAGGAGCATTTCGACGACGTAGTGCAGAAGGCCCATCGCGCGCGGGTGATGATGGTGTCGCCATCCCTGCTGATGCTGGCTATCCAGGTGATGCAATCCATCGTGCGCGACGCGGGCGTGCGCGAGCAGGCCCACCTCATCCAGGCGGAGGTGCGCAACCTGCTCGACGACGTGGGCCGCCTGCGCGAGCGCACCGGCAAGCTCGCGCAGCATTTCCGCCAGGCGCAGGACGACATCGACGGCGTGACGACCTCCGCCGACAAGATCGCCCGGCGCGGCGACCGCATCGTGCAGATGGAGTTCGACGAGGCGGCCCCGCCGGCGAGCCTCGCGTTTCCTGTGGGGGGCGAGCCCGCCCGCGCGGCGATGTCCGGTTGATCCTTATGGAGCGCTTGCGCGGCGCGTAGCCTCTGCCATACTTCCCGCCAATGGCAGAGCGCCGCAGGGCGCGCCAAAACGGGAGGGTATCTTGACTCGCATCACTCGCAGATCGCTCATGGCCGGCGCAGGCGCCGCGCTCGTCGCCACCGGCGCGCAGGCCCAGCAACAGGTCATCAAGATCGGCCTGATCTCCTCCCAGACGGGTCCCTTCGCGGCCGTCGGGCGCCAGCTGGAAGGCGGCGCGCGCGTCTACATGCAGAAATACGGCGACATGGTCGCGGGCAAGAAGATCGAGCTGATCGTGCGCGACGACACCGGCGTCGCCGACCAGACGCGCCGCGTCGCCCAGGAACTCATCACCAACGACAAGGTGAACTTCATCGCGGGCTTCACGCTCACCCCCGGCGCCCTGGCGACCGCGCCGCTCGCCACCCAGTCCAAGACCCCCATGGTGGTGATGCTGGGCGCGACCTCCATCATTCCCGACCGCTCGCCCTTCATCGTGCGCACCAGCCTTTCCATGGCGCAGCTCGGCATCCCGTACGGCGGCTGGATCGCCGACCAGGGCAACAAGACCATGGTGACCCTGGTGTCCGACTACGGCCCGGGCCAGGACTTCGAAACGCTCGCGTCGCGCGGCTTCACCGAAAAGGGCGGCAAGGTGCTCGCCAACCTGCGCGCGCCGCTGGCCAATCCCGAGTTCGCCGCCTTCGTGCAGCGCGCCGTGGACCTGAAGCCGGACGCGCTCGTGATCTTCGTGCCCGCAGGCGGCATCGGGGCGGCGCTGATGAAGCAGCTCACCGAGCGCGGCGTGGCCCAGCAGGGCATCAAGATCTACGCGGAAGGCAGCCTGCTGGACGAGGACGTCATCAACAGCATGGGCGAATCTGTGATCGGCACGATCACCTCGCATACCTATTCGCCGGCCCACGACAGCGCCCTCAACGCTGAATTCGTCGCCGCGTACCGCAAGGTGGCGGAAGGCCGCCGTCCCAATCTCGTGGCGGCTTATGCGTACGACGGCATGCACCTGATCTATGAGGCGCTGAAGAAGACCAACGGCTCCACGGACGGCGAGACCAACGTGAAGGCGATGCTGGGCCTCGAATGGGAGAGCCCGCGCGGACCCGTCAAGGTCGATCCCGACACCCGCGACCTGGTGCAGAACATCTACATCCGCCGCGCGGAACGGCGCGCGGACGGCGAGATCTGGAACGTCGAGTTCGCCAACGTGCCGGCCGTGCGCGACGTGACGCGCATCCCCGGCGCGAAGTAGCGCTTACGTCCTGCCAGCGCCGCCGGTTCGCCGCGGCGCTGGCTTCGCCGCCGGACCGCGCGCCTCCCGGCGCGAGCTCTCAAGCCGCCCCGCGCCGGGGCGCGATTGCATTCACGGGCGTTCCGGCCTTATCCTTCCGGCAAACGCGCAAACACAGGCGCACAGCGGGAGAAACGCCCATGGCCCAGTCGCATCCTGTCAAGGACAGCTTCGTCAACAACGCGTGGTACGTCGCCGCGTGGGACCGCGAGGTCACGCGCGAGCCGATGGCGCGCACCTATCTCAACCAGCCCGTGACGCTGTTCCGCCGCGAGGACGGAACGCCCGTCGCTCTCGAGGATCGCTGCTGCCACCGCCATTATCCGCTGTCGCAAAGCAAGGTCGAGGGAAACAACATCCGCTGCGGCTATCATGGCCTGCTGTTCGACGCCGCGGGCGTGTGCATCGAAATTCCCGGGCAGGACCGCATTCCCCACGATGCGCGCGTGCGCTCCTATCCGACCGTCGAGAAATACGGCTGGGTGTGGATCTGGATGGGCGACCCGGCGCTGGCGGACGTCGCCAAGCTGCCGAACTGGTGGTGGTGCGAGCACAAGGACTGGGCGTTCACCAAGCCAGACATGCTCTACATCCCCTGCAATTATCAGCTCGTGACCGACAACCTGCTCGACGTGACGCATCTGGCCTACGTGCACGCCACGTCGATCGGCACCGCGGCCATCACGGAGTTTCCGATCGCCGTGGACCGCTCCGACGAGCACGTGCGCATGACTCGCTGGGTCATCGACCGGCCGGCGCCCCCCATGTACCAGACGTTCGGGCAATTTCCCGGCACGGCGGACCGGGGCCAGATCGTGGAGTTCCGCCCGCCCGCCTTCACGGTCAACTTCGCCCAGGTGGCCGACCACGGCACCGGCGCGCCGGAAGGCCAGCAGGGCACGCGCCGCATCGACCTGATGGCGCTCAGCGCGCCGACGCCGGAAACCGAGACCACGACGCATTACTTCTTCGGCTTCGTGCGCAATTTCGGCCTTGAGGACCCCAAGCTCGAACAGATGATGGCGGTGAATTTCGTCAACGTGTTCAAGGAGGACGTGGGCGTCCTCACCGCCCAGCAGATGCGCATGGACTCCATGCCGGACGCGCCGCAAATCGACATCAGGGTGGACATCCCGCCCAACGCGGCGCGTCGCATCGTCAACCAGTTGCGGGCCGCCGAGCGCCAGACGCCCGGCGCGGTGGCGAACGCGGCGGAATAGCCTGCGAACGCTCCCGCTCCTTGAGCAGGAAGCAAAGGAAAGGACCGCCGGTTCGCACCGGCGGCCCCGATCAATCGGACGACAGCAAGCTGTGTCCAATTCAGCTCAGTACTTGGCGACGATTGCCGAGGGAGCCGATCCGCCGAAGCGATAATTCACGCCAAGGCGCGCGACATGAGCCACGTTCTGGATCTCGCCGCGACGGAAATCGGAGTTGTCCATCGCCGTGGCGAAGGCGGTGTACTTGCCAAAGTCGGCGTAGAGATATTCTGCGCGCACGGACCAGTTCGCGAAGACCTGGGCTTCGACGCCGCCGCCCAGCGTCCAGCCGGGCGTCCAGCGGTTGAGGCTGGCCACGGAGTTCTTGACGTCCCAGTACTGGCGCCTGTCGTCTCCTCCGTCCTTGTCGCCCGCAAACTGCGTTAGGTTCGCGTAAGCGAGGCCGCCCGTGGCGTAGGCGAGAACGCTGTCCGTCACAGCGTAGCCCGCGCGCGCGCGCAGGGTGCCGAACGCAGACATCTTCGTCAGCATGCCGTCGCCGCTTGAGTCGCCGTCGTAAGCGGCGAACGTTTCCTTCTTGACGGCGGCGGCCGACAGGTCGGCTTCGGCGCCCAGCACGAAGCGGCCGGTCTGCCAGTTGTAGCCGACGCTCAGGCCGCCCATCATGCCGGAAGGCTTTTGCGTGAACGCGTCGGCGCCGTCGAACTGGTCGATGCCCAAGGGGGCGGTGTTGTCGTGAACCGTCGAACGCAGCTGCGTGTAGCCGCCCACGACGCCCGCGTAGAAGCCCGTCCATTGGCCGGCGGCGACGGCGAGGACAGGGGCGGCGGCCGCGCGGGACGGGAGGTCCGCCGCGACGGCCGCGAAGGGGGCGAGGCAGACCGCGACGGCGGCCAGATGGGTCTTGAACATTATCTCTCCTGAAAGCAGCGGTTTAAGCCGCAGCAATCAGTAGTTAGCGGAAATAATGTAACCCGGCGGATCACATTCCGCCGCCCGGCCGCTGATGTAGGCCGCTCGGCGCTAACGAAGGGCTACAGGATTCTCCGTGACGCGTGGGCCTGTTAAGGCGGCGCCACGGGCTTCATCGGCTTCAAGCCATGGACGCTTGCGCGCCGGGCACCTTGGTGACCTGATGGGCCTTCAGCAGCGGCAGCACCTCGCGCCCGAAGCGACGGATCTGCTCGCGGAACATGTCGTGCGGCGGGGCGCCGAGGTTGACGTTCAGCAGCACCTGGTTGGCGCCCATCTGCTCGGCCTTCTCGATCAGCCGCTCGGCGACTTCCTTGGGCGAGCCCCACGCGAGCGAACCGCTCTTCACCCGGGCCTCCACGTCGGAGGCCTCGGTGAGGCGGATCTTGGCGCGGTCCATCTCGGCGAACGGCTTGTTCTCGGGACGCAGGTAGTCGAACGACGAGGAGGCGACGTAGCCGGCCTTGCCGAGCGCCTCCTTGGGCTGGTCGCTGCCGTGGTGCCAGAGCGTCTGCACGAAATACAGGTAGTAGGACATGTTCTCGCGCAGCGCCGCCTCCTGGCTTTCGGCCACGTAGGCGTCAGTGAACAGGCACAGGTGCTCGGGGGTGATCGTGTGGCCGTTGGCGGCGAGCTGCTCGCCGTAATAACCCACGATATCCTGCGTCACCCCCGGATGGCCCGCGGGCAGGACGGCGCTGAAGTTGTTGCGGCCCGCGAGCTGGATCGTCTCCTTGCTGCCCGTGAAGGGAATCCAGATGGGGGGATGGGGCTGGCGGTAGGGCCGCGGCCAGATGCTGATGTCCTTGAAGCTCCAGAACTTGCCTTCATAGGAGAACGTATCCTCCGTCCAGGCCTTGCAGATGATGTCCAGGGCCTCGTCGAAGCGGGCCCGCGATTCCGACATCGGCACGTCATAGACGCGGTATTCGCGCGGAACCCCGCGGGCGAAGCCCGAGAGGATGCGGCCTTCCGAAATGCAATCGGCCATCGCGAGCTCTTCGGCGATGCGCAGCGGGTTGTGCAGCGGCAGCAGGTTGCCCAGCAGCAGGAACTCCAGCTTCTTGGTCATCCGCGCGCCCGCCACCGCCATCATGTTGGGCGACACCATCAGGCCGTGCGGGGTGGTGTGATGCTCGTTCAGCCCCACGCCGTCGAAGCCCAGCTCCTCCATTTCGTTCCAGATCTCGAAATGTTCGGCGTAGGTCCGGGCGGCGATCTTCGGATCGAAGTTCTTGCCCGGCAGCGGATAGGGGATGTAGCGGTCGGCTTTGTACTCGTCGAAGTGCTTCCCGTATGGAAGCAGGTCCATCAGATACACTTTCATCGGATATTCCCTGGAATCTTCGGCCCTTCAGGGCGCGTGAACGGGTTTGGAGCGCCAGGCCGGCGCCAGGGCGGGGCGATCAGGCCGTCACCGGCTCGTGATCCTCCACGATGATCGGCACGGGCGCCTGCACGCAGCGGGGATCGGCGATCTCGGCCGCGACGGCGCGCGACAGAAGGCGGCGGGCCTGGATGGGGGCCGCGTCCACCGCGACAGTGACCTGTGGAATGTGCGGCTCGCCATATTCGAGCAGCGCCTTCTGCTGCATCTCCAGCATCGCCTTGTCTTCGTTGAACGTGAACCGCGTCGCCTCGATGGTGTATTGCGTGATGTCGGGCTCGTTGAGGCGGTAGTTGCGGCATGTCGCCCAGAAGTAGTGGGACGTGTGCTGCGTCTCCGGCGTAATTATGTGCAGCACGCGGTGCACGAACGCGCGGCTGCGGTCGCCCCCCACCGGGTAGAACCCGGCCTCGGTGACGTGCAGCCCGGCGGGCATGTAGATCGCCGTCTGCCACCTGTCGATGCGGCCCTCATAGCCCAGCAGGCGCCGGAAGAACGGCGGCGGATCGATGTCGGGCATCTCCCGATGGGCGCGGATGACGCGCTCCCGGTCGATCAGCGCACGCACGGGGCTGTCGGCGACGGCGGCGTTCCCGATGGTGTGCTTGTGGATGTAGGTCTCGTGGGAGAGATCGAGCAGGTTGTCGGTCACCAGCCGGAAATCGCATTCCATGTGGTGGTAGCCGTTGCTCGGCGTCCAGCCCGGGTCGTCCATCCAGTGCAGGTCGGGGATCAGCGCGGGGTCGGCGAGGTCCGCGTCGCCCAGCCATGCCCAGACGACGTTGTAGCGCTCGACGACCGGATAGGTTTGGACGCGGGCGTTTGGGGGAATGCGCGTCTCGCCCGGCACCAGCTGGCACGCGCCGTCGGGGCCGAACTCCAGCCCGTGATAGCCGCAGCGGACGCGGTCGCCCTTCAGCTCGCCGGCCGAAAGAGGCACGAGCCGGTGGGGGCAGCGGTCCGCCATGGCGACGGCCACGCCGTCCTGCGTGCGGTAGAACACCAGGCGCTCGTTGAGCACGCGGCGCGCCAGGAGGCTGCGGCCGATTTCATGCGGGAAGGCCACCACCTGCCAGCTGTTGCGGATCCACGTCTGCATGCGTTCTCCATCGCCCCCTTGGGCCCCAAGCCTAGCGCAGCTTGATATTGTTCTCGATGACGATTTTGCGCCAGCGGGCTTCTTCGGCGCGCACGTAGCGGTCGAGGTCTTCGGGCGCGCCCGGCGCCGTCACGAGCCCCTCGGACTCCACCCGCTTCTGGAACGCCGCCGACGTGATGATCTTGTTGAGCGCCGCGTTCAGCTTGCCGATCGCCGCCGCGGGCACGCCTGCTGGCGCATAGACGCCGTACCAGCTTTCCACCGCATAGCCGGGCACGCCGCTGTCGGCGATCGTGGGCACGTTCGGCAGGGGGGAGGCGCCTGCGGGCGCGGTCGTCGCCACCGCGTGGAACTCGCCGCCCGCCACAAGCGCGGTCACGGCGGCGGACGTGCCGAAGATCATGTCCACGTCGCCGCCGATGATGTCGGTGAGCGCCTGCGCGACGCCCCGATAGGGCACGTGCACCATCTGCACGCCCGCCAAGTTCTTGAACAGTTCGCCCGCCAGATGCGCGGACGTGCCGAGCCCCTGCGAGGCGTACGTCAGGCTCCCGGGCTTGGCCTTTTCGGCCGCGATGATGTCGCGCACTGTCTTCAGGCGCGACTTGGGGCTCACCACGAGCACGTTGAACGAACGCCCGATGAGGCCCACGGGGGCGAAGTCCTTCCCGGTGTCGTACGGAAGGGACGGTTGCAGGCTGGGGTTCAGCGAATGGGCGAAGGAGGCGAGCACCAGCGTGTAGCCGTCCGGCGCGCTCTTGGCGACCGCGTCGGTGCCGATGATGGTGCCGCCGCCGGCCTTGTTCTCGATGACCACCGGCTGGCCAAGCTCGGCGGTGAACCCCGCGCCCACAACGCGGGCGATGAGGTCGACGCCGCCCCCGGGGGGAAACGGCACCACGATTTTCAGCGGCCGGTCGGGAAAGTCCGCCCGCGCCGGAAGAGCCCCGGGGCCCGCCAGAATTCCTGCGCACGCCAGCGCCGCCGCCCACACCCTCTTCACGTTTCCACCCGCCTTTGCTGCGTCTCGCGCGTGAGCCGGAACCTGCCTGACTTGCGCGCGCCCCGCAAGGCGCAGGGCGCGCCTGCGGCCTATTGCGGATTCGCCCCCGAGGCGGCGCCGTCCAGCACGGCCTTGCGCCAGCCGGCCTTCTCGACGATGTAGTCGCGCGAGGCCGCGATGCGCTTTTGCAGCGCAGCCATGTCCACGCCCGTCAGCCGCCCTTCGCTCACCAGGATCCTGCCCGCCACCATCACGGTGTCGACGTTGCTGGTGTCCATGCCGGTGACGATGGCCCCATAGGCGTTGTTCAGCGGCATGACGTTCGCCATGTCGGTGCGCAGGAGGACGAGATCGGCGTCCTTGCCGGGCGTGATCGAGCCGGTGCGCGACTCCGCCGCGTTGCAGCGCGCGCCCTCGATGGTCGCCATGGCGACGACCTCCTTGGCGGTGAGCAGGGGCGGCAGGTCCTTCTCCTCCCGGATCGCGCGCTCGTTGATGAGCATGCGCTGCAGGGTGAAGGTTGCGCGCATCTGCGAGAACATGTCCGAACTCATGGTCGTCTCGACGTCGCTGGACAGGCTGGGGCGAATCCCGTGGTCCAGCGCCTGCTGCAGCGGCGGCGTTCCGTGGCGCATCGTCATCTCGATGGGCACCGCCAGGGACAGCGACCCGCCCGTCTCCTTCACGCGCTTCATGTGCTCGGGCCTGGCGTTCGTGAAATGAATGTAGACGTTGTCGGGCCCCATCAATCCCTCGTCGCCGAGCTTGATGACGGCGGCTGGCGCGACGGCCGCGACCGAACCCACCACGTGGGTGTAGAGCCGCAGGCCCATCTTGCGGGCGAGCAGCCACTGGTTCTTGTCGATGGCGGCCCCGAAGGCGAGCGTCACCAATTGATCGGACGAGGCGAAGTGCTGCTTCTGGATGCGCTCGATATCGCCGGGGAACTGCGCCGAGGGGGTATAGCCGCGCGAATAGGCGTGGACCGCCCTTATGCCGCTCTCCTTGAAGGCGCCGATCATGGCGTCCGAATGTTCCGGCGAGTTGGAGACCTGCGACAGGTCCGTGACGTGGGTGACGCCGGAGGTGAGCGAACGCAACGCCCCCGAGAGCACGCCGTCGTAGGCGTCCTGAGCGCGGAACAGCGGCGTCGCCTTGGCGACGATGTCGCGGAAGTAATCCTCCAGCAGGCCGTTGCCGAGAATGTTGCGCAGGGCGCTCTGGTAGAAATGGTGATGAGTGTCGCAGAAGCCCGGAAGGACGATGCGGTCGCTCGCATCGATGACCGTCGCTTCCGCCGTGATGTCGGGACGCACGGCGACGATGCGGCGGCCTTCCACCAGAACGTCGGCGCGCTCGAAGTCCCCCAGCGCCGGGTCCATGGTCAGCACGAGCCCGTTCTTGAAGAGGTAGCGGCCTTCGCGCGGCTGCGGCGCCTGCGCCATGGCGGGAGCGCCAAACCCGAGCGCCGCCGACATGGCGCCCGCCGAGGCGCCCGCCAGGACGGCGCGGCGCGAGAGACGCTGGTTCAATGCGTGTGATGATCCTGCCATGACGGTCGTTCCTCCTCGGCGGCGCGCGCGTCTCGTTGAATGGACGCGCGAAGCCCAGTCAGGGTGGCCCCGTTCGAGGATTTTCACAAGGCGCCACCGCTCGGACGGCTCACAGGACCTTGTCGAGGAAAGCCTCGATGGCGGCCAGGACGGCGAGGTCGCATTGGTCCTGCGTCATGGCGCGCGCCTTCAGGCTCGTCTTCGAGACCAGCAGAGAATGGTCGCCGCCCTCCACGACGTGGAGATCGTTGACGGCCTGCATGCGGGCGCGCACCGCCTCGAGGCGATCCAGCGGGCACATGGCGTCCCGCGCGCCCTGCACGAACAGCACGGGCGCAGTCATTTCCAACAGCACCGCGTCGCGCACGTTGGCGGGATTGGCGGCGCTCACCAGCGGGTAGCCGAGGCAGACGACGGCTGGGACCTCCTCCTCCTGCGACACGTGGCAGCCGACGCGCCCGCCCATGCTCTTGCCGACCAGCACCGTGGGGGCGCGGCTGACGCGGCGGGTCTCCTCCAGCGCCTTGCGATGGGCGGCGACCAGCGCGGGCAGGCGGTCGGGCCGGCGCTTGCCCTCCAGCATGTAGGGATAATCGAAGGGATGCACCGTCCCGAGCCGCGCGAGCAGGTCGGCGAAAGCGCGCATGCGCGGATGCGCCGTGGAAGCGCCCGCGCCCGGCGCCAGCAGGAAGGCGGCTTTCGCGCGCATGATGGCTCTCCTGGTTGGCCGGACCGGCGCGCAAGCCTTGCGTTATCGCCGTGGCTGGACGATCCTTGCGCGCCGGGCGACCTTCGCAGAACGAGGCGCTGGCGCAAAGCGGACAATGATCCGCATGGAGGAGCGCTCATGATCAGGCCGGCCCTTGGCGTGCTTTGCCTCGCCGCTTCGTTGACCCATGCGGCGGCGCAACCCGCAGCCCCGTCGCCCGCGCAGACCTGGCCGTCGCAGCGCGTGCGCATGATCGTGCCGTATTCGGCGGGCGGCACCACCGATTACCTCGGGCGGCTCGCGGCGGAGGCCATTTCGCGCAAGACCGGCCAGCAGGTGGTGGTGGAGAACCGCACCGGGGCGGGCGGCAACATCGGCTCGGCGGCGGTGGCCAAGTCGGCGCCCGACGGGCTCACGCTGGGCATGCTGGTCAATTCCAGCATCACGGTGAACCAGTATCTTTATACGAACATGGGCTACGACCCGCTGGCGGATCTCGTGGTCGCCGCCGTGCTGGGCGAAGCCCCGCAGGTCGTGGTGGTCAACAAGGACCTGCCGGCGCGGACCCTGCAGGAGTTCGTGGCGCTGGCGAAAGCCAAGCCCAATTCGCTGAACTACGCCACCGCGGGCGCGGGTTCGACGAACCATCTTTCGGTCCTTCTCCTGTCGCGCCTCGCGGGCATCCAGATGACCCACGTGCCCTATCGGGGAGCCGCGCCCGCCGTCGCGGACCTGACCAGCGGCGTGGTGCAGATGTTCCCTGTCGGCGTTGCGCCCGTCGCGGGTCTCGTAGAGGCGGGCGAACTGCGGCTGCTGGCGGCGGCCACCAGGCAGCGCCTGCCGCAATTGCCCAACTTGCCCACGGCCGCCGAGGGCGGCGTGCCGGGGTATGAATCGACGTCATGGTTCGGCGTCGTGGCGCCCACCGGCACGCCGCGCGAGATCGTCGACACGATCAACGCCATGATGCGCGAGCTCGTGGCCCAGCCCGAGACGCTGAAGAAGTTCGACCAGGCCTACCTCATCCCGTGGAGCTACACGCCCGACGAACTGCGCAAGATCGTCGTCGAGGAGGCCGCCGTGTGGGAGAAGGTCGTGAAGGACGCGGGCCTCAAGCTGGAATGAGGCGGGGCGGCGTTCAACCAATCGTGAGTCGCCAGAGCGCGCGGGCGATGTAATCTTCCCGGAGACAAACAATTCGGGAGGAAAAACATGCCGCACGCACAAAGCCGTATCCTTGCCCTTGCGGCCGCCGGCCTCGCGCTGGGACTGGCGGGCGCGGCGCACGCGCAGCAGGCCCAGACGCAATATCCCAACATGACGTTCTTCGTCTCAAGCGCGCCCGGGCCCGACGGGGCGAACTATGGCGGGCTGGAAGGCGCCGACAAGCATTGCCAGGACCTCGCGGCGAAGGCGGGCGCGGGCGGCAAGACGTGGCGCGCCTATCTCAGCCAGCAGGCGATGGACGGCAAGCCCGCCGTCAACGCGCGCGACCGCATCGGCAAAGGGCCTTGGGCGAACGCCAACGGCGTGCAGGTGGCGGCCAGCGTCGAGGCGCTGCACGATCCCGACCGCAACGTGATCAACACCGACACGGGCCTTTCGGAGACCGGCCGCAAGGTGCCGGGCCGCATGTTCCTCGTGAACTACCACGACGTGTTGACCGGCACGATGGCGGACGGGACGGCCCCGCCGGCCGGCAAGGACATGACGTGCGGCAACTGGACCAAGAACGGCGAAGGGTCGGCCATGGTGGGCCATTCCGACCGGCTCGGGCTCACGGACGACGCGGCCGCGCGGTCATGGAACGCCGCGCATCCCTCGCGCGGGTGCAGCCCGCCGGCCCTGCGCTCCTCGGGCGGCAACGGCCTGCTCTACTGCTTCGCCGCCAACTGAGGCGCTGCGTGCAAGACGTGAAAGCCCGGGTTCGCCCGGGCTTTCTGCTGACCGGGCGGTCAGTTCAACCGGCCGGAGGCCGCGTTGCGGGCTTCCATGGCGATCGCCGCCAGAATGCCCTGCAGATGCTCAAGGACGCCCGCGGCTTCCAGCACCACGGCGTCGATCTCGGCGCACCAGTCGTCGCCCTCCAGTGAAGTCGTCATAAGGTCAAGAGAACGCATCCTTTTTACAAGATCGCTAATCATTGGCCTCTCCCTAGGCTCCTCGAATCACGAGGCTTACAACCGTTAAGCTAGCAGAGAGCAACAGGTTCAAGAATATACGACTTTCGATTTTTTGACTTGCGTGGCGGTTGTGGCCGCAGTGCGATCCGCAAGAACGCACGTCCGTCGGACGCGGCACAGCAGGCGCAAGGGGCCAAAGCAAATCGGGAATTGCGGTCGCCAGTTGGCTGCGCGCGCTCTAACAGGGAACTCGGATCAGGTCGGTCCGCCAGCGGCCGCTTCCGCGGGGCCGATGTTGTAAAGCTGGACGCGGCGATTGATCGGGTCGGCGGGGTTCTCGAGGTTGCGCAACTGCTCCATGCCCAAGCCGATGGCGACGAGCCGTTTCGACAATCCCGGCGCACGGCTCAGGATGAACTTCTGCACCGCGTCGGCGCGGCGCTGGCTGAGCGTCAGGTTGTAGTCGCGCGCGCCGCGTCCGTCCGTGTGGCCGGCCACCATGAAGCGCGCGCCCGCAAACGCCGGGGCCGACAGGGTCTCGGCCAGCCGCGTCAGGTCCGCTTCGAACTCGGGCTTGATGACCGCCGCGTCATAATCAAAGTAGATCGTGATGCTGACCCAGGAGCGGTTCGACAGGGCCTCAGCCACCTTGGCGTTCGGGATCACCAGCAGGCCGTTCGACGTGGTGGCGCGGGGCGGCGAATTGAGGCCTTCGCGCAGGCTCCTGCGCAGTTCGTCGACGTTCAGCGCCTTGTGGGGCGAGGCGCTTCCGGGCCGCTCGCGCTCCATCAGCGCGTCGATCATGTCCTGCTTGGCGGCGGCCTTCGGCGCATGGGCGATCTGCGGCCAGCAAAGGCCCCCGACCCAGACGCACGCGACAGCCAGTTTCATGAGCATGCTCGTGTCCTGGTCCGCGTCACGTCAGGGGGCGCTGCGCGGCGGGGTCGGCCGGCGCCTGTCCCTTGCCGTCGAGCGCGCGCGTGATCTGTCCGCCGCCGTCCGCGAACAGCCTGGACAGTTCAAGCGCGCGCCGCGCCAGCGTGTCGTTCAGCATCGCGGCGCGCGTATCGAGGCCGGTGTGGATGCGCGCCAGCAGCTTCTCCAGCGATGCGGCGATTTCTTCGGCCTTGCCGGTGGTCCGAGCGTCGAATTCGTTGAGCTGCAGTCCCAGCTTGTGGGCAGCTTCGTCGGTCCGGGCCGAAAGGCGCTCGTGGAACGCCTCCGAGCGCGTCGCAAACGTGTGCTCGACCGCTTCAAGATTGGCCTCGACGCCTTCGTTGAAGTGCGACGCGAGCACTTCGACGCGCTCCGTCAGCGCGCCGCCCTGCGTGTAGATGACGTCCTCGAAGCGCGCGAGGCGGTCCGTCAGCGTCTCCAGCACGAAGTCGGCATGCACCCCGATGGCGTCGATGGCTTTCGCGAGATTGGCGCCGAATTCGTCGTCGAATTGCGTGCGCCCTTCCTTCATGGCTTCGCTGTACTTGGTGAGCGTCACTTCCATGTAGGCGATGCGCTCCGCCAGCGCGCGGTCCATGACCTGCTGGTTGCCGCCGAACGCCGCTTCGAGTTGGCGCGTCCGCTGGCTGATGGTTTCCTCCACCAACTGTCGCTGGCTCGCCATGGTGGTGTTGATCGCCTCGACGTGTTGCAGCAGCATGTTGTCGATCTGGCGCATGCCGACCGAGAGCGTGCCGGCGAGTTCGTCCGTGCGCACCGACATCCTGTCGTGGAACGTGTCGGCGTGGGCGCCCAGCGAGCCTTCGACGGCGTTTAGCTTGGTGGTCACGCCGTCAAGGAAGTAGGTGGCGTCGCGCGACAGGCGCTCGGCGAGCGCGCCGCCGTTGGTGACCACGACGTCCTCGAAGCGCGCCAGCCGCGTGGACAACTCCTTCAACAGGTGCTCGGACGACGCGGCGCCTTCGGCCAGCGCGGTCTTGCTGATGTCCTTGAAGCCTTCGCGGAAGCCCGCGGTTTGCAGCCCCAGCGCTTCGCCATGGGCCGTGAAGGTCTTGTCCAGGTAGGTTCCCCATTCGGAGAGCCATTCCTTGAATTGCTCGTTATGCTTGGCCAGCGTGGCGTCGATCGCCGTTTCCTGCTCGGAGAGCGTGCTCTCCAGCAGGGCGCGCTGCCCCGTCAGCTTATCGGTGATCTCCGCAAGGCGCGTGGCGAACGTTTCGTCCACCGCCTCGCCGCCGGCCGACAGGGCCTTGTGCAGCGCCTTGATCTGCTCCTGCATGGTTTCGCTGGCCGCGCCCGCCTGGTAGCCGAGCGCTTTCGTGGCTTCCTTGGTGATCGTCGCGAACTGGTCCTGCAGGCTCGCGCCCTTGGCGGCCATTTCCTTCACGAGCTGGCCGGTGAGCGCGATGAACTGCTCCTGGAGCTGCGAGCTGTGCGCGCCGATCTGCTTGCCAACGTCTTCGCAATGCGCGTCGAGGCGGGCGTTCAGCGCGTCCGAGGAGCCGTCCAGAATGGTCTTCGAGGCGCGCGTCTGCTCGGCCATGAGGTCCACGAACCGCTGTCCGCTGGACGACAGGTCCTCCACCAGCGCGGGACTCGCGGCGGCCAGCATGTCGCGGATGCGCGCGCTCGCGTCCTCGAGCGAATTGGCCAGTTTGGCGTCGCGCTCCTCGAAAATGGACAGGATGCGGCCCGCGGCGCCGTCGACGCTCGAGTCGAGCTTGCCGGTGGTGGCCTCGAGCGCGCGCACCAGGCTGCTCTTCTCCTCCATGATGGAGGCGCGAATGGCGTTGCAATTGGCGGCCATCGTCTCGCGTTCCGCGACCAGCGAATCGAGGAGGGACTGAATTCTGCGGACGCTCTCGTTGTAGGAGAAGTCCAGCGTCACCGCTTCCGTGCGCATGCGCGCGCTCAGTTCCGCCGCGCGCAGCATGGCGGCTTCGATGCCAGCTTCCATGCCGGCGAATTCGCGCAGCACGCCCTGCGATACCGCCGCGGCCTGTTCGATGGCCAGCATGGGCTCGTTGCGCTGCGCGGCGCTCTCGTCCACCATTTGCGCGACAAGGCGCACGTCGTCGGCCCGCCTCTGCACGAGCGCCACGATGAAGACAAACGCCACCGGGCCGATGAGCGCGGCCGCAAAGCCCAGCAAGGCGGGCCAGTAGATCTGCGCGAAGGCCAGCATCGCCAGCCAGACGCCCACGATGGCGCCCGCCAGCCATACGGACTTTCGATGATCCCTGCCGCTGAGTTGCTGGCGCAGGCGCGCGCCCGTCAGGCGGTCGTCGTTGGCGTGCTGGGTCGCGGCGGGAGCAGGCGGCGGCGAGCCCTTCTCGCGGTCGGAGACCGGCGCAATTCGATCAGCGGCGTTCTGGCCCAAGGATACGACTTCCTCTTTGGCTGACTTGAGCACCGTCATGAAAAACCCTCGATCCGCACGCCTGAACGACACGCCAAATTGGCTGGAGCCGCCCCTTGTGGAGGCCGCAAAAACCAGCCAGGCGGGTTATCTTGTAAGGGTCGGAATGTTGCGCCGAGCAAGACCAACGCAAATCTGTCGATACTTCACAGCATAAATAGCTCGGCGCGGATCGCGCGCACGGGACGTGACGCAACGTGGTCGACGCTATGGATATCCCTGGCGGAACGCCGCGGCGGCGCAGTCCGCTTCCATATTTTCATGAGTTTATTTGTTTGACAGTATCCCGCGTGGTTACACTGCGGCTCATAGCCTACCCGTCGTCGAGAGGCGCGTCAGAGGCCCCCTAGTCGCTGCCGTCGGCCCCTCGACCTTCAATGCCCGGTCTCCTGCCGCAGGGACCGGGCATTCTTTTTGTTGTCGTGCAACGGCGACGCGGGGCTCCTCGGGATCGGCGCTCAGGCCCGCCCCGGGGAGACCTCCACGCAGCCGTTTCAGGGCCTGAATCCAAGATCGGTGGGATCGATGCGCCTATGGTTTCCTGCTTTGACCGGACTGTTCGCCATGGCGTCGCTGGGCGCTTTGGCCGGCGAAGCGCCTGGCGCGCCATGGGGTGGGCTCTATGTTTCGGCGCACGTCTCAGCGTTGGGCGGAACGACGACGCATTATTCGAACAATAGCTACAACGGTTATGAGGCGAGCCTTACGAGCAGAAAAAGAGGCATGAAGGCGGGGCCTGGCGTTCAGCTCGGCTACAACTGGCAAGTGGGGTCGTTTGTGGCCGGGCTCGAACTGGATATCGATTCCGCAGTGCTGAAACGCACAGGCTGCCGAGGCGCGTGGGCGCCGGAGACGCCTTGCGGGGATTCTTACTATGGCGCTTTCTACCTGTCGGACCAAAGCACGTACCGCGGCTCCATCCGCGCAAAGATCGGCTACCAGCTGGCGGACTTCATGTTTTACGTGAGCGGCGGATTGGCCCTCATGAAGACGACAAGCGCCTTGAAGGTCGATTGTCCGGAGGGCTGCGGGGCTACGGACGCCGTCGTGTTTTCGAGCCTGACGTCAGTCTCGGCGCATCGTGCGAGCTTCGCGTACGGCGCGGGCGTCGAGTATGCGTTGAGCCCGCATTGGCGCATCGGGCTCGATTGCATGCGGTTCAAATCTCCCGATTTGAGCCAGTCAGTGACCCACGGCGCGACCTATGGCGAGCAGCTTATCACGAGCACGACGTCGGGAGCCTATTCTCTCGTGACGTCGAAAGTGACTTACGTGTTTTGATCTGCGCGCGCGCCGCATCATGAACTCGCTGAGCGACGCTTGCGGGCTCAAACTGTTTCCCCCTTTGCGGCGGTTCTCCAGTCTTTTGGGATTACGACGAAGGGCGCGGGAGCCGTCCGGCGATGCGTCAGGGGCCCCGCGCCCGCGACGTCCCGCCGGGATCGACAGCTTTCAACGAGCGCCCGACGCGCCCGCGCGGCCCAAGGAGGACTCCCGCTTTCCCGGCGCGCGAGCCCGCACGGCCCCACCGTGAGCGGCACGATTACAGTTCCTGAATAATAAGGCGGCGTTGCTTACAAGAGAGGGTTCTATGATCAAGTCACTTCTGTCCAGCGCCGCCGTCGTGGCGCTTTGCTCGTCGGCGTTCGCCGCGGACCTGCCTGCGCGCACTCCCAGCAAGGCTCCGGCGCCTGCCTTCGTGGCCATGAACTGGTCGGGCTTCTACGCAGGCGTGCAGGCCGGCGTCGCCAAGCAGCGGGACAACTACTCCAGCACCGACGCCGATTGGGATGGCTCCGCGTGGGTCTCCAGCGCTATGGAGGGCGTCTCCAACATGAGCAAGTCGTCCTTCGTGGGCGGCGTGCATGCGGGCTTCAACCATCAGATCGGCACGTTCGTGGTCGGCCTTGAGGCCGATGTCGAAGGCGTGTCGGGGAAGAACAGCTATTCCGCCTTCGAAGCGGCTGACAGCACCTACCTTTACTCCGAGACCTGGAGCGTGACGTCCCAGCTCAAGTGGCAGGGGTCCGTCCGTGCGCGCGCAGGCGTCGCGGTCGATCGCGCGCTCATCTACGTGACGGGCGGCGTCGCGGCCGGCCAGTTCTCGACGGTGTACTCCAGCGTCATCAGCTCGCCTGCCTCCGCGTCGCACTCGTTCTCCGACACGCGCTTCGGCTACACGGTCGGCGCGGGCGTCCAGTACGCCCTGACCGACGCGTGGTCCGTGCGCGCCGAATATCGCTACACCGATTTCGGGAAGCTCACGCACAACGCTGTGCCGTGGATCGTCGGCACGACGACGACTCCCCAGGCGTCCTCGCCGTATTACACGACCGAGCAGCACAAGCTCTCGTCGCACGCCGTGCGGGTGGGGCTCTCCTACTCCTTCGGCGCGTCGCAGAAGGCCGTCGTCGCTCGTTACTGAGCGAAAACGCGCCCGGCTCCCCGGGCGCGTCCGATGCCCCGCCAGACAGCAGCCGTGAGCCTCCCGGGGCTCACGGTTTTTTTTGTCGCCAGTTTGCGCCGGAGAGCACGTTGCGTCCCCTGGCTGCGTCCAACTTAAAAAAGCCGCTTCCCTTCCTCATGATGATCGGAGTCATCAAAGGAGAGACATGAACGCCCCTTTATCCCGCCAGAAATCTTTGGAAGGCCATTCCTCCGGCCAGGTCAGCATCATGGCTTTGCAAGAAGGCGTCTGTCGCTGGCCCATGGACCGGTCCTCGAGCGGACATCAGCTGTTCTGCGGCGAAGCGTGCGGACACACGAAAGAAGTTTACTGCTCCGAACATCAGGCCCGCTCGCTGGCGCCTCCCAAGAGGAGGTGACCGAACTCCGCCTGGCGGGATCAGCCGCGCTGCGACGCGTTGGCGGCTTTGAAAAGGCGCGCCCATCCCCGAGCCCTGTCGGGGAGGGCGTGACAGGGGCGTTCAGGAAACCGACCCACGCGTCAGTCGCTAAAATAATGGTGCCGCTTGGGTGACTCGAACACCCGACCCCGTCATTACGAATGACGTGCTCTACCAACTGAGCTAAAGCGGCG
>JAQGJX010000115.1 GCA_028290405.1 Hyphomicrobiales bacterium
TGCCCGAGCCGCAGGGGCAGGGCTCGTTGCGGCCGACGGGGCCCCAGAGGCTGGGATCCTCGTTGTCGGCGGAGGCGCCGGTGGCGTCGTCCTCGCCGGTCGTCGCATCGATGTGGTGCGCCGTCATGAACGGCAGCAGGTCGTCCTGCTGCTGCTGCGGCTGCTCGTCCGGCCGGACGATCTCGACGCGCATCAGCTGCGCCGTGGTGCGCTCGCGCAGATGACCGAGCATGGTCTCGAAAAGCTCGAAACCTTCCGACTTGTACTCGTTCAAGGGATCGCGCTGCGCGTAGCCGCGGAAGCCGACGACCGAGCGCAGGTGATCGAGATTGACGAGATGCTCGCGCCACAGAAGGTCGATCGTCTGCAGGACGACGGAGCGCTCGATGTAGGTCATCGTCTCCGCGCCGAAGCGCGCGCTCTTCTCGGCGAAGACGGCGTCGGCGGCCTTGATGATGCGCTCGCGGATCTCGTTCTCGTCGATCCCCTCCTCGTCGGCCCATTCCTTGATCGGCAGATCGAGGTTCAGGAGTTCCAGGCACTCCTCCTTCAGCTCCGCGGTTTGCCACTGTTCGGCATAGGCGCGCTCGGGAATGTGCCGGGCGACGGCGGCTTCGATGGTGGCGTGCCGCATGTCGGTGATGGTCTCCGACAGGCCCTCGGCATCCATCAGCTCGAGCCGCTGCTCGAAGATGACGCGGCGCTGGTCGTTCATCACGTCGTCGTATTTCAGAAGGTTCTTGCGGATGTCGAAGTTGCGCGCCTCGACCTTCTTCTGCGCCTTTTCCAGCGCCTTGTTGATCCACGGGTGGACGATCGCCTCGCCCTCCTTCAGGCCGAGCCGCGTCAGCATGGTGTCCATGCGGGCGGAGCCGAAGATGCGCATGAGGTCGTCCTGCAGCGACAGGAAGAACTTCGACCGGCCGGGGTCGCCCTGACGGCCCGCGCGGCCGCGCAACTGGTTGTCGATGCGGCGGCTCTCGTGCCGCTCGGTGCCCACGATGTAGAGGCCGCCGGCGGCCAGCGCCCGCTCCTTCAGGTCCGCGATTTCGGCGCGGATCGCGGTTTCGCGCGCAGCGCGCTCGGCCTCGTCCGTGATGCCCGCGCATTCCTGCAGCACGCGCATTTCGACGTTGCCGCCGAGCTGGATGTCGGTGCCGCGGCCCGCCATGTTGGTCGCGATGGTGATCGCGCCCGGCACGCCCGCCTCGGCGACGATGAACGCTTCCTGCTCGTGGAACCGGGCGTTGAGGATGGCGAACTGCCTCGACGGCTTGCCCTCGCGGGCGGCCGCATAAAGCTGCTGCAGGCCCGTGGGATCCTCGAAGTCGATCTGCTTGTAGCCGTGCGCCTTGAGGAACTCGCCCAATTGCTCGGACTTCTCGATCGACGTGGTGCCGACCAGCATGGGCTGCATGCTGGCGTTGGCGGACTCGATCTCGCGCACGATCGCCTTCAGCTTTTCGTCGCCTGTGCGATAGACCTCGTCGTCCTCGTCGCGGCGGCTGACAGGACGGTTGGTGGGAATTTCCACCACTTCGAGCTTGTAGATTTCGGCGAACTCGTCGGCTTCCGTGGAGGCCGTGCCGGTCATGCCCGCGAGCTTCTTGTAGAGCCGGAAATAGTTCTGGAAGGTGATCGACGCCAGCGTCACGTTCTCGGGCTGGACGGTGACGTTTTCCTTGGCTTCCAGCGCCTGGTGCAGGCCCTCGGAGAAGCGGCGGCCCGGCATCATGCGGCCGGTGAACTCGTCGATGATGACGACTTCGTCGTTGCGGACGATGTATTCCTTGTCGCGCTGGAACAGCGTGCGGGCCTTCAGGGCCTGCTGCACGTGGTGCACCACCGTCACGTTGGCTGCGTCGTAGAGGGAGGAATCCTTCAGCAGGCCGGCTTCGCGCAGAAGCTCCTCGATGCGCTCGTTGCCCGCTTCCGTGAGGTTGGCGGTGCGCTGCTTCTCGTCGATTTCGTAGTGCTCGGGCGTCAGCGACGGGATCAGCTTGTCGATGGCGAAGTAAAGGTCGGACTTGTCTTCCGAGGGCCCCGAGATGATGAGCGGCGTGCGCGCTTCGTCGATCAGGATCGAGTCCACCTCGTCGACGATCGAGAAGGCGTGGCCGCGCTGCACCATGTGCGCCAGCTCGTACTTCATGTTGTCGCGCAGGTAGTCGAAGCCGAATTCGTTGTTGGTGCCGTAGGTGATGTCGGCCGCATAGGCCTGGCGGCGCTCCTCGTCGTCCAGCCCGTGGACGATGACCCCGACGCTCATGCCAAGGAAGCGGTAGACGCGGCCCATCCAGTCGGCGTCGCGCTTGGCGAGGTAGTCGTTGACGGTGACGACGTGGACGCCGTCGCCCGCGAGCGCGTTCAGGTAGGTGGCGAGGGTGGCCACCAGCGTCTTGCCTTCGCCGGTCTTCATCTCGGCGATGTCGCCCGAATGCAGCACCATGCCGCCGATCATCTGCACGTCGAAGTGGCGCTGGCCCAGCGTGCGCTTGGCGGCTTCGCGCACGGTCGCGAAGGCGGGGACCAGCAGGTCGTCGAGCGTCTTGCCTTCGGCGAGCTGGGCGCGGAACTTCGCCGTCTGGCCCCGAAGCTCCTCGTCGGTGAGCGCGGCGATCTCCGGCTCCATCGCGTTGATGGCCGCCACCTTGGGCCCGTAGGTCTTGAGCCGGCGGTCGTTGGCGGAGCCGAAAATCTTCTTCGCGAGAGTGCCGAACATGAGAAACCCTTCTGATCCGCCCGGCGCCCTCCGGCGAGGCCGGAGAGCGTGTGCCTGGAGCGTGCGCTCGATCTCGGCCGCGACAAGCGGAACGCCGCAGCCGCCTCGCCTGAATGCGCGCGGATGAGCCAGTCCAGCGTGAGCACGTGCCAAGACCGCGGAGCCGGGCGGCCCGCCTGAAAGCTCTGGAGAGATATGATTGGGGTCAGGCCTTGTCAATCAATGCAACCGCAGCGCTAATGCAGGCGCGGGGCCCCCCGCGCAGGGCGCCCGGGGGGCCGCTGCGCCCTCGCCTCGACTTCCTTGACTCCGGCGGCCCTCTTGGGCATATACGGCGTGCTCCGCGCGGCCCTTGCCGCGCATTTTCGTTTGGGCGCTCGACCGCGTCAGGTTACGCGGCGGTCGGTCTTCGGAGAGAGCATTCGCTGGTTCAGCTGCCAAAAAGCCGTTCGTCGGGCGTCCCGCCTGAAAGAACGGATTGGAACACGGAAAAGAGAACGATGTTCGCAGTCATCAAAACCGGCGGCAAGCAGTATCGCGTTGCCGCCAACGATGAAATTGTCGTCATGACCCTGGAAGGGGAAGCTGGCGCCGCCGTCACTTTCGGCGAAGTCCTGATGCTCGCCGACGGCGACAACGTCCAGGTCGGCGCTCCGCTGGTTTCGGGCGCGACGGTCACGGGCGAAATCGTCGCCCAGGCCCGTGGCCCCAAGGTCATCGCCTTCAAGAAGCGCCGCCGCAAGAATTCAAAGCGCAAGCGCGGCCACCGTCAGGATCTGACGGTCGTCAGGATCACGGGCATCCAGGCCGCCTAACGGCCCTGACCGTCGTCTGAAAACGCGTGCGGAAGGTTGAGCCCAAGGGGCCGTCTTCCGCGCTTTCATGGAACCACAAAGCCCGCGCGGCGCGCAGGCTGAGTTACGGAGCAGATCAATGGCTCATAAAAAGGCAGGCGGCTCGTCCCGCAACGGTCGCGACTCGGACGGTCGTCGTCTTGGCGTGAAGAAGTTCGGCGGCCAGTCCGTCGAAAGCGGCAACATCCTCGTCCGCCAGCGCGGCACGAAGTGGCACCCCGGCCAGAACGTCGGAATCGGCAAGGATCACACCCTGTTCGCCACCGCCGACGGCAAGGTCGAGTTCAAGGCCGGCAAGTACCGCGCCTACATCTCGGTGGTGCCGGCCCAGAAACTGCAAGCCGCGGAATAAAGGCGGGGTCATGAGTTCGGCCCGCCGGTTTCCATAAACCCGGTGGACCCTTCGACCTCTCGTCGCCGGTCCGGACGCCCGCAAGGGCTCGAAGGGGAGATGGAAAGCCATCTCCCCTTTGTTTTTGGGCCCCGAGGAGCCCGGATCGGAGACCAGCATGCCCCCGGACGAGATGTTTCCGGATCTCCTGCGCGACGACGTCTTCCGGCTTGAAACCAGCCGGTTGTGGCTGCGCTGGCCGCGCCTGTCGGACGCCGGCGCCCTCGCGCGGCTGGGCGGAGACCCGGCGGTGGC
Source organism: Hyphomicrobiales bacterium (assembly GCA_028290405.1). Lineage (GTDB taxonomy): Bacteria > Pseudomonadota > Alphaproteobacteria > Rhizobiales > Beijerinckiaceae > Terripilifer. Next base: position 4,223 of record JAQGJX010000115.1, read on the forward strand.
GCTGATGACCGCGAGCCTGCCCCAGCCCTACCGGGTTGAGGACGCGGCCAAATGGATTTTCGCCAGCCGCACCGGGAACGCGCGCGGACACGCGGCGGTCCTCGCGCTGGCGCACAAGGCCCGGCCCGCCGAGCCCATCGGCGTCATCGGCCTGCACGCTACGCGGGCCCACGTCGCGCTGCTCGGCTTCTGGCTCGGCGGCCCTTTCCAGGGCGCAGGGCTGATGAGCGAGGCCGCCGGAGCGCTGCTCGACCTCGCCTTCGCGGTGGGGGAGATCGGCGAGGTGCACGCGCAGGCGCGGGTGGAGAACGCAGCCTCCATCAGGGTTCTGGAAAAGTGCGGCTTCCAGCCGGACGGCCGCAGCCCGGTGGATCTGCCCATGCGCGGCGGCGTGTTCCTGTGCGACCGCTTCAAGCGGGCGCGCGACCCCGGCGCGGGCGTGACGAAGACGGACGCGGGTGCGCTCGCAGCGGGCTAGACCCGCGCTTATATGAAGACGGCGGCGGGGCGGGGCCCTGCCGGGGCGTCGCGCGATACGCTGATAGGCAAGTTGTCATGAAATTTCTCGATCAGGCCAAGGTTTACATTCGCTCGGGCGACGGCGGCGCCGGCGCCGTGTCGTTCCGGCGCGAGAAGTTCATCGAATACGGCGGCCCGGACGGCGGCGACGGCGGGCGCGGCGGCGACGTCGTGGCCGAATGCGTGGACGGCCTCAACACCCTCATCGACTATCGCTACCAGCAGCACTTCAAGGCCGGCACGGGCATCCACGGCATGGGCCGCAACCGCGCGGGCGGCCGCGGCGCCGACGTGGTGCTGAAAGTGCCGGTCGGCACCCAGATCTTCGAGGAAGACAACGAGACGCTGATCGCCGACCTGACCCAGGTGGGCCAGCGCGTCGTGATCGCCAAGGGCGGCAACGGCGGTTTCGGCAACCTGCACTTCACCACTTCAGTGAACCGCTCGCCGCGCCGGGCCAATCCGGGCCTTGAGGGGCAGGAGTTGACCATCTGGCTCCGCCTCAAGCTGATCGCCGACGCGGGGCTTGTGGGGCTGCCCAACGCTGGCAAGTCCACCTTCCTCGCCAGCGTTTCGTCCGCCAAGCCGAAGATCGCCGACTATCCGTTCACGACGCTCCATCCGGGCCTCGGCGTGGTGCGCTCGGACGACCGCGAATTCGTTCTGGCCGACATCCCGGGCCTCATCGAAGGCGCCCATGAGGGCCTCGGCCTCGGCGACCGCTTCCTGGGCCATGTGGAGCGCTGCCGCGTGCTGCTCCATCTCGTCGACGCAGGCTGCGAGCACGCCGGCAAGGCCTACAAGACCGTCCGTGGCGAGTTGCAGGCTTATGGCCATGGCCTCGACGTGAAGCACGAGATCGTCGCGCTCTCCAAGTGCGACACGGTCGATCCCGACGTCCTGAAGAGCCAGATGGAGCGCCTCAAGCGGGCCATCCGCACCGCCGGTCCGGCAGTTCCGGAGGGCGAGAAGCGGCCCGCGCCGTTCGTGCTCTCCGCCGCCTCCCGGCAGGGCGTCGTCGACATTCTTCGCGCGCTCGCCAGAGCCATGGACGCCGCCAAGGTCGCCGAGCACGCGCCCGAGCCGGCTCCCTGGCGCCCTTGAAGGCGAACGCCGGGGCGATTATCCTCGGCGGCGACTGCGGAGAGCGAGCCCCTGCCTTACAAGGGACGTGACGTCGTGCGGACGGGTATCCGCGCAGCATGGCCGGATCATCCCGTGTGACCCAAGTGGAATCCCCTGTGACGCCCGCCCCCACTCTTTCCTCCTTCCGCCGCGTCGTCGTGAAGGTCGGCTCCTCCCTCCTCGTCGACCAGGCGCGGGGCGAGGTGAAGCGCGACTGGCTTGAGGCGCTGGCGGACGACATCGCCTCGCTCCATCGCGACGGCCGTGACGTCCTCGTGGTCTCCTCGGGTTCGATCGCCCTCGGGCGCACGGTTCTCAAACTGCCGCGCGGACCGCTGCGCCTTGAAGACAGCCAGGCGGCCGCCGCCGTGGGACAGATCGCGCTGGCGCGCATCTGGGCCGAGGTTCTGTCCGCCAGGGGCATCACGGCGGGCCAGATCCTCGTGACGCTCAACGACACCGAGGAGCGCCGCCGCTATCTCAACGCCCGCGCCACCATCGGCCGCCTGGTGGAGATGCGCGCCGTGCCCGTCATCAATGAAAACGACACGGTCGCCACGACGGAAATCCGCTATGGCGACAACGACCGTCTGGCGGCGCGGGTCGCCACGATGGCGAGCGCCGACCTGCTGGTGCTGCTGTCGGACATCGACGGACTTTACACCGCGCCTCCGCACGAAAACCCGGACGCCAGGCTCATTCCAGTCGTGCCGCGCATCAGCGCGCAGATCGAGGCGATGGCGGGAGGCGCGGCGTCCGAACTGTCGCGCGGCGGCATGCGCACGAAGGTGGAGGCGGCCAAGATCGCCGTGGGCGGCGGCACCCACATGGTGATCGCCGACGGCCGCCCGCGCCACCCGATCCAACGCATTGTGGACGGCGCCAACTGCACCTGGTTCCTCACGCCCTCCAACCCCGTCACGGCGCGCAAGAAATGGATCGCGGGCTCGCTGGAGCCGCGCGGCACGGTGCATGTGGACGCGGGGGCGGCGCGCGCGCTGATGCGCGGCGGCAGCCTCCTGCCGGCGGGCGTGACGCTGGTGGAAGGCGCCTTCGCGCGCGGCGACTGCGTCCTGATTCGGGACGCTGGCGGCGCGGAGATCGGCCGCGGCCTCGTGGCCTATGACGCCGCAGAGGCCGGCCAGCTTGTGGGCCGCAATTCGCGGGACATCGAAAGCGTGCTCGGCGCGCCGGGCCGCGCGCAGATGATCCACCGCGACGACATGGCGCTGGTCGGCGACTAGGTTGCAAGGCGCGCGCCGCGGCGCCAGTATCTCCCCATAAAACAAGCGGCGGCTCAACATCCTGAGCCGCGACGCATAGGGAGAGAACATGTCCCGGGCTCTGCGGATCGCCATCGTGGGCGGCGGCGTGGGCGGTCTTGCGGCCGCCTGCGCGTTGAAGCTGCGCGGCCACGAGGCGGTGGTCTATGAACGCAACAGCGAGTTGAAGGAGGTCGGCGCCGGGCTGCAGATCGGCCCCAACGGGGTGCGGGTGCTCAATGCGCTCGGCTTCGCCGAGGAACTGACGAGCTTTTCGTGCGAGCCGCCCGACCTTGTCTCGGTCAACTGGAACGATGGCTCCACCCGTGTGCGCGAACCGCTGGGCCGCAACGCCGAGCAGCGATTCGGGGCCAAATACCTCATGGCCCACCGGGCCGATCTTTACGCCCTGATGGTGAACCGGCTCGCGGACGGCACGGTGCGGCTGGGGTCCCATTGCGTGGATCTTGGCGGGCGCAACGGGACAGCCTTCGCGCGCTTCGAGAGCGGCGAGGAGATCGAGGCCGACGTGGTGATCGCCGCCGACGGCGTGCGCTCGTCGGCCCGCCAGGCGCTCTTTGGGGCCGACACGCCGCGCTACACGGGGCAGATCGGATGGCGCGCCATGCTGCCGATGTCGGACGTGCCGGAAGGGCTGGGGCCGGACGGCTCCCTGTCGCTCCGCAAGGATTTCGTCGGCTGGCTGGGTCCGCGCGGCCACGTCATCATGTATCCGATCCGCAGCGGCGAGGTCCTCAACTTCTTCGCCGGATATTTCCTTGACGAATGGGCCGAGGAATCCTGGACCGCGCCCTCCACGCCCGAGGAGATGATCCAGACCTTCCACGGCTGGAACGACGCGTTGCTGAAGATGATGAGCAAGGTCGGGAGCGTCTACAAATGGGGATTGTTCGATCGCGACCCCCTGCAGGCGATGACCAAGGGGCGGGTCGCCCTGCTGGGCGACGCGGCCCATCCCATGATGCCGACGCTGGCGCAAGGCGCCTCCATCTGCATTGAGGACGCCTGGACCATCGCGCGCCACCTCGATCAGGGCGCGGACGATCCCGAGCGCGCCCTGAAGGCCTACGAGGCCGAGCGGCTGCCGCGCGCCACGCGCGTTCAACTGCAGGCCCGCCAGCAATATCTCAACAACAAGAGCCAGCCCTCGCCGCCGCCCATCAGCCGCGACTGGATCTTCCGCTTCGACGCCACGACCGGGCAGGACTGGCGGCCGGCGGACGCGGCCTGACCGGACGTTCATCAGGGGGAACGGCTATGACTGTGCTTAAAGGGCTCTTGCGCGCGCTGCGTCTGGCCGTCCCGATCATCGCCGCGTCGGCGCCCGCCATAGCGCAGGACAAGATCAAATTCGGCGTCACGCGCACGATGATCGTCGGGGCGGCGATGACCTCGCTCGACAAGGGATACTTCAGGGACGCGGGCCTGGACGTCGACGTCACCTTCCTGGACGCCTCCGCGAGCGCCGTGGTGCTGCTGGCCACGAACCAGTTGCAAGTGGTGGAAGGCGGCGTCGCGGCGAGCTTCTTCAACGGCGTGCGCCAGGGCTTGCCGGTGCGCATCGCGATGGACAACGTGTCGACGCCCGTCGCCCATTGGCTGGTGCTGCGCACCGACCTCAAGGACGAGGTGCGGACCGTGCGGGACCTGCGCGGCCGCAATGTTGGCAGCAACGCCCCGGCCTCCATCGGCCTTTATGAAATCGCCAAGATCCTTGAGACTGGGGGCCTGACGCTCAAGGACGTGAACGTCAAGCTCGTGGGCTTCCCGCAAATGGAGGCGGCTTTCGCCACGAAGGCCGTGGACGCCTTCATCATGCCCTCCCCGTGGTCCAGCGAATTGCCCCGCAAGGGCGCGGGCGTGCAGTTCGTCAGCGCGGACGCCGTCATCAAGCCGGCGCCCTTCGTGCTGTCGGTGACCATGTTCAACACCGATTGGGCGGCCAGGAACCCCGATCAGGCGAAGCGCTTCTTCGGGGCGCTGCTGCTGGGGGCGCGCGATTACTGCGACGCCTATCATGGCGGCCCCAACCGGGACGAGATCGCGAACCGGCTCGTGGCGAACGGCGTCGGGGGCACTCTCGAAACCCTGCAACGCATCCAGTGGACGGCCCGCACGCCCGACGGCCGGATCAATCCGGACTCGCTCATGGACATTCAGCGCTGGTTCGTCGAGCAGGGCGTGCTGCCCGAGCCCCAGCCCATCGAAAAGGTGCTCGACCAGAGCCTCGTGACGGCCGCGGCCGCTGGACTGCCGGCGTTCAGGCCCTCCAACCCCGAGAGCAAGCTCGAAGGCTGCCGCTGAAGACAGTCATGGCGAAGCCGGGCGCTCCTACCGCGCGGGCCCGGAACCTGTTATGCGTGCTTTGAGCATTACTACAGGATCGACAGCCATGGGCAGCCAGGAAGCGGCGAGCGTCGCCGACATGATGACGGCATTGGGCGAGCGTGCGCGGGCTTCCGCGCACGCGCTGGGCCTCGCCTCCACGGACGCCAAGAACCGCGCGCTGGCGGCCGCCGCCGCGGCGCTGCGCGCACGCGGCGCGCAGATCGTGGAGGCCAACGCCCGCGACATGGACGCCGCCGCGAAGGCCGGCGTCACGAAGGCCAACCTCGACCGGTTGATGCTGGACGCCAGGCGGGTGGAAAGCATGGCCACGGGCGTGGACGACATCGCCGCCCTCCCCGACCCCGTGGGGCGCGTGCTCGCCACCTTCGAGCGCCCCAACGGGTTGAAGATCGAGCGCGTCGCCACCCCCCTGGGGGTCATCGGGGTGATCTACGAAAGCCGCCCCAACGTGACGGCGGACGCCGGCGCCCTGTGCCTCAAGGCCGGCAACGCCGCCATCCTGCGCGGCGGTTCGGATTCGTTTCACTCCTCGACGATCATCCATCAATGCCTGGTGGAGGGCCTGCGCGCCGCCAACCTGCCCGAAGCCGCCATCCAGCTGGTGCCGACGCGCGACCGTGCGGCCGTCGGGGAGATGCTGAAGGGGCTCGGGGGCAATCTGGACGTGATCGTGCCGCGCGGGGGCAAGAGCCTCGTGGCGCGCGTGCAGGAGGAGGCCCGCGTGCCGGTGTTCGCCCATCTGGAAGGCATCGTGCACGTGTACGTGGACGCGGCCGCCGATCTCGACATGGCGCGCGCCATCGTGCGCAACGCGAAGCTGAGGCGCACGGGCGTCTGCGGCGCCGCCGAGACCCTGCTGGTGGATCGCGCCGTGGAGCGCACCCATCTGGCGCCGCTGGTGAAACTGCTGCTGGACGAGGGCTGCGAGGTGCGCGGCGACGCGGCCGTGCGGGGCGTCGACCCGCGCGTGGCGGCAGCGCACGACGCCGACTGGAGCACCGAATATCTCGACGCCGTCATCTCGGCGAAAGTGGTGGACGGGCTCGACGCCGCCATGGACCACATCGAGCGCTACGGCTCGCACCACACGGATTGCATCGTCACCCAGGACTCCGGGCGCGCCGAGCGCTTCCTGCGCGAGGTGGATTCCGCCATCGTGCTGCACAACGCGTCCACGCAGTTCGCCGACGGCGGGGAGTTCGGCTTCGGGGCGGAGATCGGCATCGCCACGGGCCGCATGCATGCGCGCGGCCCCGTGGGCTTGGAGCAACTCACGTCGTTCAAGTATCGCGTGCGGGGCGCCGGACAGGTGCGGCCATAAACGCGCGCCCGGAGCCGCCCGCACTGCACGCCGCCGAGCATCCCGAGCCTGCGCGGCTTGGCGCGCCGCACGGGCGCAGCGTCGCCCGCCTGCCGCGCCATGCGCCCGGCATGCGCATCGGCCTCTTCGGCGGCACCTTCAATCCGCCCCACGACGGCCACCGGCACGCGACCCTGCTCGCCCTGAAGCGGCTGAAGCTCGATGAGGTCTGGTGGCTGGTGACGCCCGGAAATCCGCTGAAGGAAAATTCAGGCCTGCCGCCGCTGGGCATGCGCATGGACGCGGCCCGCCGGCTGGCGCGCCATCCGCGCATCGTCGTCACGGGGCTCGAGGCCGACATCGGCACGCGCTACACGTTCGACACGATCGACTACCTGACGAAGCGCTGCCCGGGTGTGGATTTCGTCTGGATCATGGGGGCCGACAACCTCGCCTCCTTCCACCGCTGGCAGCACTGGCGCGAAATCGCCCAGCTGGTCCCCATCGCGGTGGTGGATCGTCCCCAATCCACCCTGAAGGGCGCCCATAGCCGCACGGCGGCCTATCTCGCCCGCCATCGGCTGGACGAGGCCGACGCGGGGCTGCTGGCGCGCCGTGGCGCGCCGGGCTTCGTGTTCCTGCATGGTCCGCGCTCGGACCTGTCCTCCACGGAGCTGCGCAACAAGGGCCAGGGCCTCGCCGCGCCGCCCGTGAAAGCCCGATAGGTTCAGAGAGCCTTGCGCAATTGCGCCAGGATCGCCTCGCCCATCTCGGTCGTCGAGACGGTGCTCGTCGCGTCGCCCTTGATGTCGGCGGTGCGCAGGCCCGAAGCCAGCACGTCCGCCACGGCCTTCTCGATCATGTCGGCGGCGTCGCCGAGGCCGAACGAATAGCGCAGGCACATCGCGAACGAGCCGATCATGGCGATCGGGTTCGCGAGGCCCTTGCCGGCGATGTCGGGCGCGGAACCGTGCACGGGCTCATAAAGCGCCTTGCGCTTGCCGGTCTTCGGGTTGGTCTCGCCCAGCGACGCGGACGGCAGCATGCCCAGCGAGCCCGTCAGCATGGCGGCGACGTCCGACAGCATGTCGCCGAACAGGTTGTCGGTGACGATCACGTCGAACTGCTTGGGCCAGCGCACGAGCTGCATGCCCAGCGCGTCGGCGAGCTGGTGCTCCAGCTCCACGTCCGCGTATTCGCGCTTGTGCAGGGCGGTGATGACTTCGTTCCAGAGCACGCCGGACTTCATGACGTTGCGCTTCTCGGACGAGGTCACCTTGTTGCGGCGCTTGCGCGCCAGCTCGAAGGCGACGCGGCCGATGCGCTCGATCTCGTAGGTGTCGTACACCTGCGTGTCGATGCCCCGCTTCTGGCCGTTGCCCAGATCGATGATCTGCTTGGGCTCGCCGAAGTAGACGCCGCCCGTCAGCTCGCGCACGATCATGATGTCGAGGTTCTCGACGATCTCGCGCTTCAGCGACGAGGCGTCGGCGAGCGCCGGGTAGCAGATGGCCGGGCGCAGGTTGGCGAACAGCTCAAGGTCCTTGCGCAGGCGCAGCAGGCCCGCTTCCGGACGCACGTCGTAGGGAACCGCGTCCCACTTCGGCCCGCCCACGGCGCCGAAGATCACCGCGTCGGCGGCCTGCGCCAGCGCCATGTCGCTCTCGCTGATGGCAGCCCCGTGCGCGTCGTACGCGCAGCCGCCCACCAGGCCCTTTTCCATTTCGAACTTTGCGACCCCGGCCTCGCCGAGGAGCGCCGCGACCTTCTCGACTTCCGCCATGACTTCGGGGCCGATGCCGTCGCCGGGCAACAGGAAGAGCTTGTAAATAGACATGATCCGTTCACCCATCGGACGGAATTGCTGAAGACTCGAGTGCTATCCGCCCCGGGACATGTTTGCAAGACTGCCCGTGTCTGGCACGGTTCTCGCTGTATTGGTTCGCCTTGTCCCTCTTGCGCCGTTTCGGCACATCGCGCTTCGATCCCTTTCACACCTGCGGATGAAATCCTATTCCAGATGGTGATTACAATGCGTAAAGTCTTCATCCTTTCAGGCCTTGCTATACTGATCGCCGCAGCGTCTGCGCTCTCCTTGATCCGCGCCAGCATGGCGCAGCCGCGCCCTGCCTCACCAGCGATCTCTTTTCCCCATTATGCACCCCAGAAAGTCGCCTACCATCTGGACGTCAACGGCGGCTGGTTCGGCGCAAAGCATTGGCAGCGCCTCAAGGTGCTGGACAACCATGTGCAGGCCGTCTCTCCCGGCGGGCTGGACTTGCGCGTGGTCCTGCAAGGGGACGGTCTCGACCTTCTCCTCGCCGCCCGCAAGGATCCTGCTCTGGCGGCAAGCATCGACAATCTGAAAAAGAGCGGAGTGCGATTCCTTGTCTGCAGCAACACGCTGACCGGCCGCAAAATCGACCCGGAGCTTGATCTGCACGGCGTCGCCCGTGAGGACCTCGTCGGGGCTGGCGTCGCGGAGCTTTCACGACTTCAGGCGACGGGATTCGTCTATCTGAAATTCTGAGCAGCCGAGGCGCAAAAAAACCGCCGGCTGCGAAGCCGGCGGTTACTTGACGTCCGTTGAAACTTACGCAGCCGCGAGCTGGCGGATGACGTAGTGCATGATGCCGCCGTGGCGGAAGTATTCCAGTTCGTCCAGCGTCATGATGCGGCTGTCGAGCTTCACCTTCTTCTCCGTGCCGTCGGAGAACTTGATGAGAGCCTCCATCTTCTGGCGCGGCTTCAGGCCCTTCTCGAGGCCCAGGATGGTGACCTGTTCGTCGCCCTTCATGCCCAGCGTCTTCCACGACGTGCCGGCTTCGAACGTCAGCGGCAGGACGCCCATGCCCACGAGGTTCGAGCGATGGATGCGCTCGAAGCTCTGGGCGATGACGGCGCGCACGCCCAGAAGGCGCGTGCCCTTCGCGGCCCAGTCGCGCGACGAGCCGTTGCCGTATTCCTCGCCCGCCACGATGACCAGCGGCACGCTTTCCGCCGCGTACTTCATCGCCACGTCGTAGATCGAGCCCTTCTCGCCCGACGGATAGTGGACCGAAACGCCGCCTTCGAGCACGGCGCCGCTGGCGTCCGTGTTCATGAAGTTCTTGATGCGGATGTTGGCGAACGTGCCGCGCATCATCACTTCATGGTTGCCGCGGCGCGTGCCGTACTGGTTGAAGTCCGCCTCGCGCACCTGGCGCTCGGCGAGCCAGCGGCCCGCCGGGGACGCGAACTTGATCGAGCCGGCCGGCGAGATGTGGTCGGTGGTGATCTTGTCGCCGAACATCGAGAGAACGCGCGCGTCGTGCACGTCCTTCACGGGCGCCGGCTCCATGGTCATGCCCTCGAAGTACGGCGGGTTCTGCACGTACGTCGACATCATGTCCCACTTGTAGGTCAGGCCCGTCGGGGCCTTCACCTTGCGCCAGTTCGCATCGCCCTTGAAGACGTCCGAATAGCGCTCCTTGAAGATCTTCTTCGTGACGTACTTGCCGATGAAGGACTGGATTTCCTTCGAGGTCGGCCAGATGTCGCGCAGGAACACCGCCTGGCCCTTCTTGTCGGCCCCGATGGGCTCCTGGGTCAGGTCCTTGGTGACCGATCCAGCCAGCGCGTAGGCGACCACGAGCGGGGGCGAGGCGAGATAGTTCGCCTGCACGTCAGGGCTGACGCGCCCTTCGAAGTTGCGGTTGCCCGACAGCGTGGCGGCCGCCACGACGCCGTTCTTGTTGATCGCCGCCGAAATCTCCTCGGGCAGCGGGCCAGAATTGCCGATGCAGGTCGTGCAGCCGTAGCCCACCAGGTTGAACCCGATCTTGTCGAGGTCCTTCTGCAGGCCCGAGTTGGCGAGATATTCGCCCACCACCTGCGATCCGGGCGCAAGCGAGGTCTTCACCCAGGGCTTGCTGGTGAGGCCGCGCGCCACCGCGTTGCGGGCGAGCAAGCCCGCGCCGATCAGCACGCTGGGGTTGGAGGTGTTGGTGCAGGACGTGATGGCGGCGATGACCACGTCGCCATGGCCGATGTCGAACGACTTGCCTTCGACCGGGAAGCGAGCGGACTTGTCGCCGGCCTTGTAGTCGTTGTCCATCGCGTCCGCGAAACCGGCGGCGACGCCTTCCAGCGCGACGCGGCCTTCGGGGCGCTTCGGGCCGGCCATGGAGGGCACGACCGTCAGGAGGTCGAGTTCGACCACGTCCGTGAACACGGGCTCGGGCGTCGTGCGGGTGCGGAACAGGCCCTGCGCCTTGGCGTACTTTTCGACCAGCGCGATGCGGGCCGGCGTACGGGCGGACATCTTGAGATAGTCGAGCGTCTCCGCGTCTACCGGGAAGAAGCCGCAGGTCGCGCCGTATTCAGGCGCCATGTTGCCGATGGTGGCGCGGTCGGCGAGCGAAAGGGAGTCAAGGCCGGGTCCGAAGAACTCGACGAACTTGCCCACGACGCCCTTCTTGCGCAGCATCTGCGTGACGGTGAGCACGAGGTCGGTGGCGGTGATGCCCTCGCCGAGTGAGCCGGTCAGCCGGAAGCCGACCACCTCCGGGATGAGCATGGAGACGGGCTGGCCCAGCATCGCGGCTTCGGCCTCGATCCCGCCGACGCCCCAGCCGAGCACGCCCAGCCCGTTGACCATGGTCGTGTGGCTGTCGGTGCCGACCAGCGTGTCGGGGTAGGCGATGGTGGCGCCGTCAGGCGCGGCGGACGACCAGACCGTCTGCGAGACGTACTCCAGATTGACCTGATGGCAGATGCCGGTGCCGGGGGGCACGACCTGGAAGTTGTCGAGCGCCTTCGATCCCCATTTCAGGAACTCGTAGCGTTCGATGTTGCGGGCATATTCGAGGTCGACATTCTGGCTCGCGGCCTGCGGCGTGCCGAACTCGTCGACCATGACGCTGTGATCGATGACGAGATGGACGGGGACCTGCGGATTGATCTTGCCCGGATCGCCGCCGAGCGTGGTGATCGCGTCGCGCATCGCGGCGAGATCGACCACGCAGGGCACGCCGGTGAAATCCTGCATCAGCACGCGCGCGGGACGATACTGGATCTCGCGGTTGGAGCAGCGCTCGACCTGCCAGTCGACGATCGCCTGGATGTCGGCCTCGGTCACGGTCTTGCCGTCCTCGAACCGGAGCATGTTCTCCAGCAGCACCTTCATCGAGAAGGGCAGCCGGTCGATGTTGCCATATTTCTCCGCCGCCTTGGCGAGCGAATAATAGTCGTAGGACTTGCCGCCGGCCGTCAGCGTTGTGCGGGTGTTGAGCGTGTCCTGGCCGATGGCGGTCATGCGCGGTCCTTATCGTATGTCGCGACGGCGCGGAGGGACGTCGCGGGGGAGCGGTTGGGTTGCACTGGCCTTAGCAAGGGGGTTGCGGGCGGGGAAGGGTGTGGAGGGTGTTCGCGTCGCCGGTGGTGGAAGGGTAGATCGTGCGCCGTCATCCAGCCCCTGCCGGGCGCAAGCCGGGGCCCAGATGGGCGTCAGATGCGCTCCGGTAGCCAGCGCGCAGCGCTCGGTTCCGGCGCGGCCGATGCCGCGCAGCGCGTTCGCTAGCTCTCGACGACGTGCGTGACATTGTCGTCGAACCCGCCGCCGACGAAGATCCTGCAATGGACCGGCATGGGTGCGCCCGCTGTTCTCCGGCCACAACGCCATCGGGCGTGGCCTGGCTGCGGCGTTGCGACGAAGCGGCGACCGGTGGGTCTGGCCATGTTGCGGCTGTCGCCGGGGCGATCGCAATTTGCTGTCCTACACGCCCAGAGCCGACATATCTGATCCGCTCACTCGATCGAGGAGTAGCGGGATGGCGGAGGCAAGGAAGCCGGCGGGATGCGTGGAGGTCCTGCCGCCGGAGAAGGCCAAGCGGGTGCGCCGGGACGGGTGGACGCCGCGGCGCAGGCAGCATTTTCTGGAGGCGGTGGCCCGGCAGGCGACGATGGAGGTCGCGGCGCGCGGCGTCGGCATGTCGATGACCTCCGTGCGAAACCTGCGCGCGCGTGATCCGGTGTTCGACGCGGACTGCGCGGCGGCATTGGCGGTGGTGCGCCCGACACTGGTCGAGGCGGCGTATCAGCGCGCGGTGGTGGGCGTGGAGGAGCCGGTGTTCCAGGGCGGCAAGCTGGTCGGCGTGAAGCGGAAATATTCCGATTCGGTGCTGAAGCTGATGCTGGAGCGCGGGATCGATCCGACCAAGCCTTCCGAACAGGTGTTCAAGAGCAAGGCGCTGCCGGGGTACACGCCCGTACCCGACGCGGAACTGCTGAGGGTGCTGGAGAAGAAGATCGTCGCGATGGAGAAGATGGTGGCGCGAAATCAGGCGGAGGCGGCCGCGGCGGAGCGGGCGCGGCTGGCGGCGGTGGCGGACGAGATGCGGAACGCGGGGCTGGTCCCATAGGGGAGGGCGACCTGCCGCCCATCGGGCCGTGGCGAAGAACGCGGTTGACGGCCACTCTGTGAAGTAACAGTATCTCATCACATCGGCAGGAGAGCCGCCATGCGCCGTCCCACGCCCGCCTATGCCGCCGCCGTGCAGGAGGGGCGGCCGATCAGCGAGCTCAACATGACGCCGCTGATCGACGTGCTGCTGGTGCTGATCGTCATGTTCATCCTGCTGGTGCCGGCGGCGGTGACCGAGCTGGAGGTGAATCTGCCCGCGCACGCGCCGGTCTCGGGTCCGCCGCCGGTGACGTACCGGGTGACGGTCGCGCGCGACGGCGCGGTGGCGCTGGACGGGGTGGGGGTGAGTGACGCCGCGCTGGCTGCGCGGCTGGCGGCGATCGGGCCGGACGCGGCGGTGGTGCTGGGGGCGGACCCGCAGGTCCGGTACGCGCGGGCGGCGGCGGTGCTGGGGGTGGTGCGGGGTGCGGGGGTGACGCGGTTGGGGTTCGAGGGGTTGGGGGTGGGTGCGCCTTAGGGTTGCCGCCCGCAGCCCGTCATGCTGAACTCGTTTCAGCATCCACGCGAGACGGCGGCGAAACGGGGGGCGGCATGAGGGTCAGAACACCGGCCGTCTACATCCTAGCCGGCCAACGCCGCGGCACGATCTATATCGGCGTCACGTCGGACCCGCTCGGCCGTTGGTGGCAACACCGCGAGAAGCAGATCAAGGGCTTTACCAGCCGCTACGGCGTCACGCGTTTGGTGTACGTCGAGTTCTTCGGCGACATGGAACACGCGATCCTGCGCGAGAAGCAGCTGAAGCGCTGGCATCGCGAGTGGAAGATCAACCTGATCGAGGGCGTTAACCCGGCGTGGCGCGATCTGGCGTTGGATTATGGTTTTGAGCCGCTCAATCCGGGGCGGGTGTCGCGCGTGGATGCTGAAACAAGTTCAGCATGACGGGGTAGGAGTGCGCTGGGCAACGATAGAGGGCTCGGCTAAGGGAAGAGAGTGTCAGTTGCGCATCTCTACTTGGACGAAAGCGGTACTCATCGAGGCGCTAAGCTGATGAGCGTCGCTGGCTATTGGTTCGATTCACATCAAGCGGAACGGTTCTCTAGAGACTGGGCTAAGTGCCTCACAGGGATAGGCATCAAATGCGCTCACATGACGGACTGCGCTCTAGGTTTTGGAGAGTATCGGGAACTTTCCATGGATCAGCGAGTGAGATCACAAAAGCTGTTGATAGAGAACATAAAAAGACGATCTAGATTCGGGTTTGCAATCACCATTGACCCAGAAGAATATACGAACGTTATGGCGTCTGTACC
>JAQGJX010000140.1 GCA_028290405.1 Hyphomicrobiales bacterium
CGACGACGCGCTGGCGCGCTACGGGATCGTGCAGCCGCGCAGCCGGCGTGCGGCGAGCGTCGCGCAGGCCGTCGCGGCCGCGCAGGCGATCGGCTATCCGGTCGCGCTGAAAATCCAGTCCCGCGACATTTCGCACAAGACCGAAGCCGGCGGCGTCGCCCTCGGGCTCAACGGCGCGGGCGAGGTTGAAGCCGCCGCGCAGCGGCTTCTCGAGTCAGCCAAAGCCGCTTATCCGCACGCCGCGCTCGACGGCTTCCTCGTGCAGGAAATGGCGGAGGGCGTGGAGGCCATCGTGGGCGCCCGCGACGATGCGCTGTATGGCCCGGTTCTGGTCGTGGGGGCGGGCGGCGTGCTGGTGGAGCTCGTCAAGGACGCGGCGCTGGCGCTCTTGCCGGTGAGCGGCGGCGAGATCGGCGCCATGGTGGACGGCCTCAAGCTCGCGCGGCTGCTGGCGGGCTATCGCGGCCGCCCTGCAGCGGACCGCGTCGCGCTTGAAAAGACCGTTGCGGCGCTGGCGCAATTCTATCTCGACCATCGCGCGAGGATCGCCGACATCGAGATCAATCCGCTGATCGTGCGCCCCGGCGCGGGCGGCGCGTGCGCGGTGGACGTGCGCGTCGCGTGGCGCTGAGCCGCCGCGGGATCACGAATTGCCGGGCATCAGGGTCGTGCAGCCGCCGTCGACGAACAGCGCTGCGCCGACGATGAATTCCGCATCGTCCGAAACGAGGAACAACGCCGCCTTGGCGAGATCGGCCGGCAGGCCGGGGCGGCCCACGAGGTTCAAGACCGGGCGCGTGGGGTCGAACTCATCCTTGCCGACCGGCGAGCCGATCTTGTTGGGCACCACGGCGTTGACGCGGATCTTGTGCGGGGCGAGCTGGATGGCGAGCGACTTCGTGAGGTTCACCACGCCGCCCTTGGCCGCCGTGTAGGCGATGGCCCGGTCGCGGCCGTAATAGCCGGACGTGGACGACACGTTGACGATGCGCCCGCCGCGCCCTTGGGCGATCATTTCCAGCGCGGCGTATTTCGAGAAGAGAAACGGCGCTGTCAGGGTGATGGCCAGCACGCGGTTCCATTCCTGCGTGCTGATGTCGAACATCGTCTTGTTGTCGGAGATGGCCGCGTTGTTGACGAGGATGTCCACGCCGCCGAACGCGGCCTTCACGTCCGCCACGCAGCGCACGATGTCCTCTTCCGAGCCGACGTCGCACAGGAAGCCCTGCGCCTTGCCGCCGCTGGCGACGATCTCCGCCGCAACCCTGTCGGCGCGCGCCTTGTCGAGGTCGACGACAGCCACCGCGGCGCCCTCGGCGGCGAACAGCCGTGAGACGTCTTCGCCGATGTTGCGTCCGGCGCCGGTGACGATGGCGACCTTGTCGGCGAGTTTCATCTGCGTCTCCCTGTGCGGCGCCGCTCCTAACGTGCGCGCCGGCGTTGAGCGCAAACTAGTCCGCCGCCCCGGCGCGGGCAACCGAAGGGCTCCCGCCGCAAAGCGCTTGCGCGCCGCGCGCGTCCTTGCGAAGGCTTGGCGACCCGGGAGACGCACCGCATGGACCATCGCGCGCAACTTGTCAGCCTGTTTCAGCGCGCCGTCGCGGCGGCCGATCCGGCGCGCATCGTGCCCCTGCATCTGCCTGCGCCCCCGAAGGGCCGCACGCTGGTTCTGGGCGCCGGCAAGGCGGCGGCCAGCATGGCGCAGGCAGTCGAGGCGCACTGGGACGGGCCGCTCGAAGGCCTCGTGGTCACGCGCTACGGCCACGGCGCCCCGTGTTCGCGCATCGAGGTGGTCGAGGCGGCGCACCCGGTGCCGGACGCGGCCGGGCAGGCTGCGGCTGCGCGCATTCTCGATCTGGCGCGCGGGCTTGGCCCGGACGATCTCGCCCTGTGCCTCATCTCGGGCGGCGGCTCGGCGCTGCTCGCCCTGCCTGCGCCGGGCCTCACGCTGGAGGACAAGCGCGCGGTCAATACGGCGTTGTTGCGCAGCGGCGCGCCCATCGGGGCGATGAACGTCGTGCGCAAGCATCTTTCGGCCATCAAGGGCGGGCGCCTTGCGGCCGCCGCCTATCCAGCCCGGACGCTTGCGCTCGTCATCTCGGACGTGCCCGGCGACGACCCCTCCGTGGTGGCCTCCGGCCCGACAGTGGCCGACCCGTCGACGTTCGCGCAGGCGCTCGACATCCTGCGCGCCTACGGGGTCACCGAGCCGCGCGCCGTCATCGCCCATCTGGAACGCGCGCAGGACGAGACGCCCAAGCCCGGCGATCCGCGCCTGTCGCGATCGCGCGTCGAAATCATCGGCGCCGCGCAGCAATCCCTGGAGGCGGCGGCCGCGCTCGCCCGCCAGATGGGCTACGAGCCCATGATCCTTGGCGACGACATAGAGGGCGAGGCGCGCGAGGTCGCGGCCGGCCACGCGGCGTTGGCGAGGCGCCTTCTGGCGGAGCGCCCTGCGCAGCGCGTCGCCATCCTGTCGGGCGGGGAGACCACTGTCACCGTGCGCGGCCAGGGGGGCAGGGGCGGGCGCAACAGCGAATACCTGCTGGCCCTGGCGATCGCGCTCGATGGCGCGCCGGTCCACGCGCTGGCCGGGGACACCGACGGGGTCGACGGCAGCGAGACGAACGCGGGCGCGCTGATCGCTCCCGATACGCTGGAGCGCGCGCGCGCCGCGGGGCTCGACCCGCAGGGGGCGCTGGACGCCAACGATTCGTGGAGCGTGTTCGACCGGCTCGGCGATCTCCTCGTCACCGGGCCGACGCTGACCAACGTCAACGACGTGCGCATCCTGCTCATCGGCTGAGCCGCCGCCGCGCTTGGCGGAGGGCGCGCCGTCTTGCTACAAGAACGCACACAAGGGAGTGACACAAATGAGCGGACCGGTTGTCGAAGACGTGAGCCTGAGCGAGCTCAAGCAAGGGCTGGCGGACGGCTCCATCGTGCTGGTGGACGTGCGCGAGGCGGTCGAGTGGCAGGCGGGGCGCATCGCAGGCGCGCTGTTCAATCCGCTCTCGGCCTTCGACCCCAAGGCGCTGCCGCCCAGCGAGCCCGGCAAGCGCATCGTGCTGCATTGCCGCTCGGGCAAGCGCTCCCAGACGGCCCTTCAGGCCGCGCAAGCGGCGGGCCGCGACGACGTGCGCGCGCATTTTGGCGGCGGCATGCTGGCCTGGCTTGAGGCCGGCGAGCCCGTCGAAGCGTAGTCCCGGCCTCTCACGAGCATGTGACCGCGGCAGGCGCCCGCGCGCCTGTGCGCTGTCGCATTCTCGCTTTAGGGTGAGACTTCGCCTTCAGCGGGCGCAATGGAATGGAGACAGCGGAATGATTCGTGGATTTGTTGCAGCGGGCGCCCTGGCGCTTGGCCTTTTTGCAGCCACCGGCGCGGTTGTCGCGCAGAACGACCCCATTGCCCAACGCAAGGCCGCCATGAAGGCCATCGGCGACGCCGGCCGCGCGCCCGCCGCGATGCTCAAGGGCGAAGCGCCCTTCAGCCTGCCCGCCGTACAGGCCGCGCTCACCGCCATGCAGAACGCAGGCAAGCAGGGCCCCGCGCTGTTCCCCGAGACTTCCAAGACCGGCGGCGACACCGCGTCCCTGCCGAAGATCTGGGAGAACAAGGCCGACTTCAACGCCAAGCTGGCCAAGATGGACGCGGACGCCACCGCCGCGCAGACGAAGATCGTCGACGAGGCGAGCTTCAAGGCGACCTACCCGGAGCTTCTGAAGAACTGCGGCGGCTGCCATCAGGATTACCGCGCGAAGCGCTGATCGCTTTTGCTTTTCCGGGGGGGCCGTGCGCGGCCTCCCTTTTTTATGAGCCTCACTGCCGGGGACCGCGCGATGCGCAAGCTCATCCTTCTTGCACTCGTGCTGGGCCTTCTGGGCCTCGGGGCGTTCTGGTTCGTGACCGAGCCCGCAAACGCCGTGGCGCGCGGCGACGCAACGCTGGAGCAGGGCGGAGACGCCGCCCGCGGGCGCGCCGTGTTCTATGCGGGCGGCTGCGCCTCCTGCCACGCGACGCCCAAGCAGGAGGACCGGCTGCTGCTGGGCGGCGGGCTGGAGCTGAAATCCCCCTTCGGGTCGTTCTACGCCCCCAACATCTCGCCTCATCCGGTGGACGGCATCGGCCGCTGGAGCGTGGCGGACCTCGCCAACGCCATGCTGGCGGGCGTGTCGCCGGACGGCGCGCATTACTATCCGGCGTTTCCGTACGCCAGCTACGCGCGCGCCAAACTTGAAGACGTGCGCGACCTCATGGCCTTCCTGCGCACGCTAAAACCCGTGGAGGGCCGCGTGCGCGACCACGATCTCGGCTTTCCCTTCAACGTCCGCCGCACGCTGGGCGTCTGGAAGGCGCTGTACCTCGACCGGACGCCTTTGCGCGACGGCCCGGCGCAGGATGCGTCCGTCAACCGCGGGCGCTATCTGGTCGAGACGCTGGGCCATTGCGCCGAATGCCATTCCGCCCGCGATCCGCTGGGGGGAATCGTTCCCGCGCATCGCCTTGCGGGCGGGCCTGACCCGGAAGGGGAGGGCTGGGTGCCAAACATCACCCCCAAGGGTCTCAAGGATTGGACCCGGGGCGACATCATGCAATTGCTGGAGTTGGGGCTGACGCCCGACGGCGACAGCGTCGGCGGATCCATGAACAACGTGGTCCGCAACATGGCTGAACTCCCCAAGGAGGATCGCGCCGCCATCGCCGACTACCTTCTCAGCCTGCCGCCCCGCGACGGGCCGCAAAAGCCCGCCAAGAAGTAACGCTTGAGCTTTGCCGCTTGCCTTTGGGAGGGCGTGCTTCAACATTGGTCCGCGCGATGATTCGCGTTCGGATGCTCCATGTCTCTTTCGCCAGCTGCCCCTTACGACGACGCTTCCGCGCCCGCCGATGACGACTTCGACTCCATAGAGGCGGCCGTGCTCGAGACGCCGCGCGGGCGATGGTTCCTGCGCGAGTTCGCCAGGCGCCTGAAGTCCGCCGAGAGCGACCGGGTGTTCGAGGCGCTGGCGCGGATCGAGCGCCTCATCGAAGAATCCAACGCGGTGGCCCGGCAGCCCGCGCCCGCCCGCCCGGCGCCCGAGTCGCCCGGCCAGGTGGCGGACCTGCGGTTCGCCGTGCGCCTCGTGCAATTGCGCCTCATGGACATGGCCGCCAGCATGCGGGCCGGGGGCGTTGACGAGCGTTTCTGCGAGCAGGTGGAGCAGCAGGCGCGCGCATTCGTGGAGATTGCGTCGGGCCGTGCGCCGCAGGCTCATGCGGCGCCCCCGGCGGCCCCGAGGCCCGCGGCCCCCCCGGC
>JAQGJX010000137.1 GCA_028290405.1 Hyphomicrobiales bacterium
GAAGACGCGCCCACCGCGCCGGTGCGCACCGCCCGGACGACGCCGGACGCCAGCGCCGCCGCGCCCGCCCAGCGAAAGGGCGGCGCGGGGGCGACGTGGGCGGTCTATTTCGACCATTTCCCGGACATGAAATCCGCCGCCGCCAAGATCAATGGCCTGCAGGGCAAGTACGGCCCGTATCTCGCCGGCCGCAAGCTCACCTATGGGCGCTCAGGGGCGGGCGGCTACCGGGTGCGCGTGACCGGCCTGACCGAGGACGCCGCGCAGGCGATGTGCGGCAAGGTGAAGGGCGCAGGCTCGCTCTGCGCCGTCGGGGGCAAGTAGCGCCCGGGGCAAGCAGCGCCGCCAAGCAGCCGCAAAAGCCGGGGGACCCGCGCCTCCGGCTTTTTCGCGTCCGGCCGCGCGAGCCGCGCCCGCCGCTAGTTCTTGCTCCCCGCACGTGGCCCGCCTACAAGGCGGCGACAGAGCAGGACCTCATTCCATGACCGACGCCCCCGAGAAGAAGTCGCCCGTGAAGGCGCGCCTGCCGCGCGGCCTCGCCGATCGCGGCCCGGCGGAACTCGCCGCCACCAACCGCATGATGCAGGCGATCCGCGAGACCTACGAGCTTTACGGCTTCGAGGCGGTCGAGACCCCGTTCATCGAATACACCGAGGCGCTGGGCAAGTTCCTGCCCGACCAGGACCGGCCCAACGAGGGCGTGTTCTCCTTCCAGGACGACGACGAGCAATGGCTGTCGCTGCGCTACGACCTGACCGCGCCGCTGGCGCGCTACGTCGCCGAGCATTACGACCGCCTGCCCAAGCCCTATCGCAGCTACCGCTCCGGCTTCGTGTTCCGCAACGAAAAGCCCGGCCCCGGACGCTTCCGCCAGTTCATGCAGTTCGACGCCGACACGGTCGGGTCGGCCAGCGTGGCGGCGGACGCGGAGATCTGCATGATGGCCTCCGACACGCTGGAGAAGCTGGGCATCGCGCGCGGCGACTACGTCATCAAGGTCAATAACCGCAAGGTGCTGGACGGCGTGCTGGAGGCGGCGGGCCTTGAGGGCGAAGGCCGCGCGGCGCAGAAGCTGATCGTGCTGCGCGCCATCGACAAGCTGGACCGGCTCGGCAGCGACGGCGTGCGCATGCTGCTGGGCACGGGCCGCAAGGACGAATCCGGTGACTTCACCAAGGGCGCGGACCTCGCGACCTCGGCCATCGAGCGCATCATCGCCTTCACGTCCGCGCGCGGCGAGACCAACGCCGCCACGCTGGCCAAACTCGGCGACGCCGTGGGCGCCTCCGAGCGCGGACGCGAGGGCGTGCAGGAATTGGCCGACATGTCCGCGCTGTTCGACGCTGCGGGCTATGGCGACGGGCGCGTGACGATAGACCCTGCGGTGGTGCGCGGGCTCGAATATTACACCGGCCCCGTATACGAGGCGGAACTCACGTTCGCCGTGAAGGACGAGCATGGCCGCCCCGTGCGCTTCGGCTCGGTCGGCGGCGGCGGACGCTACGACGGACTCGTGGCGCGCTTTCGCGGCGAGCCCGTGCCGGCGACCGGCTTCTCGGTGGGCGTCTCGCGCCTGCTGGCGGCCCTCCAGGCGATCAAGTCGCCGCTTGTTTCGGGCGCCTCCATGCGCGGCCCGGTCATCGTGCTGGTGATGGATAAGGGCGAGGTCGCCCGCTACCAGGGCTTCGTGCAGCGCCTGCGGGCTGCGGGCATTGCGGCGGAGCTGTATCTGGGATCGGCCGGCATGAACGCGCAGCTGAAATACGCCGACCGCCGCAACAGCCCGTGCGCGGTCATCCAGGGCTCGAACGAGCGCGAGAAGGGGGAGGTCGGCATTCGCGACCTCGTGCTGGGCGCGGAGCTTGCGTCATCCACCAAGGACCGCGCGGACTATCTGGAATTGCGCCAGCGCGCTCAGTTCGCGGTGAGCGAGGACAAGATGGTCGAGGCGGTTCGCGAAGTCCTGGGGCGGTAGGCGCGCAGGGGCGCGCCCCTCGCGCCCCGCCTCAAGGCGCCACTTTCGCCTCATATCCCCCCGCCGACACCGCCGCCGCAAGCTGGTCGGCGGCGACGGCGGTGGTCGCCTCCACGCGGCCGGAGGCGAGGTCCACGCGCACGTCGGCGCCCGGGTCCTTGCGCTTGACGATCTTCGTGACCGCATTGACGCAGCCCTGGCAAGTCATGCCCTTCACGTCGAGGCGGATGGTGCTCATCGGTCAGATCTCCTGGACGGCCTCGCCTTCGATCTCGATCAGGTAATCGGGATTGGCGAGGGCTGGCACGATGAGGAATGTGCTTGCGGGCGTGTGGTTTCCCAGCTTGTGCGCGCGCACGCGGCGCACCGCCGCAAGTTCTTGCGGACGCGTGCAATAGGTGACGATCTTGACGAGGTTCGTCACGTCCATGCCCGCCTCCTTCAGCAGCGCGAGAATGTTGTCGAAGACCTGCTCGGTCTGCGCCTCGAGGCCCTCGCACAGCGTGCCGTCCGGGCGCACGCCCACCTGTCCCGACAGGATGAGCCGCCGCGCGCCCGGCGCGACCAGCACGCCCTGCGCGTAGTTGGAGGAAGGCTGCACGACCGACTTGGGATTGAGAAACTGCGGCATGGCGTGTCCTGACTTTCAAGCTTGGTACGCCGGCCCGACGGCCGGCGTGTTGACGCAGATCATTCGCCCAGCACGGCCTTGCGGGTGCGGGCGATGATGGCGGGGGGCGAGGCGTAGACCTTGGCGACCAGCGTTTGCAGGTCCTCGCCCAGCACGGGCTCCGCGTCGAGCCTGGCGCGCGCGGCTTCGGCGCGCAGTTCAGGATCGGCCATGCTGTCCGCGAACGCCTTGCGCAAGACCGCCACCCGGTCCTTCGGCACCTCGGGGGCCACCACGTAGGGGCGCCCGAACCGCGACTGGCTGAAGAAGAGGTCCAGCATGGCGCGCTCGTCGTCGTTCCGGGCGAACGTGTGCGCCAGCGGCACGCCCTTGGCGTTCAGCTCGGGATGCCCGGTGGCGTGGGTCTGGACGATCACCTTCACTGCGCCGCTGTTGAACCAGCCCGGCTGGGTGACGTTGATCGACGGCCACGCGAGCCCGCACGCGCCCTGCGCCTCGCCGCGCTCCACCGCCAGCGAGATTTCGCGGCTGCCCGGATAGCCGGAGACGATCTTGAATTTCGTGCCCAGCACGGCGTTGATGACCGCGGGATAATCGCTCGTGGAGCTGGACTGGCTGGCGGCCACGAGCAACTCGTTCGAGAACAGGTCCTTGAACTCGTGAACCTTGGAGTCGGCGCGCGCGAGGCAGATGTAGACGTCGTCGTTTGCGCTGCCGAGATAGATCGACTTGGAGGGATCGTGCTTGATGGGCGTCTTGCCCAGCAGCGGCTCCAGCACCACGCCGGACTGGTAGGCGCCGATGATGGTGCCGTCCTTGGGGGCGACGTTGTAGATGTAATTGGCCGCGACGTTGCTGCCGGCGCCGGGCATGTTCTGCACGATCACCGTGGGCGCGCCGGGTATGTGCTTGGGCATATGGCGCGCGATCAGGCGCGCGTACGTGTCGTAGCCGCCGCCCGGCGATGAGCCGACGATGATGGTGATCTGCTTGCCCTTGTAGAAGGACCCCGCATCCTGCGCGCTGGCGGGCGACGCGAAGGCCGCCGCAAGCGCGGCGAGCGCGCCCAGATACTTTCCAACCATCCTGCAATCTCCCCCTTTGAATGTCGTCGTGGCGCTCAGTCGGCGGGCCTGATCTTGCCCGAATCCGCGAGGCGCTTGTAGGTCTGCGTGTGCGATTTGACGATCCGCTCCACCTCCGCAGGGCCGCCCGGCAGCGGCTCGTTGCCGGTGGCCAGCAGGAACTCGCGCATCTCGGGCGCGGAGACGGCCTGGACGATCCATTGGGTGAGCTTGTCCCGCAGGGCCTTGGGCGTCGCGGCGGGCGCGAACACACCGAACCACGCGGCCAGGTCGTAGCCCTTCACGCCGGCCTCGTCCATGCTGGGCAGGTCCGGCGCGGCGGCCAGGCGCGCCGGGGTCGTGACGGCGAGCAGGCGGATCTGCCCGCGCCGCGCCGGTCCCAGCGCCGTGATGGCGTCCACGAAGAAGAAGTCGATTTCCCCGCCGATGAGATCGTTCAGCGCCTGCGGGGCGGACTTGTAGGGAACGCGCGTCGCCGTGGCCCCCGCCATGTCGAGATAAAGCTCGGCGGACGCCAGCGCCGAGGAGGTGGGCGCGCCGTAGCGGCCCTTGCCGTCCTTGGCCTTCATGGCCGCCGTCAGGTCCGCGACGCTGGCGGGGCCGTTGGCCGGCACGGCGAGCGCGAAGCCCGTCTGGGCCACCGTCGCGACAGGCGCGAAGTCCTCCAGCTTGAAGGCAAGTTTCTCGTAGAGGAAGAAATTGCCCGTGAGGCTGTTGCTGGTGGAAAACAGTAGGCTGGTCCCGTCTGCCGGGCCGCTGGCCACGGCCTGCGTGGCGATGTTGCCGCCCGCGCCCGGCCGGTTTTCGACGATGACCGTGAGCCCTGAAAGCTTGGCTACCTGCTCGGCCGCCTTCCGGCACAGGATGTCCGAGCCCGAACCCGCCGCCTGCCCGACGAAGAACCGGATGGGCCGGGCAGGAAACTCCTGCGCCCTGGCGCCTGCGCCCGAAAGCGCGACGCAAACGCCGCCTGCAAGCGCGCCGCGGCGCGTGAGATGCTGCACCATGTCGTCCCTCCCGGTCTTTTATGCGGGAAGGTTAGCGGGTTCGACGGCAGCGCGCCACCATGGCGACGCGTTGCGGCGCCGCGTCGCTTGACAGGCGCCGCGCCCACCTTTAGCGCCAGCCCCATGCACAGCCCCTCTCCCCCGACAGCGCCCGGCCGGATTCCTCTCCTGGAGGGGTTCGGGGAAATCGCCGATCACTACGACGTGGCGCTCTCGGACATCTGGGGCGTGGTCCACAACGGGCGCGAGCATTTTCCGCGCGCCTGCGAGGCCCTGACGCGCTTTCGCGCGCGCGGCGGCACGGTCGTGCTGGTCACCAACGCGCCGCGCCCCTTCCCGCCGATCCTCGAACAGCTCAAGAGCCTCGGCGCGCCCTCCAGCGCGTTCGACGAGGTGGTCACCTCCGGCGACGTGACGATCAGCTTCATCACCCAGCGCGGCAACGCTCCGCTGCACCACATCGGCCCGCCGCGCGACCTGACGTTCTTTGACATTCTGGCCGACCAGACCGGGCTGCGCCCGCCGCTCGTGCCGCTCGACAAGGCCGAATACGTGCTCTGCACGGGGCTCCTCGACGACAACCACACCCCGGACGATTACGCCGACGCGCTGGCGACGATGCACGCACGCAAGCTCGATTTCATCTCAGCGAACCCGGACCTCGTGGTGCATGTGGGCGACACGATGCTCTATTGCGCCGGCGCCATCGCGCAAAAGTACGAGGACGCCGGGGGCCGCGTGCTGCAGGCCGGCAAGCCGTTCGCGCCCATCTACGCGCGCGCTCTGGAGCTGGCCGAGCGGCGACGCGGCGCGCCCGTAGACCGCTCGCGGGTGATCGCCATCGGGGACGCGATGCGCACCGACATCAAGGGCGCCTGCGACTACGGTCTCGACGCCATGTTCGTCACGTCCGGCATCCACCGCCACGAGTTGCACCGCGACGGCGGCGCGCTCGACAGGGCCGCCATGGACAGGCTGGTGGACGAGGCGGGCGTGCGGCCCGTGGCGGCGATGACGGCGCTGGGCTGGTGAGCTTCCGGCGTTTGTGAGCGGGCGGCCCGCGAAGCTCCTGCGCTACTCGCAGAACCACGCCCATCCGAAGTCTACGACGCAGCGGGCGTCCGGCTCGCAATCGTCGCGCAGCACCAGCGCGCGGATGCGCTCCACGTCCGTGACGGACACGGGCCTGTCGCCCCCCGGGGCGCTCTGCTGCAACGGGATGAACTGCACGCCCCCGATGGCGCGTGCCGACACATGCCGCCCGTCCCGCGCAAGCAGCATGGCGGCGTCGCCCGCCCCGAACGACCACGGGAACACCAGCCGTCCGCCGGGCGCCAGCGCCGCCAGCCATGCGCGTTGCGGGGCGGCGGCGGCGGCGTTCACGTAGATGACGTCGGCCTCCGGCAGCCCGCCGCCCGCGCCGCTTTGCGCACGCACCTCCACATTGGCGCGCGGCGCGAGGGCGGCTTGGGCGATGGCGGCGATATCGGGCTCGATCTCGTAGGCCGTCACATGGCCGCCGGGCCCCACGAGCTCAGCCAGGATGGCGGTGTAATAGCCGCCACCGCAGCCGATGTGCAGCACGCGCTCGCCGGGCCGGGGGGCGACCGCCGCGAGCCATTGGGCGTGCAGGCTGGGCTGGCCATTGTTGACGCCCCGGGCGAGATCGATCGCCACCAGCGCGTCCTGATAGAGGGCCGCGGGGTCGCTCGTGGTCAGCGCCGCCCCGTCGCGGTAGAGCGTCCAGGGCGGGGGCGGCAGGAAGTCCTCGCGGCGCGTGAGCGCGAAAGCGCGCTCCAGCGCGGGGGAGCCGAACTCCCCCAGTCTCGCCGCATAGGCCCGGCGCGCGTCCGCCGGCTTGTCCGCCTGCTGACCCATCGCGGTAATATACGCTTTGGCGAGGGTTTGCGCCACCTGGGGCGCGGCGCGGCGCTCTGCGCGCTTGACGGTTCGGGGCCGCGCATGCAGTTTGCCGCCGCGCCGCTTCTGCGGCCGCCGGCGTCCCCCGGCAGGACATGAACAACCGCCCTGATGAGCCTTGAGCCTTCCGCCGCCGCTGGCGGCTTCATCGTCGCGCGCGACCCCGCGAGCCCCCCTGGGGGGCTTGAAGGCGCCGTCGTGGCCATCGGCAATTTCGACGGCGTGCATCGGGGCCATCAGGCGGTGATCGCCCGCGCCCGGGCGCTCGCCGACCGGCTGGGCAAGCCGTGCGCGGTGGTGACGTTCGAGCCTCATCCGGCGGATTTTTTCGCCGGCCGCCCCGTGGTGCATCGCCTCACGCCGGAAAGCTCGAAGGCGGTGGCGCTGTCGCGCCTGCGGCTCGACGGCGTCGTGGTGCTGTCGTTCGACGCCAGCCTCGCGCAGCTGGACGCGGAAGCGTTCGTGGCCGAGATCCTGGTGCGGCGGCTCGGCGTCTCGGGCGCGGTGGTGGGGTACGATTTCCATTTCGGCAAGGGCCGAGGCGGCTCGCCGGCCTTTCTGGCGGAGGCGGGCGCCCGGCACGGGTTCGCGGTGGAGATCGTCGAGAAGATCACCGCCGACGAGCGCGGCAGCCTCGACGCTGTGCATTCCAGCGGGGTGCGCGACGCGCTGGAGCGCGGCGACGTGGCGCTGGCGCGCAAGCTGCTGGGCAATCCCTTCTTCGTCATCGGCGAGGTGATCCACGGCCAGAAGCTGGGCCGCACCATTGGATTTCCCACGGCGAACCTGCGCATAGACCCCTCGTGCGGCCTCGCGTACGGCATCTACGCCGTGCGTCTCGCGGTGGACGGAAAGGTCCTCGACGGCGTGGCGAGCTGGGGCCGGCGGCCCACGGTCGACAACGGCGCGCCGCTGCTGGAGGTCTACGTGTTCGACTTCTCTGGCGATCTCTACGGCAAGACCGTCGAGGTGATCTTCGTGGACTGGATCAGGCCCGAGGCGAAGTTCGACGGGCTTGAGGCGCTGACGGCGCAGATCGAGAAGGATTGCGCGGACGCGCGGGAGATTTTGGGGCGGGCGTGAGCGCCTGCGAGGAGTGGATCCGGGGACAGGGGGCGTATTTCGTCTGGCGGCGCCCCAAGCCCGCCGGGAGGCGCTCGGTCCGGCTGCGCCGACCCCCTACTCCGCCGCCACGTCCCCAGCATCTCGCGCGAGCGCCCGCATCACCGCCTCCGGCTCCCTGGCGATCACCCGCAGATAGGCGAGCAGCGCCGAGTCAGGCTTGTAGCGGCCCTGCTCCCAATCGCGCAGGCGTGCGAGATTGATGTGGAAGCGCTCGGAGAACTGGACCTGGGTGAGGGCCATGGCGCGGCGCGTGCGTTGGATGGGCGCGGCGATGCTCAGCCGCTCCAGTTCCTCATCCGTGAACGGCGGATTATCCGGATCGTCGAGCGCGTTTTGCTCGATTTGCTCCGGGGTCATGGCGTCCAGCCGGGCCAATTGCTCCAGTTCTTCGGCGCTAGGCGGCGGAAGGTTCGCGGGATCAACCCTGCGACGTATGATCGCCATAACGTCTCTCCTCAGTAGAATTTGATCGACGGACGGAAATAATGCGGACGATTCCGGCGCGGCGCGTGAAAACAATGGTCACGAACTTGCCGTGAAACTCGCCGACGCGCTTGAAGCGCGCTTCGCCGTCACCCGCGCGGCTGACGTCGACTTCAACGCAACTCACCTCCAAAAGACGCGACGCGCTAGATAGCAGCCGAAACCATGCTGGCGCAGGTTGCTTGCGGCTTTGGTTTCGTCCCATTCGAAATCGATCAGCAATACCGTTCCGATAATCGAAAACTGAAAATCAATAGATGCAATATACGGGTATCCCGTACCTTCGTCAACAACTCGCCGGCGCCCCCTCCCCCTCAGTTGGCGCTCGCCTCCAAATCCCGTAATCACTGGGCGACCCCGCTGGCGCTCGCGCGCCGGCGCCTGAGAGATTGGCCCGTTCGATGACTGAGAAGCCCGCCAAAGGCCCCGATTATTCCCAGACGCTCTACCTGCCTCAGACGCCGTTCCCCATGCGTGGCGGCCTGCCGCAGAAGGAGCCGGAGCTGCTCGCCCGGTGGCGGGAGATCGACCTTTACGGGAAGCTGCGCCAGGCGGGGGCGGGGCGGCCCAAGTTCGTGCTGCACGACGGCCCTCCCTACGCCAACGGCAACATCCACATCGGGCACGCGCTCAACAAGATCCTGAAGGACATCGTCACCCGCAGCCAACAGATGCTCGGCAAGGATTCGAACTATGTGCCGGGCTGGGACTGCCACGGCCTGCCGATCGAGTGGAAGATCGAGGAGGACAATTACCGCTCCAAGGGCAAGCCCAAGCCGGACTTCTCCGACCCGGCGGCCATGATCGCGTTCCGGCAGGAATGCCGCGCCTACGCCCAGCATTGGCTGGGCGTGCAGCGCGAGGAGTTCGTGCGCCTCGGCGTCACGGGCGACTGGGCGCATCCCTACGCCACCATGGCGTTTCCCGCAGAGGCGCAGATTGCGCGCGAGATCATGAAGTTCGCCGCCAACGGCCTGCTCTATCGCGGCTCCAAGCCCGTGATGTGGAGCGTGGTGGAGAAGACGGCGCTCGCCGAGGCGGAAGTGGAGTACGAGGACCACGTCAGCGACACGGTCTGGGTCGCCTTCCCGGTGCGGAGCCTGCGCGACAAGCCCGTGGACGCCACGCGCGCCGCCATGGAGCGCAGCGGCGAGAACGAACTCGACATCGAGGGCGTGGACGAGCTCTTCAGCGAGATCAACGCGGCGTCCGTCGTCATCTGGACGACGACCCCGTGGACCATGCCGGGCAACCGCGCCATCTCCTTCTCGCGCAAGATCGCCTACGGCCTGTATCGCGTCACCTCGGCGCCCGCCGACAACTGGGCGAAGACCGGCGCGCTCTACATCCTCGCAGACCGGCTCGCGTCCGACGTGTTCAAGACCGCGCGCGTGGAGAATTTCGAGCGCGTGCGCAGCGTCGACCCGCGCGACATCGCGGCGTGCTCGCATCCTCTGGCGCACCGCGTCGCGGGCTACGCGTTCGACGTGCCGCTGTTTGACGGCGACCATGTGACCGACGACACCGGAACGGGCTTCGTGCACACCGCGCCCGGCCATGGGCGCGAGGACTTCGACATCTGGATGGCGAACCAGCGCGACCTCATCGCGCGCGGCGTGGACACCAAGATTCCCTACACGGTGGACGCCGACGGCTTCTACACGCCCGAGGCGCCGGGCTTCGCCGGCAAGCGCGTCATCGACGACAAAGGCAAGAAGGGCGACGCGAACGAGGCCGTCATGGCCGAACTTCTGGCGGCCGGAAACCTTGTGGCGCGCGGCAAGCTGAAGCACCAGTATCCGCACTCCTGGCGCTCCAAGAAGCCGGTCATCTTCCGCAACACGCCGCAATGGTTCATCGCCATGGACAAGCCGCTGCCGCAGACGCGCAACGCGTCGCTGCGCGACCTCGCCCTGAAGGCCATCAAGGAAACCCGCTGGGCGCCCGCGTCAGGCGAGAACCGCATCACGGGCATGATCGCCAACCGGCCCGACTGGGTCGTGTCGCGCCAGCGCGCCTGGGGCGTACCGATCGCGGTGTTCGTGAAGAAGGGCGGGGACGAGATCCTCGTCGACGAGGTGGTGAATTCGCGCGTCGCGCACGCCTTCGACAACGAAGGCGCCGACGCGTGGTTCGCGGAAGGCGCGAAGGCGCGTTTCCTGGCGCCCGAGTACAATCCGGACGACTACGACAAGATCGACGACGTGCTCGACGTGTGGTTCGATTCCGGCTCCACCCACGCCTTCACGCTTGAGGACGACGAGCACTTCCCGGGCCTTGCGGGGGTGCAGCGCATTCGCGACGGCGGGCGCGACGAGGTGATGTACCTTGAAGGTTCGGACCAGCACCGCGGCTGGTTCCATTCGTCCTTGCTGGAAAGCTGCGGCACGCGCGGGCGCGCGCCTTACGACGTGGTGCTGACCCACGGCTTCGTTCTGGACGAGAAGGGCCAGAAGATGTCGAAGTCGCAAGGCAACGTCGTCGCGCCCCAGACCGTCATCAAGGATTCGGGCGCCGACATCCTGCGGCTGTGGGTGGCGGCGTCGGATTATTCCGACGACCTGCGCATCGGGCCGGAGATCCTCAAGACGTTCGTCGAGACGTACCGCAAACTGCGCAACACCATGCGCTGGATGCTGGGGTCGCTGGGCCATTACGACGAGTCCGAGCGCGTGGCGTTCGCCGACATGCCGGAGCTGGAGCGGCTGATGCTGCACCGGCTCACGGAGCTGGACGCCCTGGTGCGCGAGGCGTACGCGAACTTCGACTACAAGCGCGTGATCTCGGCGCTCTCGGCGTTCATGACCAGCGACCTTTCGGCGTTCTATTTCGACGTGCGCAAGGACTCGCTGTATTGCGACCCGCCCTCCAGCGTCACGCGTCGCGCGGCGCTCACGGTCATCGAGGACATCTTCCAGCGCGTGACCACATGGTTCGCGCCCATCCTGGCCTTCACGTGCGAGGAGGCGTGGCTGGCGCGCTATCCGTCGGAGACGGGCTCGGTGCACGTGGAGACGTTCCCGCAGACGCCGTCGGCGTGGCGCGACGAGGCGCTGGCGGCCAAGTGGCGCGTCATCCGCAACGTGCGGCGCGTGGTGACGGGAGCGCTGGAGATCGAGCGTGCGCAGAAGCGGCTCGGCTCCGCCCTTGAAGCTGCTCCGCGCGTGTTCATCGCCGACGAGGAGACGCGGGCGATGCTGGAGACGATCGATTTCGCCGACGTGTGCATCACCTCCAGCCTCACGCTGGTGGCGGGCGAAGGCCCTGCGGACGCCTTCCGGATGGACGACGCGCCGGGCGTGGCGGTCTCGCCGCAGCGCGCCGGCGGCGTGAAGTGCGCGCGCTCGTGGCGCTATTTCGATCCCGCCACGGCCGATCCCGACTACCCGGACGTGACGCCCCGCGACGCGCAGGCTCTGCGCGAGCTGAAGGCCGCCGGCAAGCTGGCTTGAAAACAGGCATGCGCCCATGAGCGACGCGATCACCCAGGAGCAAGACCAGGCCCGCGGGCTCAGCCCCCGCGCGCTGGGGCTGTGGGCCGCAGCCCTGATGCTGGTCGCGGACCAGACCCACAAGCTGTGGATGCTGAACGTCTACGACATCTCCAGCCGCCAGCCGGTGCATGTCGCGCCGTTCCTGGACCTCGTGATGGCGTGGAACCCCGGCATATCCTATTCGCTCTTCGCCGCGCAGACCCCCGCCGGGCGATGGGCGCTGCTGGGCGTGACCCTGCTGGCGACCCTGGCGCTCTTCGTCTGGATGTGGCGCGCGGCCGAGCGGGCCACGGGACTGGCGCTGGGGCTGGTCGTCGGAGGGGCGCTGGGCAACGCGTACGACCGATGGGCCTACGGGGCCGTGGCGGACTTCTTCCATTTCTTTGTGGATACAGAGCGTTGGGGACGCGTCTCCTGGTACGTGTTCAACATCGCGGACGTCGCCATCGTTGCCGGGGTGGCGCTTCTCATGTATGAAAGCTTCATTAACGACGCCCGCCGCAAGGGCGGCGCGGCCAATCCGGGCAGCCCGGCCGGCTGACGCCTCCAAATTGCCGCGAAGCGACGGCAGGGTTCCGCACCTCGCGGACAGGCCGACTTGAACTGTTCGCGTACAAGGGATGCCGCTCATGATCCTTCCGCTTCCCGGTCTGGCCACGTTCCGCGCGCGCTCCGCCGTGCGCCGCTCCCTTGCGGCCGCCGTCGGCGCGTCGCTGCTGGCCGGCCTCGCCGCGACCCCCGCTCTGGCGCTCGACGACGGCGACGAGAACATGTTCTCGTCCATCAGCGGCATCCTGGGCCTGACGGGACTTGGGCTGGGCAGCTCGGAAGACGAAAAGCCCCGCATCAACTATCGCGAGCGCGCCCCGCTCGTGCTGCCGCCCAACCTGTCCGCCCTGCCCGCCCCCGCGCCGCCCGTCGAGCAGCGCGGCCAATGGGTGCAGGACTACGACAAGACGCAGGCCCAGAAAGCGCAGGAGCGCGCCCGCAGGCCCCGCAACGGCGACGACACCAACATCGGCCGCATGTCGAACGAGGAACTCGCCAAGGGCCGTCTCGCCCGGCCGACGTCCCGCGACCCGGCGGCGGAGACGTGCAACAACGACGACCCGACCGGCCGCCTGTGCGATCCCACCAAGTTCTGGGACACGCTGAAGAACACGAAGTCCGCCGCCGACACCTCGAAGGACCTGGTCCCCGGCCAGGAGCCCGCGCGCCGGAACCTCACGGACCCGCCGAAGGGCCTTCGCGCCCCCACGCAGGCGGTGAAATACACGTTCGACGCCAAGCGCGAAGTCGACATGGCGGACCCGCGCGCGCAGATGCGCGAGGACGCGCGCCGCTCGGCCGCGCGCAACGACGGACGCGACCCCGACGCGCCGTAGAGGATGATGCGTCTGAGAGCATGACGCGGGGACTGATCGACCCTATATAGAGGCGAGAGGCGCGCAGCCGTGCGCCCAACCGTCTTATAGATCGGCTCCGGAGGTTACGCCTCAATGACTGTTTCCGGCTCGCACGAGCCCAGCCCGGCCGCTTTGGCGCCCGCTTCATCCGCCCACA
Organism: Hyphomicrobiales bacterium; assembly: GCA_028290405.1. Lineage (GTDB taxonomy): Bacteria > Pseudomonadota > Alphaproteobacteria > Rhizobiales > Beijerinckiaceae > Terripilifer. The sequence continues at coordinate 13,284 of JAQGJX010000137.1, forward strand.
AGGGCGCGCCCGCCAAGAGCGGCGGCCCTGTCATCTCCGATTTCCGCCTCGACAACGGCATGGAAGTGGTGGTCATCCCTGACCATCGCGCGCCCGTGGTCACCCACATGGTGTGGTACCGCAACGGGTCCGCCGACGATCCGGTGGGCAAGTCCGGCATCGCGCATTTCCTTGAGCACCTGATGTTCAAGGGCACCACCAACCACGAGATCGGCGAGTTCTCGGAGATGGTGGCGGAGCTCGGCGGGCAGGAAAACGCCTTCACGTCGAACGATTACACCGCCTATTTCCAGCGGGTGCCCAAAGAGCACCTGCGGGTGATGATGGACTATGAGGCGGACCGCATGACTAACCTCGTCCTGACGGACGAGATCGTGGCGCCCGAGCGCGACGTGGTGCTGGAAGAGCGGCGGATGCGCACCGACGGCGATCCCGGCTCGCAGCTCAGCGAGGCGATCCACGCGGCGTTGTTCACCCACCATCCCTACGGCAAGCCGATCATCGGCTGGCAGCACGAGATCGAGTCCCTCGATCGGCAGGACGCGCTGACCTATTACAAGCGCTTCTACACGCCTGAGAACGCGGTGCTGATCGTGGCGGGCGACGTCTCCGCCGACGAGGTGCGGACCCTCGCCGACGAGACCTACGGCAAGATCGCCGCGCGCGGCGAAGCCCCCAAGCGCCATCGTCCGCGCGAGCCCGAGCCCAAGGCGCACCGCCTCGTGACGCTGGCGGACGACAAGGTGGAGCAGCCCACCCAGCAGCGGCTCTATCTGGTGCCGTCCTACGCGACCGCGCCGCCCCGCGAGGCGGAAGCGCTGGAAGTCGCCGCGCACCTTCTGGGCGGCGGGCCGACCAGCATCCTCTACCGCAAGCTCGTGGTGGAAGAGCGCGCCGCCGTGTCCACGGGCGCCTATTATCTCGGCTCGGCGGTGGACGACACGCGCTTCTACGTGTGGACCGTTCCGGCGCCGGACGTGACGCTGGAGCAGCTCGACAAGTCGGTCGAGTCCATCATCGCCCACATGGGCCGCGAGCCTGTGGCGGACGCGGATCTCGCCCGCGCCAAGACGCGGCTCATCGCCGACGCCGTCTACGCGCAGGACAACCAGTCCATGCTGGCGCGCTGGTACGGCGCAGCGCTGACCACGGGCGAATCCGTGCAGGCCATCCAGAGCTGGCCGGACCGCATCGAGGCGGTGACGGCCGAAGACGTGCGCGCCGCGGTGGCCAAATGGCTGACGCGCCAGCGCGCCGTCACCGGCTTCCTGATGCCGCAGGAGAGCGAAGCGGCCTAAACTCGCGGGCGGCCGCTGCGCCGCCCGGTCCCTCCTTTCGCCCGCCGCGAGGCGGACGCGCAATCCGGATCCGTTCATGACCGCCCTTCAAGACACAGCGCCCCAGGCCAGCCCCAAATCCCGCGCCGAAACGGTCCAGAGGGTCGTCACCCCGCTGGGCCTCGAGGCCTGGCTGGTGGAGGATTACGCCGTGCCGCTGGTGGCTTTCGACTTCGCCTTCAAGGGCGGCGCGAGCCAGGACCCGGCGGGGAAGGCGGGGGTGGCGCACATGCTGTCGGCGCTGCTGGACGAGGGCGCGGGCCCGTACGATTCCGACGCCTTCCACCGGGCGCTGGACGACCGCGCCGTCGAGCTGTCGTTCCACGCGGGCCACGACAATTTCCAGGGCGAGCTCAAGACGCTCTCCAAGCATGTGGACGAGGCCTTCGAGCTGATGCGCGTCGCGGTCTGCGAGCCGCGGCTTGAGACGGACGCCATCGAACGCGTGCGCGGCCAGATCGTGGCGGGGCTGAAGCACGAGGCGAAGGACCCCAACACCCTGTCGGGCCGCGCCTTCCGCAAGGCGGCCTTCGGCGACCATCCCTATGGGCGCTCCAGCCAGGGCGACCTCGAGAGCATTCCGCGGATCGTCCGCGAGGACCTGACGGCCTTCCACCGCAACGCCCTCACGCGCGGCAATCTGAAGATCGCCGCCGTGGGCGCCATTGACGCCGCGCGCCTCGCCAGCCTGATCGACAAGGCCTTCAGCGCCCTGCCGGCCGCCCCCAACCTCGTCGCCATCCCGGACGTGACGCCCGCGACCGACGGCGCGCGCACGATCATCGACGTGGACGTTCCGCAGACCACGATCCGCTTCGGCCTGCCGGGCGTTCCCCGCCACGACCCGGACTATGTGACCGGCGTGGTGCTGAACCACATCCTGGGCGGCGGATCGTTCTCGGCGCGGCTGTTCAAGGAAGTGCGCGAGAAGCGCGGCCTTGCGTATTCCGTGCATTCGCAACTCTCGAACCACGACCATGCGGCGCTGTTCACCGGCGGCACGTCCACCAAGAACGAGCGCGCGGCGGAATCCCTATCGGTGATCCAGGAAGAGATCGAGAAGCTGCGCTCGGACGGCCCCACGGAGACGGAGCTGGAGAAGGCGAAGAAATACCTCATCGGCTCCTACGCGCTGCGCTTCGACACCTCGACCAAGATCGCCGGCAACCTGGTCGCCATGCAGACGGACGGCTACCCGGTCGACTACCTCGACCGCCGCAACGGCCTCATCGCCGCCGTGACGATGGAGGACATCAAGCGCGTCGCCGACCGCCTGTTCGCCGGCAAGACGCTGCTGGTTGCCGCCGCCGGCCGCCCCGAGGGGATGTGAGGGCAAGGGCCGGAATCTACGCGGGCTCAGGGTGATCTGAAGGGCCCTACGCCCCTATTCCTCCCGGCGCGGCATCATGGGCCGCCAGCCGAGGGTGTCCTTGATGCGCTTTTGCAGGCCGTCGCGGACGTTGCGATAGGCGTCCAGCATCTGCTCGCGCGAGCCCTGCACCACCGTGGGATCGATGGTGGGCCAATACAGCACGTCCACCGCCATGGTGCGGGTATATTCCAGCGCGGTGTGATGGGCTTCCGGCGACAGGCTGACGATGAGGTCGAAACTGTCGTCCTCCAGTTCTGCGAACGTGTGCGGCTTGTGCTTCTGGATGTCGATGCCGATCTCGTCCATGGCGGCGACCGCGAAGGGATCGAGCTCGCCATGGCGCACGCCTGCGGACGCCACGAAGACCTCCCGGCCGAAGAGGTGGCGCACGATGGCCTCCGCCATGGGGGAGCGCACGGCGTTGAACGTGCAGGCGAACAAGACGGCCTGCGGGCGCTTGGCCAGCCGCGGCGTCGTGGCGGAAGGATCGTCCCGTCCTCCGCCGCCCTCCCCCCCTTCGCCCGCCATGGCGTTCAGCCTTTCCAGTGCAGGGCTGTGACGAGCGTGAACAGGCGCCGGGCTGTGTCGAAATCGCACTCGATCTTGCCCGAGAGGCGTTCTGCGAGCAGCGCGGCGCCTTCGTTGTGGAGGCCGCGGCGGCCCATGTCGATGGCTTCGATCTGGGCGGGCGTGGCGGTGCGGATGGCGGCGTAATAGCTCTCGCACACCATGAAGTAATCCTTCAGCAGCCGCCGGAACGGCGACAGCGACAGGATGTGCTTGACGACCGGCTCGCCGTCCTGCGAGCGCACGTCGAGCGCGAGGCGCTTTTCCTCCATCGCCAGGTGCAGCGTGTACGGGCCCCGGTCATGGTTGGGCAGGTGGAACGTGTTCGACTCGACCAGGTCCCAGATGGCGATGAGGCGCTCATGCTCCTGGTCGGGATTGCCGCGCCCGATCGATTCCTCGTCGAGCACGACCTTCGCGAGCCGCTTGCGGGCCTTGTCGGCGTCGTCCGGGGTCTCGCTGGCCGTCTGGGTCATGGGGCCCCCGCCTCACTCGGCGAGGTTCATGCGGATCGAGACGGAGCGCGCGTGGGCGCTCAGGCCCTCCGCCTCTCCCAGCGCGATGGCCGCCGGGCCCAGCGCGCGCAGGCCCTCCGGGCCGCACTTGAGGATGGACGTGCGCTTCATGAAGTCGAGCACGCCGAGGCCGGAGGAGAAGCGCGCCGAGCGCGCCGTCGGCAGCACGTGGTTGGAGCCGCCGACGTAATCGCCGATGGCCTCCGGCGTGTGGCCGCCGACGAAGATCGCGCCCGCGTTGCGCACGCGCGCGCAGAGCGCGTCCGCGTCCTCGCTCATGATTTCCAGGTGCTCGGGCGCCAGCCTGTCCACCAGCGGAATGGCGCTCGCCAAATCGTCGCACAGGATGATGCAGCCGAAATCGCGCCAGCTCGCGGAGGCGATGTCGCGGCGCGGCAGCGTGACGAGCTGGCGCTCCACGGCCGCCGCCACGGCGTCCGCCAGCGCAGAGTCGCTGGCGATGAGGATGGATTGCGCCGCCGTGTCATGTTCGGCCTGCGCGAGAAGGTCCGCGGCGATCCAGTCCGGATTGGCGCTGGCGTCCGCCAGCACCAGCACCTCGGAGGGACCGGCGATCATGTCGATGCCGACCGTGCCGAACACGCGCCGCTTGGCGGCGGCCACATAGGCGTTGCCGGGCCCCACGATCTTGGCGACGGGCGCAATGGTCTGCGTGCCATAGGCGAGGGCCGCCACGGCCTGCGCGCCGCCGACGCGGAACACTTCGTCCACGCCCGCGATCTCGGCCGCGGCCAGCACCAGCGGGTTGATGACCCCGCCGGGCGCCGGCACCACCATGGCGACGCGCGGCACGCCCGCGACCTTGGCGGGCGTGGCGTTCATCAGTACCGACGAGGGATAGCTGGCGGTGCCGCCGGGCACGTAAAGGCCCACCGATTCCAGCGCCGTCCAGCGCCAGCCGAGCTCCACGCCCAGATCGTCCGCGAACATCTGGTCCTGCGGGCGCTGGCGCTCGTGGAAGCGCGTGATGCGCGAATGGGCGAGGCGCAGCGCGTCCAGCGCGCGCTCGTCGCACAGGGATTTCGCGGCGGCGATCTCGGCCGCCCCCACGCGCAGGCCGAACGCCGAATGGTCGATGCGGTCGAACTTCTGCGACAGCTCGATCAGGGCCTCGTCGCCGCGCGCCACGACGTCGCTGATGATGGCGCGCACGGCGTCGTCGACGTCCTGGGAGGACTCGCGCTTGGTGGCGAGAAAAGCCACGAAGGCGGATTCAAAACCGGCGTCACGCATGTCCAGGCGCAAAGGCATCATCTTCTCCAGAGGGCCGCGCCGGGACGTGTGCGTCCCTCGTCAGCCTTTCGCGTCGTCGTCTATCTTATGGACGGGCGCGGCGCGCGCCATCCATCTCTCACCCATATCGTGCAATTGCGCTTCAAGACACTCGACTTCCAGCCGCAGGGCCGCGCCGCCGGAAAAAACGATCTTCACGACGCCTGCGGGCGCCTGGGTGGGCTCGAACGCAATGCTCAGCACGTTCAGTACAGCGTCAGGCAGGGCGGGATCAAACCCCGTGCGGGCGGCCCTCGTCACGCCTTCGAAATGCAGGCCCGTGCGGGCCCGCTCGGTGCGCCCGCTCTGCACGGAGGCGCACCAGTCGAAGCGCGCCGCCACCAGCGCGAAGCGCCGCACGTTGGGCAGGTAGGCCATGTCCCCCACGCGCACGAGCGCGTCCTGCATGTGGCAGGAGACGACGGCGAGGTCCTCGTCGTCCATGGCGATGAGGCGCAGGCGCTCGGACTCGTCGCACGGGACGGTTTGGGGCGAGGAGGTCTTCGGCGAGCCGGCCGTGGAGAGGAACGAGAACGCGGGAATGGGCTTGGTGGCCATGGAACTGGACCCTGCGGGGTTGCGGCCCGCGACGGCGGCGCCTGTTGACCCTGCGCGCCAGCCCCCCGGCGACGCGCCTTCCCAAGGTAGGGATGGCGCCGGCAAAAAGGGAGGCCCCTCAGTCAAATAGCCGTGAAATAGACGCCCCGCGCCACAAACGCGCCGTCATGGCTGCGACGGCGGGCCGGGCGCTCCTCCCCTCCGTGGCTCCCGGCTGATCGCCGGAAGGACGCACGGAGAGGGTGAGCTGATCGCAGCCCTACTTCTTGCGCGCCTTGCGGGCGGCGTAGCGGGCGTCGCGGGCGGCCTTGCGCTCGGCGTCCAGCGCCTCTTCGGCGGCCTTGGCGGCGAGGTATTCTTCTTCCTTGCGCGCCTTGTCGGCCACTTCCTCTTCAGCGCGGCGGGCGGCGGCCTCCAGTTCCTCGGCGGCGCGGCGCGCGGCTTCGGCGGCTTCCGTCTCCTTGCGGATGGCGTCGCGCTCTTCGCGGCGCGCGTCGGCGGCGCGGCGGATGGCGTCCGCCTCAGCGCGCTTGGCTTCCAGCGTCGCCGCGTCGTCCACGTGGAGGGTCTTGAACTTTTGCAGCAACGCCTGCTTTGCACGCGCGGCGGCTTCGCGCCGTTCGGCGGCGCCCGCTTCCTTGAAACCCATGTGCTCCTGTTTCTCCTTTGCCGGACTCCGGCTTCGAGTGTCGTCTCTGGTTCTTATACTCAACCGGGGTCGGAAACACGCTCGATCTGCGCGCCGCAAGCGACAAGCTTCTGCTCGAGCCGCTCAAACCCGCGATCAAGGTGATAAACCCGATGCACCGTCGTGTCGCCCTGGGCCGCCAGGCCCGCGATGACCAGCGACACCGAGGCGCGCAGGTCGGTCGCCATGACGGGCGCGCCCGTGAGCGCCTTGACGCCCTCCACGATGGCGGTGTCGCCGTCCAGACGGATACGCGCCCCAAGGCGCGCCAGTTCCTGCACGTGCATGAACCGGTTTTCGAAAATCGTCTCGGTGATGCGCGAGGAGCCGGCGGCGCGGGTCATCAGGCCCATGAACTGGGCCTGCAGGTCCGTCGGGAAGCCCGGAAACGGGTCCGTGGTCACGTCCACGGGCTCGATGGCGCCGCCATTGCGGCGGATGCGGACGCCAAGCTCCGTCGGCAGCACGTCCGCGCCTGTCTGGGCCAGCACGTCGAGCGCCGCCTGCAACAGGTCCGCCCGGGCGCCTTCCAGCAGCACGTCTCCGCCCGTCATGGCCACCGCCATCGCGTAGGTGCCGGTCTCGATGCGGTCGGGCAGGACGGAATGGCGGGCGCCGTGCAGCGACGTCACGCCCTGCACCTCGATGGTGGAGGTGCCCGCTCCGCTGATCTTCGCCCCCATGGCGTTGAGGCAGTCGGCGAGGTCCTTCACCTCGGGCTCGCAGGCGGCGTTGCGGATCACCGTGTCGCCGCGCGCCATCGCGGCGCCCATAAGCGCCGTGTGGGTGCCGCCCACGGTCACCTTGGCGAAATTCACCTCGCCGCCCACAAGCCCCTTGCGGGCAGTGGCGACGACGTAGCCGTTCTCGATTTCAAGATCGACGCCAAGGCTCTGCAACGCTTCCAGCAGCAGGTCCACAGGGCGCGTCCCTATGGCGCAGCCGCCCGGCAGCGACACCTTCGCCTCCCCGGCGCGGGCCAGCAGCGGGGCGAGCACCCAGAAGCTCGCCCGCATGCGCGAGACGAGCTCGTAAGGCGCGGTCGTGTCCACGATTTCCTTCGAGCGGAAATGAATGGTCTGGCCGGCGTTGGGCGAATCGCCCAGGCGCTTGCCGTCCACCGTGTGGTCGACGCCATGGTTGCCCAGGATGCGGATGAGCAGGCGCACGTCGGCCAGACGCGGCACGTTCTCGAGCGTGAGCGTCTCGGGCGTCAGAAGGCTGGCGATCATCAGCGGCAGGGCCGCGTTCTTCGCCCCGGATATCGGAATGACGCCCAGAAGTTTCTGGCCGCCGGTAATGCGGATGCGATCCATACGTGTGTCTCCGGCGGAACAGCCGCCTCAAATGTGTCGTTCCGCCGAAGCGCGGGCGCTCGCCCGGCCCAGGCTCACGCCCGTTTACGCGCCCCCCGCGCCCTCGTCCGGCCCCCCGTCGCGGCGGCCGCGCGCCTGGGCCTTGCGCCGCCGGAGGTTCTCCCGCAGCGCCAGAGCCAGCCGCTCGTCCCGAAGCTTCTGGGCGGCGTTCTGCACCAGCGCCCGCCCGCCCGACCCCTGCGGAGCCGCAGGCGCCTCCGAGGCGCCGTCCCGCCGGTCAGAGCCCGACTCGTCTACCGCCAAAGCCCAATCCCCAGAGCGCTGGGCCAGCGCCGCGCCCCGCAGGACATACGCCAGCCGTAACCCGATCAGAAACCTTTTAGGCAGTCGCGCCCGCCTCCGCAACCGCCCCGGCGGCGCACGCGCGGCGGCGGAAACCCGGCAAGCGCCGCGGACCGGGAAAAGCCGCGAAAACCCGGCCCCGCGCGCGCCAAGAAGGCTTGCGCCACATGAGGCCCTGTGGCACAAGCCCACCGTCCGCTTCGGCCATGGCTTCATGCCCAAGCGCGATATTGCTGTGGTAGCTCAGTGGTAGAGCACTCCCTTGGTAAGGGAGA
>JAQGJX010000159.1 GCA_028290405.1 Hyphomicrobiales bacterium
AACCGGCTGCTCCTCGCGATTGACCACGCGGCTGCCGGCGATGCGCTCGCTGCCGTTGCGGTCGAGAATGGAGGCGGACTGGGCGGGTTGGTCGCCGGTCTTCGGCGTCTCCGGCTGGATTTTGACCGGGCCCGAGGCGGCCTTGATGGTCGGGGCCTCGCCCGAGCCGGTCACGCTGTTGCGGGTCGCCAGCGTGGCGCCCACGCCCAGCACCAGGACGGCGATGGCGCCGCCCAGCAGGAGCGAAGCCTTGCGCGAACGCCGGGGAGCCACGGGCTCGTCCACGAGAACGCCCGCCGGGGGAGCGTCGCCGTCGCGCCACACGTCAGGCCGCGCCTCATGCTGGGGCGCGTACTGCGCCTCCTGCGGCTGCGGCTCATTTTGCGGCTCCGGGGGAGCCTCCGGCTGGCGGTCGCGGGCGTAAGCCTGCAGGAAATCGGGGCGGCTCGCCTGCATGACGGGCGGGGCCGCGGCGGGCTGGGACGCTGGCTCGAAGGCCCGGGCGGGAGCGCTCTTTTGCAGCAACGGCGAGGGCGCGAACGCGGGCGGCGCGAAAACGGGCGGAGCCGCCGCCGGCTGCTGGCCCTGCGGAGACTGCGTCGAAAGGGCCGCCAGAGCGGCCTTGTAATATGGATCTTCAGCCGCCTGCCCGCCCGTCCTGTCGTCGTGACGGGCGTCATCGCGGGCGTGATCGTGGCCGCCATGGCCGTCGCGCTGCCCGGGGCCTTGCGCGAACATGGGCGGGAGGCCGCCGTTGCCGGAGGCCATCAGGCGCGCGAATTCGTCCAGGGACGCATGTTCGCGCGGCGCAGGAGCAGGCGCAGGCCCTCGCAGGCGGCGCTCGAATTCTTCCAGGTCGATGGACTCGCGGACCCTGGCGGCTTCACTCATGACACACCTCGCTTATGGCGCGTCCGAAAACGTCGGACGGGGCCACAGCGCCTTACGCACATTTGCGCCAGCCAGTGAGCCGTCGCGTACGCGCCTAGCGCATTTCCTCTGGAGCGTGGACGCCGAGAATGGCGAGCCCCGATGCGAGCACTCGGGTTAAGGATACAACCAGAGCCACTCGCGCATGGGTCAAATCTCGTCTTTCTTCATTAACAAAGCGCAAATGTGACTGATCTTTGCCCCGGTTCCAGTGAGAATGGAAGGCAGAGGCCAGCTCATGTACGTAAAAAGCGACCCGATGGGGCTCGTGCGCCGCCGCCGCCGCTTCAATCTGGCGCGGATATTGCGCGATGAGCTGGATGAGCGACGCCTCGCCCTCGTCCGTCAGCAGATCGAGCGACGCGCCCGCCAGCGATTCGGCGTCGTCCGCCAGATCAGGGAAAGCGGCCTTCGCCTGGCGCAGCACGGAGCGCCCGCGCGCATGGGCGTACTGCACGTAGAACACCGGGTTCTCGCGCGATTGCTCGATCACCTTGGCGAGGTCGAACTCCAGCGTCGCGTCGTTCTTGCGGAACAGCATCATGAAGCGCACGGCGTCGACGCCCACTTCGTCCACCACCTCGCGCAGCGTCACGAACGTGCCCGCGCGCTTCGACATGGTGACCGGCTGGCCCTCGCGCATCAGCTTCACGAGCTGACACAGCTTCACGTCGAGGCTGGCCCGCCCGTGCGACAGCGCCTTCACGGCGGCCTGCATGCGCTTGACGTAGCCGCCGTGGTCGGCGCCCCAAACGTCGATCATGTCCGCGAAGCCGCGGTCGATCTTGGACTTGTGGTAGGCGATGTCGGACGCGAAGTAGGTGTAGGACCCGTCTGACTTCATCAGCGCGCGGTCCACGTCGTCGCCGAAGTCCGTGGACTTGAACAGCGTTTGCTCGCGGTCCTCCCAATCGTCCGGCAACTGGCCCTTGGGGGGCGGCAGGCGCCCCACATAGACGATGCCGCGCGCGCGCAGGTCCTCGATCACCGCCCGCACGGCGTCCACGCCGTCGCCCTCTGTCAGCGAACGTTCCGAGAAGAACACGTCGTGCCGGATGTTCATGGCGGCCAGATCCATGCGGATCATGTCCATCATGGCGTCGATGGCGAAGCGGCGCACCTGCGGCAGCCATTGCGCCTCCGGCAGGGCGAGCAGCGCCGGGCCGTGGGCCTTCGCCAGGGCTTCGCCCACCGGCTTGAGGTAATCGCCCGGATAGAGACCTTCCGGGATCTCGCCGACGCTTTCGCCCAGCGCCTCGCGATAGCGAAGGAAGGCCGAGCGGGCGAGCACGTCCACCTGCGCGCCCGCGTCGTTGATGTAATATTCGCGGGTCACGTCCCGGCCCGCGAAGGCGAGGATGTTGGCCAGCGCGTCGCCGAACACCGCCCCGCGCCCGTGCCCGACGTGCATGGGGCCCGTGGGGTTGGCGGAGACGTATTCGACGTTCACCTTCGCGGCGCCGGGGCGCGGCGCCACGCGGCCGTAATCGGCGTCGAGCAGCGAGGCGCGCAGCACGGCGGCGAACACGTGGGGACGCAGGCGGATGTTGATGAAGCCGGGGCCGGCGACCTCGGCGTTCTCCACGTCCGGGTCTTCGGCGAGTTGGAAGGCGAGATAGGTCGCCAGTTCGCGCGGGCTGGAGAAGCCGGGCTTGGCCTCCCGGGCGTACACCATGGCGGCGTTCGACGAGAGATCGCCATGGGACGGATCGCGCGGGGGCTCGACCACGAAGCGGGCGAGGTCGAGATCGGCCGGCAGGCGCCCTTCCGCCATGACGGCGCGGAGAATGACGGCGATGCGATCCTGAAAGTCGGCGAAGATGTTCATTGCGGGACTTTGTCCGATGGGCGTCGCGGAAGCGTGTCGGGACGCGGAAATGTCCCGCGCGGCGTAGCGGAAATCCCCACAGGCGTCAAAACAGGGACGCCCGCGCTTTACCTGCCCCGCGAGCTTGGCGAGGGCCCGGGGATCGGCTATCAGGGTTGAAAGCTTTTGTTGATCGTCGGGAGGACGTCATGGGCAGCGCAGCATTCTGGACCGGTGAATTCGCAATGATGGTGGGCCTGGTGGTCGCGACCATCGCGATGGCGGGCATCTACGCGGCGCTTGAGAACGTCTTCCCGTTCCTGCGCGGCGGCCTCGGCCGCATGTGAGCAGGGCGTCCGCCCGGCTCAGGCTTGTCTTCGTTGAATCCCAGACCCTGAGGGCGCCCCGGCGCCCTCACCGCAGCGTCGGCGCGTCCCCGGTCAGGCGCCTGTGTTCGGAGACCGCGTAGCGGTCCGTCATCCCGGCGATGTAGTCGCACACCAGCCGCATCCGCCGCGCGTCGGTTTCCGCACCCGCGGCCGCATCGGCCCATTCCTGGGGCATCAGCGCCGGATCGGCCGAGAACCGCGCGAACAGGACCTCCACCACGCCAGCCGCCTCTCCGCGCACCTTCATCACCCGCGGGTGCCGGTACATGTGCGGAAAGAGGAACGCCTTCAGGGCTTTGTCCACCCCCGCCATGGCGGGCGAAAATCCCACGACGATCCGGCCGGCCGCGCGCACCTGCGCGGCGTCCGAGGGCGCGAGCGCGGCGAGCTGCGCGCCGCTTTCCACGATCACGTCTTCGATCAGGCGGGTGATGACCCGCCGGGTGATCTCGTGGATGACCCGCACCCGCTCAAGGCCCGGGTGCAGGGCGTGGATCTCATCCAGGATGTCGCGCAGGAAGTCGACCTCGCGCAGGTCCTCCACGTCGAACAGCCCTGCCCTCAGCCCGTCGTCGATGTCGTGCGCGTTGTAGGCGATGTCGTCCGCGACCGCCGCCGCCTGCGCCTCGGCGCTGGACCAGGTCGCAAGCTCAAGCGGCATGAGCGCGTCGTATTCGAGAATCGCGGCCGGCACGCCAGCCTTGGCGTATCTGGCCGTGGGCGCCCCGTCGGGACGCAGGAGCGGCCCATTGTGCTTGACGAGGCCCTCCAGCGTCTCCCACGTCAGGTTCAGCCCGTCGTGGCCCGCGTAGCGGCGCTCCAGCTTGGTGACGATTCGCAGCGCCTGGGCGTTGTGGTCGAATCCGCCGAAGCCCTGCATGGCGGCGTCCAGCACGTCTTCCCCCGTGTGGCCGAACGGGGTGTGGCCGAGATCGTGCGCCAGCGCCACCGCTTCCGCCAGATCGTCGTCGAGCGCCAGCGCGCGCGCCAGGGCGCGGGCGATCTGGGCCACCTCGATCGTGTGGGTGAGGCGCGTGCGGTAATGGTCGCCCTCGTGGGGCACGAATACCTGGCTTTTGTGCGCAAGCCGCCGGAACGCGGTGGAATGGATGATGCGATCGCGGTCGCGCTGAAATTCCGAGCGCGTCGGGGATCCGGGCTCGGCCAGCAGCCTGCCTCGGCTCTGCGCGGACACGGCCGCGTATGGGGCGCGTTGAATGGTCACGGCATCGGGCTTATATCTGGGAGCCGACCCCGGCAAGGACTCAAGGCGCAATCATGAGCGACACATCGACTTTGCCTGACGCGAACCAAGCGGACGCGCCCCCGCTCGTCACCGAACGGGCCGCACGTCGCGTGGCGCAGATCCTCGCCAAGGAGCCTGCGGGCGCCCTGTTGCGCGTGGCGGTGAACGGCGGCGGCTGCTCGGGTTTCCAGTATGCGTTCGACATCGTGCGCGAGCGCGCCGACGACGACCTGCTGATCGAGAAGGACGGCGTGGGCGTGCTGGTCGATCCCGTGTCGCTGGATTTTCTGAAGGGCGCCCGGATCGACTTCGTGGACGACCTGATCGGCCAGTCCTTCAAGATCGACAATCCGAACGCCACAAGCTCCTGCGGCTGCGGCACCAGCTTCTCGCTCTGAGGCGCGCTACCGGCGCGCCGTCATGCGCGTGACGTTGGAGCCGAGCGGCGCCTCGCTTTCGCGGGTCTGCTCATGATCCAGCGTCCGGTCGATGAGACGCAGGATCGGACTGTCCTCTTTCCATTCCACGCCGCGGCGAATGACGCCCAGCACCCACATGAGGGACGCCACACGCGTTTCGCATTCGGAAACGCGCAGCTTCATGGCTTCGAGTTCGACGTTGAAAGGGGGAAGCGTGGTGTCGCTGATGGATGACATGGCGGTTCCGCAATGCGGCTCCCTGAAATGTGGATTTGGCCCGAAAACACGGGTCCAGTAATGACGGGCCGAAAAAAAGGACGCTTAAAAAAATCTACGCCGCCAATATACCGCCGATCCCGTGAAACGTAACAGTACTTTTTGAATTACCCACAGCGAACAATCGTGTGGTGGCATAAATGTCGCGCCGCGCGGCCACCCGGGAGGCTCGATCCGCATGGAATCCCTGTTCATCGGCCAGACGTATATCGACGTGACGATGCTGGCCGACGAGATGCCCAGCGGCGACGACAAGGCGGTGGCGCGGGATTTCGCCGTTTCGTTCGGCGGCAACGCCGTGACGGCGGGCTTTTGCACCGCGCGCCTCGGCCACAGCGTCGACATGATCACCTCGCTGGCCGACGACTGGCTGGGTCGCATGTTCCTCGACATGGCGGCGAAGTACCAAATTTCCGTCCATGGCCGGAAGGTGCGCCGCTCCTCGCTGTCGTTCATCATGCCCCACGAGGGCAAGCGCGCGATCCTGCGCGCCCGAGACGACGAATACCTGCATCCCCTGCCCCAGTTGAACATCGCGGGTTGCCGCGCGCTCCATCTCGACGGGCACCAGGCGGACGCGGCGATGCACTACGCCCGGGCCTGCCGCGAACGGGGCGTCCTCACCTCGCTGGACGGCGGCGGGCTGCGCTCCAACACGCATGAACTGCTCGCCTTCATCGACGTCGCGATCTGCTCCACGCGCCTGTGCGAGCAGATGGACATGACGCTTCCGGCGATGCTCGATTACCTGAAGTCGCGCGGCTGCCGCATCGGCGGGGTCACTGAGGGCGAGAAGGGCATGCTCTGGTATGACGAGACCGGCGAGGTCTCCCGCCTGCCCGCCCTCGACGTGCCAGCCGCGAAGGTCATCGACACGTCCGGCGCAGGCGACGTGTTCCACGGCGCGTATGTCGCCTCCTACCTCGACGCCCCGGACGCGCCCTGGGCGGAGCACTTCCGCTACGCCCGCGCCGCCTCCGCCTTCAAGGTGCAGCACCTTGGCAACGAGGCGGGCCTGCCGACCCGCGAGGACGTGGACGCCATTCGAAAAGCTTACGAGACGAACCGCCAAGCCTAAAGTCAGGCTATTGATTTTGATAACGAATTGCCCTCATGCCGATTGCAGCCGCGCCGTTCAGGGTTTACGTTGGTAACTGCTGCCGAAGCGCTGGCGTTCGCGGCTACGTTCCTCTCGCGCCCGAGGCCGCAACACCCATGGTCGAAGCACTCAGTCAGCGTCTGCGCCCACCCCGAACGGTTGCGAGCACGATGGTTCCCGGCTTCCTGGCAGGCGGCGGCGAAATGGCGGCCCGCATCGCCGAATTCGACTGGTCGACCACCGTGCTGGGCCCGCTGGACGGCTGGCCCGCCTGGCTGAAGACGATCGTGGGCGCCATGCTGCCCTCCCCGGCCCCCCAGGCGCTGCTCTGGGGGCCTACGGGCGTGCTGATCTACAACGACGGCTACTCGGCGTTCGCCGCGGACCGGCACCCCGGCATTCTCGGCCAGCCCGTTCTGGAAGGCTGGCCCGAGGCGGCGGCCTTCAACCAGCGCGTGCTCGACGTCTGCCTGCGGGGCGGCTCCCTCTCGTTCCAGGACCAGCCGCTGGTGCTCAACCGCCACGGCAAGCCTGAGAACTTCTGGCTGAACCTCGACTATGGCCCCGTGCGCGACGCGGAGGGACATCCGTGCGCGGTGCTCGCCATCGTGGTCGACAACACTAAGACCGTCGTGGCCGAGCAGGCGCTCGCCAAGAGCAAGGAGCGCCTGTCGCAGGCCCTTCAGGCCGCCGGCATGGTGGGCACGTGGGACTGGAACATACAGACCGACACGGTCTACGCAGACGCGCGCTTCGCGTCGCTTTACGGGGTCGACCCCGAGCGCGCCGAACAGGGCGCGGGGCTGGACGCCTATCTGGCGGCCCTCCATCCTGACGACGTCGAACCCATGCAGACGTCGCTGCGCCGCGCCATCGCGCTGGGCGAGAGCTACGAGCAGGAATATCGGGTGGTGCAGGCCGACGGCTCCATACGCTGGGTGCATGCGCGCGGCGAATGCATCTACGATCCCATGGGCGAGCCGCTGCGTTTTCCGGGCGCCACGGTGGACATCACCGAGCGCAAGGAAGCCGAAGAAGCGCGCCAGCTCGTGCTGCGCGAACTCAATCACCGGGTGAAGAACCTGTTCGCCGTCGTCTCCGGCATGGTGACGATGACGGCGCGCTCGGCCACCTCGCCGCAGGACATGGCGACCGCCCTGCGCGGCAGGCTCAACGCGCTGGCGCAGGCGCATGAACTCATCCGTTCCGCCGTGGTGGAGCACGAAGAGCATCGCCAGAGCGCGGAGCTGGAAGCGCTGATGCACGCGGTGATCGCGCCGCATGTGCAACACAAGGGCCAGGCGGTCCTGCGCGGGCCGAACGTGCAGGTCGGCACGCAGGTCGCGGCGAGCTTCGCGCTAGTGCTGCATGAACTGGCCACCAACGCGGCCAAATACGGCGCGCTTTCGGCCAGCGACGGCGCGCTCGACGTGTCGTGGGAAACGGTGGACGGCGAACTACGCCTCACGTGGACGGAAGTCGGCGGACCGGCCATCGAGATGCCGCCGGAGCGCAAGGGGTTCGGCAGCCAGTTGATGCGCATGAGCGTCACGGGCCAACTCGGCGGAAGCATCAACCACGACTGGCGCCGCGAAGGCGTCCGCATCGCGCTGTCGGCGTCGCTGGAGCGGATGGGCCGGTAGGTCGAAGGCGCAATTTCCCCGCTCGGCTGGCGGGGGCTTCATTCTGACAGAACCAGAGCGCCGTCGTGGTCGCGAAGGCGACCACCCACGACAGGCCGCGCGCGCAATCCCTATCGTGGGTCCCGGCCTTCGCCGGGATGACGCTCGGCTGAAGTGCGCTTCAGCCGGCGGCATCGTGCGTCCTACGCTTCCAGCGTCTCCACGATGGTGCGCAGCACCTTCAGGCGCGCGTAGCGCTTGTCCTCCGCCTCCACGAGGGTCCATGGGGCGCGGCTGGTGCTGGTGCGGTCCACCATGTCGTTGACGGCCTGCTCGTACTCGCCCCACTTGTCGCGGTTGCGCCAGTCTTCCTTGGTGATCTTGTAGCGCTTCACGGGCGTGGCCTCGCGCGCCTTGAAGCGGCGCATCTGCTCGTCCGCGCTGATGGACAGCCAGAACTTCACGAGCGTGTAATCGCTGTCGGTCAATTGCCGTTCGAAGTCGTTGATCTCGTCGTAGGCGCGCATCCAGTCGGCCGGATCGCAATAGCCTTCCACGCGCTCCACCAGCACGCGGCCGTACCAGCTGCGGTCGAAAACGCCGATATGGCCGCGCCGTGGCACCTTGCGCCAGAAGCGCCACAGGTAGGGCCGCGCGCGCTCTTCGTCGGTGGGGGCCGCAACCCCATGCACGCGGAAGCGGCGCGGATCGAGCGCCTGGCGCACGCGCTGGATGGCGCCGCCCTTGCCCGCGGCGTCGTTGCCCTCGAACACCAGGATGAGGCCGCGCTTCTCGAACGAGGCCCGCGACGTCTCGCGCGTGAGGCGCGCCTTCAGGTCGTCCGACTCTTCCTCGTAGGTCTTCTCGTCGACGGTCTTCGAGAGGTCGAGCGCGGAAATCACCGTGGGGCCCGGCAGCGGCTTTTGGGCCGCCAGCGAGCGGCGCGCTTTCGCGGGCTTGGGGGGCGATGGCTCATTGGCCGCCGTCAGGGTCGCGAGCACGCAGCGGCCCACGCTCAGCTCCGCGAAATAGCGGTTGTCGGCGGGGATCAGGAACCAGGGCGCCGGGCCCGTCGAGGTTTCCTCCGCCATCGCCACGCCCGCCTCGGCGAGGCGGCGGCGTTCCTTGCGGGTGTCCACCTCCGCCCATTCGCGGACCACCGGGCGCGCGTCGTCGCCATCGACGCGCGTGATCTTTTTCAGGCGCGCGCGGGCGTCCTTGTGGTCGAGATGCAGCCATATCTTGCAGAGCGCGACGCCCTCGGCGGCCAGCATCGCCTCGAACTCGTTGATGGTGGTCAGTTGCTGCTTGAACGTGCGCCGCGTCGTCTCGCCCAGCGCACGGGCCAGAAGCGGCGGGTGGTACCAGGAGCCAAGCACCACGCCGATGCGCCCCTTGGCGGGCATATCGCGCCAATAGCGCCACGCGAAAGGCCGCAGGCGCTCCTCCTCGGTGGGCGCCTCGTAGGCCAGCGTGTCGAGGCCATGCGGGTCCAGCCATTCATAAAGCCGGTTCAGCGCCCCGCCCTTGCCCGCGCCGTCCGACCCGTTGATCAGCACAAGCACGCTTTTGGCCGCGCTGGAAGCCAGCTCAAACTGAGCGTCCAGCAATTGCTCGTGCAACTCGCCCTCGAGAGCCCCGAACTGCTCCTTGGTGAGATCGTGAGGCAGCCGGGCCGAGTCGAACATCATGATCTCCCTGAGGCGCAAATCCCTGCGGACCGCCGGAAGATAAAGCGCGACCTGAGCGCGCGTTCCGTCGGCGGCGGGTTACGCCGGGTCCCACCTGTCGTGCGCCTGAGCTTCCGCGACCGCGATGGCGGTCATGTTGACGATGCCGCGCGCGGTGACGGAGGGCGTCAGGATGTGGGCGGGCTTGGCGGCCCCCATCAGGATGGGGCCGACCGGCAGCGCGTCCGCCAGCACCTTCACGAGCTGGAAGGCGATGTTGGCCGATTCCAAGTTCGGCATCACCAGAACGTTGGCCTCGCCGGTGAGACGCGAGCCGGGCATGACCCGCTCGCGGATGGCCTGCGACAGCGCCGTGTCGGCCTGCATCTCGCCGTCCACTTCAAGGCGGGCGTCCATGAGGCGGATGGTGCGCAGCGCCTCGCGCATCTTCAGCGCGGAGGGCGAATCCAGCCCGCCGAA
This sequence comes from Hyphomicrobiales bacterium, assembly GCA_028290405.1. Classification (GTDB taxonomy): domain Bacteria; phylum Pseudomonadota; class Alphaproteobacteria; order Rhizobiales; family Beijerinckiaceae; genus Terripilifer. The sequence goes on from JAQGJX010000159.1 coordinate 9,939, forward strand.
ATCGCTGTCGGACAGCAGCGCCACTTTGGGCGTCATGCCGAAGCGGCGCACGTGGCCGGAGATCGCCACGGTCATGTCGGCGATTTCGTCCGCCGTGGGGTTTGAGCGCACGTGGGTGTCGGCGAGGAAGAACGCGCCGCGCTGGGTGATGAGCAGCGACAGGGCCGAGAAGTCGCTCGCGCCCGGCGCGAGGCCCACGATGTCCTTGATGAAGCGCAGCCGCGTGTGGAACCGGCCTTCGAGCCCGCACAGCAGCGCGTCGCCGTCGCCGCGCTGGAGAGCGACGGCGCCGATCACTGTCGTGTTCGTGCGCATGAGCGTGCGCGCGGCGTCCGGCGTGATGCCCTTGCGGCCCGCGACCTCGATGAGCGTCTGCACGTATTCCCGATAGCGCGGATCGTCCTCGGGGTTGATCAGCTCGAAATCGCGGCCGGGCTGGATTTGCAGGCCGAACCGCTCGATGCGCTTCTCCACCACCGAAGGGCGGCCGATGAGGATCGGCACAGCCAGGCGCTCCTCCAGCGCCACCTGGGCGGCGCGCAGCACGCGCTCGTCCTCGCCGTCCGCGTAGATGACGCGGCGCGGATCGGACTTCGCCTGCGCGAACACCGGCTTCATCAGGAAGCCGGAGCGGAAGACGAAGCGGTCGAGCTGGTCCACGTAGGCGTCGAAATCCAGCACCGGCTTGGTGGCGACGCCGCTGTCCATGGCGGCGCGCGCGACCGCCGGGGCGATGCGCAGGATGAGGCGCGGATCGAACGGCGAGGGAATGAGCGAATTCGCGCCGAACAGCGGCGCCGAGCCGCCATACGCGCGGGCCACCACGTCCGAGGGCGCCTCGCGGGCCAGTTGCGCGATGGCTTCCACCGCCGCGCGCTTCATCTCCTCGTTGATCGTCGTGGCGCCCACGTCCAGCGCGCCGCGGAAGATGTAGGGGAAGCACAGGACGTTGTTGACCTGGTTGGGATAATCCGACCGTCCCGTGCAGATCATGGCGTCGGGGCGCACCGCCAGCGCCTCCTCGGGCATGATCTCCGGGTTGGGGTTCGCGAGCGCCAGAATGAGCGGGCGATTGGCCATCTGGGCGACCATCTCGGGCTTCAGGACGCCAGCGGCCGAGAGGCCCAGGAACACGTCCGCGCCGCCGATCACTTCTGACAGCGTGCGCGCCGAGGTGTCGCGGGCGTAGACCTCTTTCCAGCGGTCCATCAGCGTGTTGCGGCCCTTATGGACCACCCCTTCCAGATCGCTGACGGTGATGTTCTCGCGCTTGGCGCCCAGCGCCACAAGCTGGTTCAGGCAGGCGAGCGCCGCCGCTCCCGCCCCCGAACACACGATCTTGGCAGCGCCGATGTCCTTGCCGGCGAGCTCCAGTCCGTTGCGCACCGCGGCGCCCACGATGATCGCCGTGCCGTGCTGGTCGTCGTGGAACACCGGGATCGACATGCGCGCGCGCAGCTTTTCCTCGATCTCGAAACAGTCCGGGCCCTTGATGTCCTCAAGGTTGATGCCCCCGAAGGTCGGCTCGAGCGCCGCGACCGTGTCGACGAACTTGTCGATGTCCTTCTGGTCGATCTCGATGTCGAAGACGTCGATGCCGGCGAACTTCTTGAAGAGGACCGCCTTGCCCTCCATCACCGGCTTGGCGGCCAGCGGTCCGATGTCGCCCAGCCCAAGCACGGCCGTGCCGTTGGTGATGACGCCCACGAGGTTCTGCCGGATGGTGAGGTTGGCGGCCTCGCCGGGATTATCCACGATGGCCTCGCACGCCGCCGCCACGCCGGGTGAGTAGGCAAGCGCCAGATCGCGCTGGTTGCCCAGCGGCTTGGTGGCCTGAATCTCAAGTTTTCCCGGCTTCGGCAGGCGATGGTAGACCAGCGCGCCCGTGCGCAGGTCTTCGGACATTTTGACGGCCATGGTCTTCCTCTGCCCGCGCCCTACCGGCGCGGGACTCTCGTACAGCCATAAAGAACACCGGGGCGCCTTCGCACAAGCTCGTTTTTGCGGCGCGCGATCCTTGACGATTCATGAAGTTCGGCGGCCGGACTCCCGCCGGACCCGTCCCAAAACGGCACGCGCGAGGATATCCACAGGACAAACGGGGTCCGAATCGGGAGCGCGAACTTCGCAGGGGGCAGGCGTGAACGAGCCGTTACGCCCTCGCCCGCGCAACCTGCGTCGTTTCGGGACTTCTGGCACGGCAAGGGTACAAACCCTGCCCGAATCGGCATTCGGCGCCAGCGCGGGCCCAACAATGAAGAACGCGTTAAGCCTGCGCTTCAGGTCGATGATCCATCGCGGGAAATAAAGCACAGCCCACGTACGAACCGTGTCCGAATCGGGCCGCCAGGCGCAGCTCCAAACGCACATGAAGCCCGCGTTAACCCGCCGGCGGGCGCGGCGCCCCATAGCGGGAAACGCAGCACGGGCCGCCCACAAAGCAGGCCCGAATCAGGAGCGGCGCGACTGAGCGCAGAGCGTGTGAACAAACCCTCTATCGGGCAGGCCAAGCGTATGCATTATCTTCGCGGCAAGCCGCACAAAGCGGCGCCCGGGGAGGACGAAATGGACAGACGCCAGCTTCTTCATTTGAGCGCCGCAGGAGTCGTGAGCGCGCTGGCGCCGCCTGCGCTGGCCCAGACCTATCCCGATCGCTCGATCCGGCTCATCGTCCCCTTCCCGCCCGGCGGCGTGAACGACGCGGTCGCGCGCCCGTGGGCCGAGAAGGTGAAGACGAGCCTCGGCGCCGTGATGATCGAAAACCAGGGCGGCGCAGGCGGCGCCGTGGGGGCGGCGGCGGCGGCGCGCGCGCAGCCCGACGGATACACGATCCTGTTCGGCTCCGGCGCGACGCACGTCATCGTGCCTGTCGCGGCCACGCGGCAGACCTATGATCCGATCAAGGATTTCGAGCCCATCGCGGTCATCTCCGCCAGCGGCATCGGCGTCGCGGTGCATCCCTCCGTGCCGGCGAACACGCTGCGGGAGTTGATCGATTACGCGAAGGCCAATCCCGGCAAGCTGTCCTACGCGTCGGCCGGGGTGGGGTCCGCGACGCATCTGGGCGGCGAACTGTTCAAGTCGCTCACCCGCACGGACATCGTGCACGTGCCTTTCCGGGGCGGCGGGCCTGCGCTGAACGATCTCGTGGCGGGCCAGATCCCCATGGGCTTCATCAACGTCACCGGCCAGCTTCTGGAATTGCACAAAGCCGGCAAGCTGCGCGTGCTGGCCATCAGCACGCCCAAGCGCGCGGCGGCGGCGCCGGACCTGCCGACCGCCGAGGAAGCGGGCGTGCCGGGCTATGTGGCGCTGAACTTCGCGGCGTTGTTTGCGCCCGCCAACACGCCCAAGCCCATCATCGACAAGATCGCCCAGGCCACCAGGGACGCCATGGCGGACGCCGAATTCGTGAGGCTGCTCACCGCGTCCGGGTTCGAGCCCTCGTCGGCGAACTCGCCCGAAGCGACTGCGGCCTTCCTCCGGGACGAACTCGCGCGATGGACGCCGATCATCAAATCGATCGGGCTGAAGCTCGATTGAGCTACCAGCCGATCAGGATGACGATGCGCATAAAGCGCATGAAGGCCAGCACGCTGGCGGCCGCAAAACCGTACAGCCCGCCGAACACGTGGCGAGCGAGGATGTAGTATTTGAAAAACTGCCAGGGGAATTCGATCGGCAGGCGCAGCAGCAGGCCAAGACGGTTCTTGCGCTTTTCTTTCTTCTGCAGCTCGAAATAGGTCAGCTCCTTGCGCACCACGTCCGCAAGGCCGCGAAAACTCTTGTGCCAGATGCGGCCCTTCATCAGCACCGTGTCGGGCTGGTCCGGGACGTTGTCGTGCACGAGGCTGTCGCGGAAGCGCGCGCGCGTCTTGTCGTAGAGCCGCAGGCAGATCGTGGAATCCGCAAAGGGCGCCGCGCGCTCGCGGTGCGGATACACGATGGTGACGCGCATGCGGTAGCTGGACGCGGGCGGCGTCGTCTCCAGCAGCGCGGCGAGCTCCGCGCGCAGCTCGTCGGAAAGCCATTCGTCGGCGTCGAGGTTCAGCACCCAGGCGTTCTTCGCCTCGTCCTCCGCGAACCTCTTCTGGGGGCCATAGCCCACCCAGTCGTTATGCACCACCCGCGCGCCAAGCGATTCAGCGAGCGCCTGCGTGCCGTCGGTGGAGCCGGAATCGATCACCAGCACCTCGTCCACCAACCCGCGCACGGACAGGATGGCGCGACCGATCCGGTCCGCCTCGTTCCTGGCGATGATGGTGCAGGTGACGGGGATCAAGTGCGGCCTTCGTTGGTTGGGCGCCTGCGCTTCCCGGAGGGAAAGGCAGGCGCCGCTTCAGCCTTCAGGCCTTCTCGGGCAGGTTCAGCCGCAGGTGCAACTCGCGCAGCTGCTGGTTGGTGGCGTTGGAGGGCGCGCCCATCAGCAGGTCTTCGGCGCGCTGGTTCATGGGGAACAGCGCCACTTCGCGCAGGTTCTGCTCGCCCGCCAGCAGCATGATGATGCGGTCCACGCCCGCCGCCATGCCGCCATGGGGCGGCGCGCCGTACTGGAATGCGCGGTACATGCCGCCGAAGCGCTCCACCACCGTCTCCTCGCCGTAACCGGCGATTTCGAACGCCTTCACCATCGCCTCGGGACGATGGTTGCGGATGCCGCCGGACGCCAGCTCGTAGCCGTTGCAGGCCACGTCGTACTGGAAGGCCTTGATGGTCAGCGGATCCTGCCCGTTGAGGGCCTCAAGCCCGCCCTGCGGCATGGAGAAGGGATTGTGGGAGAAGTCGACCTTCTTCTCGTCCTCGTTCCATTCGTACATGGGGAAGTCGATGATCCACGCCAGTTCGAAGCGGTTCTCGTCGATGAGATTGAGCTCCTTGCCGGCGCGCGTGCGGGCGTCGCCTGCGAACTTGTAGAACTTCTCGGGATCGCCCGCCGCGAAGAACACGGCGTCCCCCGCCTTCACGTCGAGCTGGGCGCGGATGGCTTCGGTGCGCTCCGGGCCGATGTTGTTGGCGATCGGACCGGCGGCTTCGGTCTTGCCGTCCGTCTCGCGCCAGAAGATGTAGCCGAGGCCCGGCTGGCCTTCGCTCTGCGCCCAGGAATTCATGCGGTCGCAGAAGGTCCGGCTGCCGCCTCCCGGCGCGGGAATGGCCCACACGGCGTTCTTCTCGACGTCGAGCATGCGCGCGAAGACCTTGAAGTTGGACCCGCGGAAGTGCTCGGAAACGTCCTGCATGACGATGGGGTTGCGCAGGTCCGGTTTGTCGGTGCCGTACTTGCGCAGCGCCTCCGCGTAGGGAATGCGCGGGAACTTCTGCGTCACGGACTTGCCGTTGCCGAATTCCTCAAACACGCCACGCATGACCGGCTCAATGGCGTCGAACACGTCTTCCTGAGTCACGAAGCTCATTTCCAGATCGAGCTGGTAGAACTCGCCCGGCAGGCGGTCGGCGCGCGGGTCCTCGTCGCGGAAGCAGGGCGCGATCTGGAAATAGCGGTCGAAGCCCGCCATCATCAGGAGCTGCTTGTACTGCTGCGGAGCCTGCGGCAGCGCGTAGAACTTGCCCGGATGCAAGCGGGAGGGCACGAGGAAGTCGCGCGCGCCTTCGGGCGACGAGGCGGTGAGGATGGGGGTGGCGAACTCGTTGAAGCCCTGCCCCTTCATGCTGGCGCGCAGGTAATCCACCACCTTGCCGCGCAACATGATGTTGCGATGCAGTCGCTCGCGGCGCAGGTCGAGGAAGCGATACCGCAAGCGCGTTTCTTCCGGATAATCCTGGTCGCCGAACACCGGCAGCGGCAGTTCAGCCGATGGGCCGAGCACTTCAGCGTCCGTGATGTACAGCTCGATCTGGCCCGTCGCCATGTCGCCGTTCTCGGTGCCGGCGGGGCGCAGGCGCACCTTGCCGTCCAGCCGCACGCACCACTCGGCGCGGAACGTCTCGACCAGCTTGAAAGCGGGCGAATCCGGGTCCGCCACGCATTGCGTGATCCCGTAGTGATCGCGCAGGTCGATGAAGAGCACGCCGCCATGGTCGCGGATGCGGTGGCACCAGCCGGAAAGGCGGGCGGTCTGCCCGTCGTCGGTCTCGCGGAGCGAGCCGCAGGTGTGCGTGCGGTAACGGTGCATGCTTGGTCCCGAACGAAATGAGGGCGCGGCGCAAACCGCCGCTGATCGCGCGTGCGTAGCGGAAAAAGGCCGTGTGGGGAAGCTGGACCCGGCGAACCCGGCCGCGCATTGCGCGTTTGTAGCCCATATGCTACAAACACGCAATGCTCAAGGTTCGCCAGACTTTGTACTTTTCCCAATGGCATGCGGACCTTCGCGACCGGAAAGCCTATGCGCGGATCACGGTCCGGATCGACAGGACGTCGCTGGGCGATCTGGGTGACGTCGCGCCCGTAGGATCAGGCGTTTGCGAAGCCCGGATTCATTGCGGCCCCGGCTATGGCTGTATTTTTGCCAGCAGGGGCAGGACCTCGTGATCCTGCTCGCCGGCGGCGACAAGAGCACGCAAAGCGCAGATATCGCGAACGCCATCGCGCTCAAGAATGAGCTTTAGGAGGTCCCACCATGCCGACGAAGACGATCGTGTGGGACACCGCAGAAGCGCTTCGAGACGACGTCGACATCGCTGAATATCTCAATGCGGCTGTCGAAGAGTTCTTCGAAACGGACGACGTGTCCTATCTGACGCACGCGCTGGGCGTGATCGCGCGAGCACGCGGAATGTCCGACGTCGCCAAGGCGGCGGGCGTGGGGCGGGAAAGCCTTTACCGATCCCTGTCAGGCGACGGAAACCCCAGCTTCGCCACCGTCGCGCGGGTGCTGCGCTCGCTGGGCGTGACCCTGCACGTGGCGCGTCTGTAGCCCCTACTCCCGCGATCCCCCCGCGGGCGCGGTGCGCTCGTGGTGGTCGTGCAGGAAGGTCGCCAGCTCCTGCCGCAGGCCGAAGCGCGCCACGGGTTCGCCCAGCGAGCTCGCGCGCTCGAAAATGCGGCGCTGCACGTCGCGCGGCAGGCCGTTCCACTCGGACACCACGGCGGCCCCCAGGCAGGCGAGGATCTGTTCTTCCTCCGCCGACATCGGTTCGTCCATGCCGAACCTGTCGAGCCGTGCGAGCGCGGCGGCTATGGTGTCGTGCAGACTGCGTTGCGGCATCGCGGTTCTCCCTTGCGTCCCGGAGAAAGAACGCGTCGCGCGCGGCAAGGTTCGCGCCGGACGAAACCCACCGGGGCCCTGTGCGTTGCAGGATGGGGCGCGAAATTGAAGGTGGAGGACGCCAGATGAAGAAATTGATTATTGTGGCTCTTGGGGCGCTGTCGCTGGGCGCCTGCGCGACGCAGCAGCAGACGGCCGGCACCGCGACTGGCGCGGTGGCTGGCGCAGTCGTCGGCGGCCCGGTGGGCGCCGTGGTGGGCGGCGTCGCGGGAGCCGCGGTGACCGCGCCGGGCGGCCCGCTGGCGCCTGGGACTTGCTACGTCACCGACCGCCGCGGCAACGTGCTGGTCGACCGCGCCGGGCGCGCGCGCGTCCGCCGCTGCTGAAGACTGGCGTATCGCATCCACGATGGAAGGCCTGCTCGCGAGAGCAGGCCTTTTTTCATGGCGTATGACACGCACAAAAAAGCCGCCGGCGCGAAGCCGGCGGCGAAAGGTTGCGACGCTGCGCCCGATCAGGGCACGCGCGAGGAGCGGTTCTGGAACATGCCCCAGATCAGCAGCACGATGACCGCGCCGACCACTGCGCCGATCAGCCCCGCGCCCTGGTCCGCCCGATACCAGCCGAGCGCCTGGCCCAGATAGGTCGCCACGAACGCACCGATGATGCCCAGGATCGTAGTCATGATGAACCCCGCCGGCTCGTTGCGGCCCGGCGTGATGAGCTTGGCGATGATGCCTGCGACGAAGCCGATGATGATGGTCCAGAGTATGCTCATGTGTCCTCTCCTGCTTGCGTAAGGTTGCAATTCAACTTTGCTTCAGCGCCGAGCGCGGGCGGGCAGCGGCTCGGGCCTGTAGACGATTTCCTCTTCCTCGCGCCGATGGCGCGCCACGCCGACCGCGGCGCCCAGCGCCAGCGCGGCGAGCCCGAGCAGATAGGCGTCGCGCCGCTTGTCGGCTTCCTCGTCGACCACGAGTGGGCCGTAGCCGGGCCGATAGGTCGAGTCCGCCCCATGCACCATGGGGGATGCGGTGCGCGTGCGCGTGTGCGTGCGCGCCGTGCCCACATGGGAAGCCGCTTCCTTCACGTCGGCCACCTTGTCGGAGATTTTATCGCTTATCTCGTCATAGGCGCGCTCGGCCGCCGCGGACCATTCGTGCAACTTGTCCTGCGCCGCCCCCGTGGCGCTTTCCGTCAGCTCGGCGATCTGCTCCGAAGCGCGGTCCTTGAGAGCGGCGGCCCGTTCCCCGACGGTCTGCGCCAGGCGTCGAGGCGTGAGGGAATCGTCGTCGGGGTCGGTCCGCATCAGCGCGGCGACGCCCGCGCCGATAAGCAGGCTGGCGATCGGCGGGTGCCGATAAAGCCGCCAGCCGACGCCGGCGGCGATCGCGAGGGCCGCAGCCGGATTGGCCGCGACCTTCGCCTTCAGGGTGTCGAGAAAATCCTGCGTCGCAGTGGTGACCCGTTCGCGAACGGCGCCGATCGCCTCGTCCTTGTAGCCGTTGGCCGCGTCCATGACGCCCTGCTTCGCGGAGTCGAAAGTCTCCGGCGCCCGCAGGCGGGCGAGATCGGCGGCGACGCGGGCGCGCGCCTGTTCCACATCCCGCTCGAGTTCGCCGATGCTCTTGTCGTTTGCCATGGCAGGATCTTCCCTCCGTGATGATCAGATTTTGTTGGGCTCGCCGGGCGTGCGGCGCTGCGCGTTCTGCGTCCCGCCGGTGGAAGACCCCGTGGAGCCTGCGGACCCCGCCGAACCGGTGGAGAGCGGCGCAGGCTGCGCGAACCCGGAGGACGACGACCCGGAGGTCGAGGAGCCGGGCGACGACGCGCCGGTGGACGAGGTTCCCGTCGAAGGCGAAGACGTCGAAGGCGAAGACGTCGAAGGCTTGCCGGCGGACGGAGAGCCGCCGGCGGAGGTCGACCCGCTGGCGGAGCCGGACGCTCCGCCCTGCTCGCCCTGGGTGGAGCCCGTCGCCGCGGAGGCGAACGCGCCCGCGACGTCGCGCGCCATGCCCTTCACGCCTTCGGTGCTGAGCCCGTGGCGCTCGGCCTGGCGCTTGGCTTCCTCCAGCGCGTCCTCGGCGGCTTCAGTCAGACGGCTGCCGGCGTTGCGCGCCACGTCGCCCAGCGAGTTGCGCACGTCGCCCATGGCGCGGTTCTCGATGGACGTCGCCGGGAGCGAGGCGCCGATGGCTGCCCCCACCGCCACGCCAAGCGCCGCAAGCACGAGCGGGTGGTCGCGCACGGCGTCGTCCAACTCGCCCGGCAGGGAGCGGGCCTGCTGGGCCAGGTAGGCCGAGCGCTCGCTCCACTGTTCGCGGGTCTCGTCGGCCCAGCGCGCGGCGGACGACGCGTATTCGGACGCCGTCTCGCTGATCTGGCCCGCCATGTCGGAGGCGTAATTGGTCATGCGCTCGCCGGCCTCACGGGCCTGCCGCATGGTGTCGCTCGCACGCTCCTGGGCGTTGTGCATGGTGTCGCGCGCGCCCTGCCCGGCGTTGGAAGCCCAATTGGCCATCGCGTCTTCATCGGCGCGGTCCATGTGGCGGCGGGTGTAATCGGCGCCGGACTCCGAGCCGAAGCCGCTGGTGCGCGAGCTTGAATAGCCGCGCGGGTAAGCGCCCGAGCGATAGACCTCGACGCGGCGGCGGTTGCCGCGCAGCAGCAGCGCCAGGCCGGCCGCGATGACGAGGAAAGCTTCCGGGCGCTGGCGCGCCTGATGCATCAGGCGATCGGCGCTGGGCATCCAGTCGCTCACCGCGGACATGTAGCCCCTGTCGTCACGGCTTCCATAATTATGTGTCATTGAACCTGCTCCTTAACGACCCTGATGTCCTGCCGGACGTTTTCCATGCTGCGCGTGGGCAGCGTGTCGCCGGCCATCTTGTTCTTGCCCACCATCATCACGATGGCGCCGATGATCGCGAGGGCGACGGTGACGATCAGCGCCGACCAGTGCATCGCGATGCCGAACGTCGCGATGAAGAACACAACGGCGGCCACGAACGTCAGGAAGGCGACGAAGAACACGACGCCCGCGAGCACCATCCAGACGGAGCCGAGGATCTTCTCCGAGATGTTGTGCTGGATTTCGCCCTTCGCGAGAGCGATCTCCTTCTGCATCAGGTCGGTGAAATCGCCGACGAGGTTGCTGACCAAGGCGCCGGGCGAGTCGGATCCCGGCGTGGCGCGCGCGCTTGCGCTCGTGCGTCCGGTGATCCGGTCATCCGGCATAAGACGACCCTCCCGTGGTGCGCACGCTGGCGGAGCCGGTGTTCGCACCGCCGACGCCAGACGGCGAGGTGGCGGAGGCGGAGCCCGTCGAGGTCGCGCCGGTGGACGTCCCCGTGGCGGACCTGCCTGACGTCACGCCTGAACCCGCCGCGCCAGACCCGGACATGCCCGAGCCCGACATGCCGCCGGACGAGCCCGCGCCATAGCCGCCGCGCGAAGACGAGCCGGCGCCGTAGGACTGCCGCGAGCCGTACGATCCGCCGTAGGAGCCGCGCGGCGCGGAGCTCTTGAGGAAGCGCGAGAGCAGGAAGCCGATGGCGATGGCCCCGCCGAAGAACACGCGCGGGTTTTCGCGGGCGTAGCTGGCCGCCATGTCCATCATCTCGTCCGCCGAGCGATGGCGCAGGTTGTCGGCGAAGCGGTCGGTGCGGCTCGCGACGTCGCGCAGCAGCCGGGCGAGTTCCGGCGCCTTGTCGTCAAGGTCGCGCGCAGCGGAATTCGCCGTCTCCGACATCATGGACACGTAGTTCGCGCCCGCCTCGATCTGGCCCTGCAACAGGCCTGAAACCTTGCCTTGCGCTTCGCTGGCGAGCGAAGATGCGGCGCGCGTGGCGTAATCGCCGGCCTCCTGGGCCATGCCGCTGGCGCGGTTCATGGCGTCGCTGGCAGCGGCGCTCACGGCCCCCGTCACCGAGCTGTCTCGGCTGGCTCCGGTCGACGTTGAAGTGGAAGATGTCCCCGCGCCCGGACGGGCAGCATTCGTGTCAGTAGCCATGTCGACCTCCGAAATCCGCAACGGCAGTGAAATGCCAGAGCTGTCACTTTGTTCCGCTTCAGGCAGCGGATTCGCTCAGGTTTGCGCTGCGCCGACGTTGTCGGCCATGGCCGCGCCGCGCACGCCCATGGGCTGCGCCGGGCCTTCGGTTGAATCGCGCGCGGTCTGGTGCTCGGTCTCGGCGTTCACTTCCGCGCCGATGAGGATGATGGTCACGGAGATCCATATCCACGTCATGAAACCCACTGCGGCGCCGAGCGAACCGTAGGTCTTGTTGTAGGAACCGAAGTTCGACGCGTACCAGGAGAACAGCATGGACGCGACCAGCCACAAGATGGCGGCGAGCATGGCGCCGGGCGTGAGCCAGCGCCATTTCGCGCGGTCGCGGCTGGGGCCATAACGATACAGGAGCGCAAGACCGAACACGATGACCGCCAGCAGCAGCGGCCATCGCGCGAGCCTGAGCGTCCATTCGAGCGCGCCGCCAAGGCCGAGATACGCGAGCGCCACGGGGATCGCCACAACGCCCAGCATGGCGACCAGAAGTCCCACGACGCCCCCGAGGGTGAAGAGGAGCGTTTGCGCGTTGAGCGAAATGAAGGAGCGCTTCTCGTCTTCGCCGTACGCGACGTTGAGCGCGTCGAAGATGGCTTTCATGCCTGCGTTCGCGCTCCACAGCGACAGCCCGAGGCTGATGAAGAGGCTGAGCCCCAGCGTTCCGCCGGGCTGGGAGGCGATGCGCTTCACCTGCTCGCCGATGATCTCGACCGCCCCGCCCGGCAGGAAGCCCGAGATAACGTTGAGATGTTCGGAGATCGACGTGGCGTCGGCGAACAGGCCGTAGATCGACACGAGCGCGGCGATCATCGGGAAGACCGACAGCAGGCCGTAGAACGTGACGCCCGCGGCGACCGCCAGCACGCGGTCCTTGCCGATTTGCTCATAGACGCGCCAGGCGATGTCCTTCCAGCCGCGCGCGGGGATTTCTCCAGGATGGTCGGCCGAGCGGCCCCGGCCCGCGTCCGACGGCGAGCCGCCGCTTTCCTTTTCGGCGCGCGGGTCAGGCTTCGCGTCGCCCTCGGAACTATCGGCGGCGGAGTGCGATTGCGTGCGCGGCACATAGGAAATAGGCGCGGCGGCTGATCGGCGCCTGGCGAGAAAACGACTGGCCACCGCGAACGCGGTCGCCTGCAAGAAGCCGGGACGAGGTGCCGAAGACGCCATGGACGAGTGCCTCACGTGACGAAAGGATTGCGTCACGCGGCAACATCATTGCCCATGCCTTCGTTCCAGGGGCTCAGCCTGAGGAGCGCTCGACGAAAGCCAGCACGGCGCGCGGCGGCAGGACGCCGTCGAACGCGCCCGCCCCATCGCCAACGCGGCCATGGGCGCTATCGAGCGCGAGGCCCCATGCGCACCCCGGCCGGGCGGCGGGCAACGCAAGCGCGCGCGCCGCCTGGCTGCGATTGACGGCGAGAAGCACGCGCTCCGACGCCGGGCCGGCGCGCACGAGCACGAGCGCGTCGCCCTCGTTCCAATCGGCGGGCGTCATCCTATGGCCGTCCGGCGTCAGCCATGTGGCGTCCGGAAAGGGCGCGCCGTCCTGGGCGGCGCCGGTCAGATGAGCGTCCGCCCCCCAGGGCACCAGCGTGGCGCGCAACCGGACGAGGCCGCCGAAGTAGCGCGCGAGGTCGCGGTCGGCCTTCTCCCAATCCAGCCAGGTCATCTCGTTGTCCTGGCAGTATGCGTTGTTGTCGCCGTGTTGCGTGCGGCCGAACTCGTCTCCCGCCGTCAGCATGGGCGAGCCGCTGGACAGCATGAGCGTGGCCATCAGGGCGCGCACGTCGCGGGTGCGCCGCGCCTCCACGGCCTCGTCTCCGGGGCCTTCCGCGCCATTGTTCCACGAATAGTTCTCGTTCGTGCCGTCGCGGTTCTGCTCGCCGTTGGGTTCGTTGCGCTTGTGGGTCCATGACACCAGGTCGCGCAGCGTGAACCCGTCGTGGGCGGCGATGAAATCGACGCTCGTTGACGGCCTCCGCCGCGACGGGCCGAACACGTCCTGCGAGCCCGAAAGGCGCGTCGCGAGGGCGCCGAGCATGCCTGCGTCCCCGCGCCAGAAGCGCCGCACGTCGTCCCGCCAGCGGTCGTTCCATTCAAGGAAAGGCGCGGGAAACGCGCCGAGCTGATAGCCGCCGGGCCCTACGTCCCATGGCTCCGCAATTAAAAGCGTCTGCGACAGAACGGGGTCCTGCCGCATGGCCGTCAACAGCGGCGCCTCCGGGCTGAAGCCGTCGTCGCTGCGGCCCATGATGGGCGCAAGGTCGAAGCGGAAGCCGTCGATGCCCGCGCGCTCGACGAAATGGCGCATGGAATCCATGAGCAGGCGCACGACCGGCGCCCTGTCGCACGCCAAAGTATTGCCGCACCCGGTGTCGTTGACGAACGCGCCGGGCTCGCCACGCACGTGCCGGTAATAGACCGCGTTGTCGAGCCCGCGCAGGGAGAGCGTCGGCCCGTGCTCGTCGCCTTCGGCGGTATGGTTGAACACCACGTCCAGCAGCACCGCGATCCCGGCGGCGTGCAGGGCCTGAACGGCGGCGCGCAGGTCCTCGAGCCCGCCCGGCGCGAGGCGCGGATCGAGCGCCATGAAGCCGACGGGGTTGTAGCCCCAGACGTTCTCAAGCCCCAGCGGCACTAGATGGCGCTCGGTCATCCACGCCGTGATGGGCATCAACTCCACATGGCTGACGCCAAGCGCCGTGAGATGGGCGACGCTGGCGGGATGCGCGAGCCCCGCGAGCGTGCCGCGCAACGCCTCGGGCACGTCGGGATTGCGCTTGCTGAACGTGCGCACGCTCATTTCATAAATGAGCCTCGGCCGCTGCGGCGCCAGCCGCGCCAGCGGCGCAGCTTCCGGTTCGATTACGCAGCGGGGCGCGAAGCCCGCCGTCTCCGCGCCGCGCCGCGAAAACTCGGGCGCGAGCGCATACGGCCGGTCGATGCGCGTAGCGTAAGGATCGACCAGCAGCTTGGAGACGTCGAACCAATGGCCCTGCTCGGGCGCGTAAGGCCCGCTGGCGCGCAGGCCATAGCGTGCGCCGGCCGCAACGCCTGGAACGAAGCCGTGGAAAACGTCCCCGTCGCGGCCTTTCAGGCGCCAGCGGGTCTCCTGCCCGCCCTGCGCGTCGAAGACGCACAGGAACACCTCGTCCGCATTGCTGGAGAAGACGGCGGCTTCAGCGCCGCCGTCCACCAGATGAACGCCCATGCGGGCCGGCGCCCGCGCGAGCGCGGCCGCATCCGACATAGAAACGCGCATGCGCGCTCCGTTTCAGTGCTGGCGCCAGTGCGGCACTTTCCAGATGTCTTCCGCGTACTGGCGGATGGTGCGGTCGGACGAGAACCAGCCCATGTTGGCGGTGTTGATGATCGCCTTGCGGGTCCATTCCGAACTGTCCTTCCACAGCGCGTCGACATCGCGCTGGGTCCTCGCGTACGAGCCGAAGTCGGCCGCCACCATGAACCAGTCGCTGTTGTAGAGCGTGTCCACCAGCGCGTGGTAGCGCGTGGGATCGTCGGGCGAGAACATGCCTGCGCCGATGGACGCCAGCGCCTCCGCCAGAGCAGGATCGCGCTCGATGACTTCGCGGGGCGCATAGCCGGCGCGGCGGCGGGCCTCGACTTCGGCCGTGGTCATGCCGAAGATGAAGATGTTCTCGGCGCCCACATGCTCCAGCATTTCGACGTTGGCGCCGTCCAGCGTGCCGATGGTGAGCGCGCCGTTGAGGGCGAACTTCATGTTGCCGGTGCCGGAAGCCTCCATGCCGGCGGTGGAGATCTGCTCGGACAGATCGGCCGCGGGCACGAGAATTTCCGCGAGGCTGACGTTGAAGTTGGGCAAGAAAGCGATCTGCAGCAGCTCCTTCGTGGCGGGGTCGTTGTTCACGACCTTGGCCACGTCGTTAATGAGCTTGATGACCGACTTGGCCATCACGTAGCTCGCCGCCGCCTTGCCGGCGAAGAACTTCACGCGCGGCGTCCAGTTGGCGTTCGGGCTCGCCTTGATGGCGTGGTAGTGCGCCACGGTCTCCACGATGTTGAGCAACTGGCGCTTATATTCGTGGATGCGCTTCACGTGCACGTCGAACATGGCCTTGGGATCGACGCGAACGCCGATCTTCTCGCAGGTGTATTCCGCCAGCACGTCCTTGTTGGCGAGCTTCACGGCCGCGAAGCGCTCGCGCACGGAGGAATCGTCCGCAAAGCGGTCGAAGGCCGAAATCTTCTCAAGATCGTCCAGCACAGCGTCGCCGATGCAGTCGCGCACCAGCGTGGCGAGGCCCGGATTGGCGTGGGTGAACCAGCGGCGCGGAGTGATGCCGTTCGTCATGTTGGCGATGCGGCCCGGCAGCACCGTGTTGAAGTCGTGGAACACGGTCTCCTTCATCAGCTCCGTGTGCAGGGCCGATACGCCGTTGATCTTGTGCGAGCCGGCGAATGCGAGATTGCCCATGCGCACGCGGCGGCCATGGTTCTCGTCGATCAGCGACAGGCGCTTCACGCAATCGGCGTCCGCCCCGGCGGCGCGCACCTGGTCCAGCAGGCGAGAGTTGATGGCGTAGATGATCTGAAGATGGCGCGGCAGCAGGCGCTCCATCAGCTCCACCGGCCAGCTCTCCAGCGCCTCGGGCAGAAGCGTATGGTTGGTGTAGCAGCACGCCGCCTGGGTGATGCGCCAGCCCTCGTCCCACGAGAGTCCGTGCACGTCGATGAGCAGGCGCATCAGCTCGGCGATGGCGATGGAGGGATGGGTGTCGTTGAGCTGGATCGAGGCCTTCTCGTTCAGGCTGCGGATGTCCCCGAAGCGCTGCATGTGGCGGCGAATGAGATCCTGCAACGAGGCGGACGTGAAGAAATACTCCTGGCGCAGACGCAGTTCCTGGCCGGCCGCCGTGGCGTCGGAGGGATAGAGCACGCGCGAAATGCTTTCGGCGCGGGTGCGGTCCGCCATGGCGCCGACGTGGTCGCCGGAGTTGAACGCGTCGAGGCGGATGGGATCGACGGCGCGCGCGCTCCACAGGCGCAGCGTGTTGATCATCTTGCCCTGCCAGCCCACCACGGGCGTATCGAACGCCACCGCGAGAACGGTTTCGGCGGGCTGCCATGTATGGCGCGCGGTGCCGTCCCAGCCGTTGGCCATCGAGACGGAGCCGCCGAAGCCGATCTCATGCACGATTTCGAGGCGCTGGAACTCCCACGGATTGCGGAAGGACAGCCAGTCCTCCGGCACTTCCACCTGGTTGCCGTCGATGATCTTCTGGCAGAAGAGGCCGTGGTCGTAGCGGATGCCGTAGCCAAGGCCTGACACGCCCACGGTCGCCATGCTCTCCATAAAGCAGGCCGCGAGGCGCCCGAGGCCGCCGTTGCCCAGCGCCGCGTCCGGCTCCATGGACGCGATGGTGTCGAGATCGACGCCGAGGCCGCGCAGCGCTTCGCGCATGGGCTCGGTCATGCCGGTGTTGCCGAGCGCGTCCTTGAACAGGCGGCCGATGAGGAATTCGAGCGAGAGATAATAAACGCGCTTGCGCCCGCTGCGCTTGGCCTCGCGCACCGAGTGCATCCAGCCGTCCACGATGCCGTCGCGCAGCACGAGGATGGCGGCGGTGAGCCAATCATGATCGCGCGCGCTGGCTGGGTCCTTGCCGACGGCGTAGGCCAGCTTGTTGAGGATCTCCGTGCGGAGCGTCTGCGCATCCGGGGCCCTGCGGCGGGCCGGAGCAAGCGTGGAGCCGAGGTCGTCGCTGGCGACGACGCCGACGGGCGCAATAAGGTCAGAGCGAACGCTCATCGGAAACTCCCAAACAAAAAATCAAACACGGGCCCAGCCTCCCATGGGGAAGTTAAAGTTCCGCAAGCGAGCAGGGCGCCGGCGGCGCGAGATCGTGAACTCTGGGAATCGCCCCCGTTTTACTAAGCGCCTGAAGCTTGCAGCCCGAAAACGGGCGGCGCAAACGGCAAAACAGCATTCCTTTCCGGCATGAAACCTTGTGCACACAAATCCGCCCCGCAGGCCTCGCGGCGGCGCAAGCAGGCCGGGACCAGCCTGCCAAAACCCATAAAATTGAGGCGATAAAATTTTTTTCCCGGCGCGCCGGAGCGGACGTTACGTAAGCCGTTAACTCGGGCTTTACCGTGACAAGATACTTCAGAGGACGGCGCCCCTACTATTGCGTGGGTTTGGCCTGAATGTTGCTTTGAGCTCCTTGCCATGACCCAGACTTACCCAGCAGACGCCTCCCGCGCGACCGTTGTCGAGTTTGCGCAGCAACGACGCAAAGTCCTGTTCGTGACGTCGGAGATGTCCGACTACATTCAGGCGGGGGGCCTTGGAGAGGTTTCGGCCGCCCTGCCCCGCGCGCTTCGCGCCTCTTGCGACGTGCGCGTGCTGATCCCGGGCTATCCGCAGGTGCTGCGCGCCCACGCCGCCATGGAGCACGTGGCCAACCTTCCGGCCGCCGGCGACATACCGGCCTGCGCCATCGCGCGGGTCACGACGGCGGACGATCTCGTCGTTTATGTAATCATCTGCCCACAATTGTATCAGCGCGAAGGATCTCCCTACACGGACGCGCAGAACAGGGAATGGGCCGACAGCGACACGCGCTTCGCACGGCTCAGCCTCGCCGCCGCCGACATCGCATGCGGCTTTGGCGAGAGCGGCTGGGTGCCGGACAACCTGCATCTCAACGACTGGCCGACGGCGCTGGCTGCGGGCTATGTGGACTGGCGCGGCGCGCACGTGCCCACGCTGCTCACCATTCACAACCTCGCCTACCAGGGCGCTTTCGATCCCGCGCGGCTCGACGCGCTGAACATCCCCGCGTCAGCCTATTCGATGCACGGCGTCGAATGCTACGGCAAGCTGTCCTTCCTGAAGGCGGGCATCTATTACGCCTCGCAGCTCACCACGGTGAGCAGCACCTACGCCCGCGAAATCACCACGCCGGAGCTTGGCTGCGGCCTGCACGGGCTGCTGGAAGAGCGCTCGCGGCAGGGCCGGCTGACGGGCATTCTCAACGGCATCGACGAAAGCTGGGACATGCGCCACGCCTCTTCGGAGGCGGGCGAAATGGAGCCTTCCGCCTGGAAGGGCCGCCATGCGGACTTCGTGCGCGGCGCCTTCGGGCTGGCGCTCTCGCGCGGGCCGCTGTTCGCGATCATCTCGCGCCTCGTCCACCAGAAGGGCGTCGACCTGGCCATTGAGGCGGCGGAGAACATCGTCGCGCAGGGCGGCCAGCTTGTGGTGACCGGCCAGGGCGAACCGCGCCTCGAGCAGGGCATCCGCGAGCTTGCCGCGCGCCACAAGGGCGCGGTGGGCGCGCGCATCGGGTTCGACGCCAGCGAGGCGCGCTCGATGTTCGCCGGCAGCGACTTCCTGCTCATGCCCTCGCGCTTCGAGCCGTGCGGGCTGAGCCAGATGTACGCGCAGAAATTCGGCTCCCTGCCCATCGCCCATCGCACCGGCGGCCTCGCCGACACCATCGAGGATGGCGAGACGGGCTTCCTGTTCCGCGGCCCCACCACCGGCGGGCTGAACGGCGCCATCCAGCGCGCCTTCGAGGCTTTCACGTCCCGCGGGCGCTTCGCCTCCATGCGCCGCGCCGCCATGTCGATGCGCTTCGGGTGGGACCGCTCGGCGCAGCGCTATACGGAAGTGTACGGGTTCGCCAAAGCGGGCTGAACGTCCGCGCCAGCTTGGACTGGACTTTGGCGGCAGGCGCGAATCTGTTAGCCAAGACCATCAGCCTGGTCCGCGTCGGGCGGGCCATGTGACGGGCGCAGGCATTGTTCGAGAAGCCGCATATCGCCGGACTGGATTCCGCGAACCTCCGCGCGCTCGAACTGGGCGCGCACGGCGACCCGTTCTCCATCCTGGGCCCGCACGACGTTGAGAAAGGCCGTATCCTGCGCGTCTACGCGCCCGGCGCATGGCGCATGGAGGCGCGCGCGCGGGCGGACGGCGCGGTGCTGTGCGTGCTGGATCATTCGCAGACGCCGGGCCTCTTCAGCGGTCTGCTGGCGAAAGCCGGAAGCGGCGCGGCGCCTGTCCCCTACATGCTCGTCATCTACTGGCCGGGGCATGTGGAGGAGACGGAAGACCCCTATTCCTTCGGCCTTCTGCTGAGCGGCGACGAACTCGCGGACATTCGCGAGGGGCGCATGCTGGACCTCGCCGAGCGCCTTGGCGCGCTCCCCATGACGGTGGACGGCGCGCCGGGCGTGCGCTTCGCGGTCTGGGCGCCCAACGCCAGGCGGGTCGCCGTTGTGGGCTCGTTCAATCGCTGGGACGAGCGCCGGCACCCCATGCGCATGCGCCATGAAGCGGGCGTGTGGGAATTGTTCGTGCCGCGCATCGGAGAAGGCGAAACCTACAAGTTCGCCATCACGGGGCCGGACGGCGAACGCCTGCCCTGGAAGGCCGATCCCTGCGCGCGCCGCACCGAGAGCCCGCCCGCCACCGCATCCGTGGTGGCCCGCCCCATGGACCATGAATGGCGCGACGGGGACTGGATGCGCACGCGCGGCGCGCGCCAGGGCGCGTCGGCGCCGGTCTCCATCTACGAGGTTCACGTCGGCTCATGGCGCAAGCCCAACGGCCGCACGATGAACTGGGACGAACTCGCCGTGCGGCTCGTGCCCTACGTGAAGGCGCTTGGCTTCACGCACGTGGAGCTGACGCCCATTGCGGAGTTTCCGTTCGGCGGTTCGTGGGGCTATCAGGCCCTGTCGCTGTTCGCCCCCAGCGCGCGCTATGGCGACCCGGCGGGCCTCGCGCGCTTCGTGGACCGGTGCCATCGCTCGGGCCTCGGCGTCATCCTCGACTGGACGCCCGCGCATTTTCCCGACGACGCCCACGGGCTCGCGCGCTTCGACGGCACGGCGCTTTACGAGCACGCGGACCCGCGCGAAGGCCGCCATCCCGACTGGGACACGCTGATCTACAATTTCAGCCGCAACGAGGTGCAGGGATTCCTGCTGGCGAGCGCCCTGCACTGGCTGCGCACGTTTCACATCGACGGGCTGCGGGTGGATGCGGTTTCGTCCATGCTCTACCGCGACTACAGCCGCAAGGACGGCGAATGGCTACCGAACGTCCAC
Source organism: Hyphomicrobiales bacterium (assembly GCA_028290405.1). Classification (GTDB taxonomy): domain Bacteria; phylum Pseudomonadota; class Alphaproteobacteria; order Rhizobiales; family Beijerinckiaceae; genus Terripilifer. Next base: position 30,273 of record JAQGJX010000159.1, read on the forward strand.
GGCGGCCGCGAGAATCTCGAAGCCGTGGCGCTGCTGCGCCGGATCAATCGCGAGGTGGCGGCGCACTGCCCGGGCGCCGTAATGATCGCGGAGGAATCCACCTTGTGGAGGGGCGTCACCGCGCCGGAAAGCGAAGGCGGGCTGGGCTTCACGTACAAGTGGAGCCTTGGCTGGATGAACGACAGCCTGCGCTACATGCGGCGCGATCCCGTGCATCGTGCGTGGCACCACGACCAGCTGACGGGCTGCCTCGCCTTCGCGCATCAGGAGCGCTTCGTGCTGCCGCTCTCGCACGACGAAACCGCGCACGGCAAAGGCTCGCTGCTGGGCAAGATGCCCGGCGCACCGTCCGCCGCGCTTGCGAACCTTCGGGCCTATTACGCCTTCATGTGGACGCATCCGGGCAAGAAGCTGCTGTTCATGGGCGGCGAGCTTGCGCACCCGCGCGAATGGGACCACGATTCCGAGATCGACTGGGGTTTGCTGGACGAGCCGGCGCACCTTGGCGTGCTGGCCCTCGTGCGCGACCTCAACCTTTGCTACCGCGACGAACCGGCGCTGCATGAAACCGATTGCGACGCCGCGGGTTTCCGCTGGCTCGTGGGCGACGACGCGGCGCAATCCGTGTTCGTCTACCTGCGCACGGCCGAGGGGGCCGCAGACCTGCTTGTCGCGCTGAACATGACGCCCGTGACGCGCAGCGACTACCGGATCGGCGTGTCCGAGAGCGGTCTATGGCGCGAGATTCTCAATACGGATTCCCATGCGTATGGCGGATCGGACATCGGCAATCTCGGGCTGGTGGCCACATGGCCCGAGCCTGCGCATGGGCAGGAGCAATCGCTGTCGCTCACGCTGCCGCCGCTGGCCGCCGTCATCCTGCGCCGCGAGCCGTCGAGCTGAAGCGGCGCGGGACGCGTTCTCGCGCAGCGGTCTTTTCACTTCATCAATGCATGTCGGATAACGTCGCGGCGTTTCCCCTGCAGGCCAGATCGTCGGACACAGAGCATGAACGAGCACGCCAATCCCGAGCAGGCTATCCGCGATCTCGCCCGGCTGTGCGGCGTGTCGCCGACGTGGACCGACCATACGGGCGCCGCGCGCAACGTCGCCGTCAATGATCTCCAGCGGATCCTCAGCGCGGCCGGATGGCCCTGCGCGACCCCTTCCGAACTCGCCCGCACGCGCGCGCAGGCGCTGCAACACGCGGCCGGGCGGCAATTGCCTGCGCTCATCACCATGCGGGCCGGCGAGCGCTTGCGCGTGCCGGCGGACGGGCTCTCGTCCCAGCGCGCGCGCATCGCGTTCGAAGACGGCGGCGCGGCCGAGATGCTGCTGGAGGAGGACGCCGACGGCCACGTGCTGGGCCAGAGCGTGGAGCGCATCGGCTACCATCAGCTTCAGATCGGCGATCGCGAATGCACGCTCGCCGTTGCGCCCCGGCGCTGTTTCACCGTGGACGACATTGAAGACGGCGCGCGGATGTTCGGCCTTACGGCGCAGATCTATGGACTGCGCACGGCGGGGGACGGGGGCGTGGGCACGTTCGCGGGCGTGGAGGCGCTGTGCGTCTCCGCCGCCCGCCACGGCGCCGACGCCCTGTCGCTCAGCCCGACGCACGCGTTGTTCTGGGCGGACCCCGGGCATTACTCTCCCTATTCGCCCTCCACGCGCCTGTTCCGCAATCCAGCTTACGCGGATCTTGCGGCGACGTTCGCGCCTGCGCGCATTGCGCAAGCGCTGGCGCGCAGCGGGTGCGCGCAGGAGGCGGCGGAGCTTGAGGCGCTGGCGCTGGTGGACTGGCCGCGCGCCAGCGCCATGCGGCGACGGCTTCTTGCGGCGCTGTACGAGGACTTCCGGGCGCATGAACTTGAAGCCCGCGACATGCCCGCCTTGGCGCAGGACTTTGCGCGCTTCCGGCATGACGGCGGCCTTGCGCTGCGCAACCATGCGCGTTTCGAGGCGCTGCACGCGCACCATTTCGCGGCGGACTTCAACAAATGGGACTGGCGCACGTGGCCCGCCGGCCATCGCGACGCGGGATCGCACGAGGTCGCAGCCTTCGCGCAGGAGCACGCGCAGGCTGTGGACTTTCACGCTTTCCTGCAATGGCTCGCGGAACGCTCGCAGGCCGCCGCCCAGCGCGCCGCGCAGCAGGCGGGCATGCGCATCGGCCTGATCGCCGACCTTGCGGTGGGCATGAACGCGGGCGGAAGCCATGCGTGGAGCCGCCCCGACGACGTGCTTGTGGGCCTCAACGTGGGGGCGCCGCCCGATCCGCTGGCGCCGCGCGGGCAGAACTGGGGGCTCACGGCGTTCTCGCCGCGCGCGATGAAAAGCACGGGCTTTGGGGGCTTTCTGGGAACGCTGCGCGCGCTGTTCCGCAACGCGGGCGGCGTGCGCATCGACCATGTGATGGGTCTGGCGCGGCTCTGGATCGTGCCCGAGGGCGAGGACGCGTCGCACGGCGCCTACGTGGCCTACCCGTTCGACGACATGCTGCGGCTCGTCGCGCTGGAATCCCATCGTCATCGGGCCATCGTCATCGGCGAGGACCTAGGCACCGTGCCGCACGGCTTCCGCGAGCGCCTCGCGGACGCTGGCGTCTACGGCATGCGGGTGATGCAGTTCGAGCGCAACGGCGACGCGTTCCACAGGCCCGAGCAGTACGCGCGCGAATCCGTCTCCATGTCCTCCACGCACGATCTGCCGACCATCGCCGGCTGGTGGGGCGGTCGCGACTTGGCGGCCCGCGACGACCTCGACCAGTTCGGCCCCGGCCAGTCGCGCGCGACCGAAGAAGCCTCGCGCTCGCACGAGCGCACCATGCTCTGGCGCGCCTTGCGGGACGCCCAAACCGCATCCGGCGCGGAGCCGTCCGCCAGCCGCGGCGACGAGGCGGCGGACGCCGCCATGCGCTTTCTGGCGCGCACCCGGTCCTCGCTGGCGCTTGCGCCCGTGGAGGACGTCACCGGCGCGCAGGAGCAGCCCAACCTGCCCGGCACGACGGACCAGCACCCGAACTGGCGCAGGCGTTACGACCAGGACGCGCGGCGGATGCTCGACGGAGCCGAAGCTGCGCAGCGCCTCACGTCCCTTCGGGAGCGCCGACGCTAGCGCCCCCGCTTTTTGCGAGCGTCCGAACCTTTCCCCTCTCCCTTCGTTAGGTGGTGAGCGCCGCAGTCCGGCGCGCAACTTTCCGCCTGATTACAATGGGAGTGACACATGCTTCACAAGCACACGAAGGCCCTTCTGCTGGCCACCTGCATGGCCGCGGCCCCGAGCTTCGCTTTCGCGCAGGCCACGCAGACCCAGACCAACCCGCCCGCAGCGCAGACGCAGGCCCAGCGCGATAACGCCGCTGCGTCTTCCAACGCCGCCGCATCCAAGGCGATGGCCACCGCGCAGCCCAACCAGATGATGGGCTCGGACCTGCGCGGCGCGCGCGTCTACAGCTCGAACAACGAGAACATCGGCGACGTGAACGACTTCCTGGTCGATCGCAGCGGCCGCATCGAAGCGCTGGTCATCGGCGTCGGCGGGTTCCTTGGCATCGGCGAGAAGAACGTAGCCCTGCCCTTCAGCTCGTTCGAGTTCGTCAACGAGCCGATGACGTCGCGCACCAGCTCCACCCGCGAGCCCGCCACCACCGGCACCGTGCGCAGCGAGCAAAGCCCGGCTGACCGCGCCGCCGCCGACCGCTCGGCCGCCGAGCGCACGACCACGACGACGACGACCGGCGCGCCCGTGCGCACCACGTCCGGCGCCATGAAGCCCGACCATCTCCTGCTGAAGGGCATGACGAAGGCTGACCTGCAGAACGCGCCGACGTTCCACGCGGACGCTTCGCGCGCCAGCACGTCGACCACCACGACCACCACCACCGCCCCGGCCAACCGCCCCGCGGCGCCGGCCGACACGACCGCTCCGCGCCGCTAAGGCAGGAAGCAGAAAAGCCCTCTCCAGCCAGGCAGGAGAGGGCTTTTTTCTTGTGAGGCGTGCGCCGTTCAGGCCGCTTCAAGACCCAGATCAAGGGCGCGCAGTTCCGGCATGACCTCGCGGGCGAAGAGCTCGACGGACTCCGTCAGCTCCGCAAGCGACTGGTCGCCGAACGCCATCTGCCCCACGCAATAATTGCACTGCGAGCGCGTCAACTGCTCGGAGAGGAACCGCGCCACGGTGCGCGGCGAGCCCGCGACGCCCTTGCCCTGCTGGTGGAGTATGTCCCACGTGTCCGGGCGCGGATGCTTGTTCATGCGCCCCAGCCGGCGGAACAGGTGCGTGAAGCCCTGGTGCCAATGGGGATAGGCGCGCCGCGCGACCGCAAGCGCCTTCTCGTCCGTCTCGGCGACGACGATGAAGCGCCCCAGCCCCATGAGCGGCAGGGCGCGCGCGGGGTGCTCTTCGCGCCAGACGCGGCGGAAGACTTCGTTGCACTCGCGCGCTTCCTCGGCAAGATCGAGGTTGATGGTGTTCCAGCCGCGCCGCGCAGCGCGTTCCGCGCTTTCGGGGGTGTGGACGCCGTACCACACAGGCGGCGTCGGCTTCTGCATCGGCAGAACTTTCAGGGCGAACTCGCGATATGGGTCCTGCTGCTCGGGGACTTTCATCACCCCGGTCTCCAGCGCGTCGAGGATGCGCGGCAGGTTCTCGCGATAAACCGCTTCCGTCCCCGCCGGATCGACGCCGAAGTAGCAGATCTCGACGGGCGACGAGCCGCGGCCGAAGCCGATCTCAAGACGGCCGTTGGACATCTGGTCCAGCATGGCGATTTCTTCGGCCAGGCGCATCGGGTGATACAGAGGCAGCGCGTACACCATGGGCCCGAAGCGCAGGCGCTTGGTGCGCTGGGCGACGGCGGCGAGCATCACGTTGGGCGAAGGCGCCATGCCGAGCGTGGTGGCGTGGTGCTCGGCCAGGTGCCAGGCGTGAAAGCCATGGCGGTCATAAAGCTCGATGACCTTCAGCCGCTCCTCGAAATATTCGTTCAGGGGCAGATGGTCGTTGTCGAGGTGGTCAAAAATGCCGAACTGCATGCGGCGCCCTTTTTTCCTGCCCTGCTTATTGCCCAGTTTTCTGGTCTGTCGCGGGCGCATGGCCCGGCTTTCCTGTCCCGCGCGCAACGCAGATGACGCGCCCGAGGCCTCCCGCTATACTGCGAGATCTAAGAAACAGCAAAGCGACCCGGGAGTCGAAATGCCCATCTCCGTACACCCCCTCTCGCCCTCGATCGGCGCCGAGATCCGTGGCGTGGACATCTCCAAGCCGCTCGATCCCAAGGACGTGGCCGTGATGCGCCAAGCCTGGCTGGATCATTGCGTGCTTCTGTTCCGCGATCAACCGCTGGACGCAGAACAGCAGCGGACGTTCGTGCGCGCGTTCGGCGAACTGGGCGGCCGCAAGGTGCGGCTGGAGCCCACCAACTACAAGCGCCCCGAGGGACCGGACTACAACGCCGACGCAATGCTGGTGTCCAACATCCGCGAAGACGGCAAGCCCATCGGGGTGCTGCCGGACGGCGAGATGTGGTTCCACCACGACATGTGCTACTCGGCCGAGCCCAACCGGGCGAGCTTCCTCTATTCCATCGAAGTGCCCAGCTGGGGCGGCAACACCATGTTCTCCAGCATGTACGCCGCCTACGAGAACCTGCCCCAGAGCCTGAAGGACAGGATCGAAGGGCGCACCGTGCTGCAGGCGTTCGATGAATACCAGGACCGCCGCGTGGACTTCAGCGAGCGCCCGCTCGACAGCGTGCCGCACTGCTTCCAGCCCATCGTGCTGCGCCACCCCGAAACCGGCAAGCGCGCCATCTACGTGAGCCGGCTGATGTCTCACCGCATCGAGGGACTCACGGAAGCCGAAAGCGAGGCGTTGCTGGAGGAATTGTTCGCCTACACGGAAGATCCCGCCATCCGCTACGAGCACGTGTGGCGCCCGGGCGACCTGCTGATGTGGGACAATCTCTGCTCCACCCACGCGCGCACGGACTTCCCCCGCGAGGAACGCCGCCTGATGCGCCGCTACACGCTGGCGGGCGAGCCCGTCATTCCGGCCTGGGACCAGCGCACCGCCGCGTAAAGCGGGCAAAAGCCCTCTCCCGCGCCGGGAGAGGGCTTGCGCAGCAAGGGTCGGGCGAGGGAGCGGCGACCGGGCGCATTGCCCGGCGCCGCCCTTATCAGCCTTAGCTGCTGCGGCCGCTGCTCGACCCGCCGCTGGTCGACGAACCGCTCGAAGAGCCCATGCCGGACGTGCCCGTGCTGGACGAACTGGGCCGGGCGGCGTTGCTGCTCTGCGAGCCTGACGAGGAGCCCGTGGACGACGTCCCGGTTCCCGTCGTGGAGGACGTCCCGGACGTGGAGCCCGTGCCGGAGCTGGTCGACGTCGAGCCCACGGGGGTGTAGCCCTGCGACGACGTGGAGACCCCGGAGCCCATGGCGCCGTAGTGACGCTCCTGCACCCGCAGATTGTTCTGCACGTGGGTGACGCCCGAGACGTTTTCCACGCAATCCTCCGCGCGGCGCTTTTCGTCCCGCGAGCCGACGTGGCCGGTCAGCGTGACCTCGCGGCCCGAGACCTGCACCTCGATGTCCGAGGCGTCCACGCGCGGGTCCATGGTCAGCCGGTCGCACACGTCCTCACGAATGCGGTCGTCCGAGCGGGTGTAGTTGCGCGGGCCGCGGCCCTGATGGCGGTGGTCCTCCTCGCGCCGGCGCGCCGCTTCCTCGTCGCCGAACCAGGACGACACCTCGTCCGAAGCGCGGTCCCAGAAGCCGCGGTCGTCGTCGTGTCCGCCATAGCCCGAGGACGAACGTCCCTCATGGCGGCGCTCGCCATACCCGTAGCCGCTGCGCTGGCCGGAGCCGTAGCCGCCGCGCTGTCCCGCGCCGTAGCCTGACGAATAGCCGGCGCCATAGCCCTGCGACGATCCGGAGCCGTACCCCGTGCCTGCGCCGTAGCTGGGTCCGCCATAGCCGGGATCGGACGTCATGCCCGAGTACTGGTCGTAGCCGGAGCGCGATCCGCTACGCGAGCCGCGGCCCTCGCCCCAATCGCCGTACCCGGAGCCCATGCCCCAGCGGCTGCCATAGCTGGAACTGCGGCTGTCGGAGCCCATGCCGCCGTAGCCGTAGCCGCCCGTGCCGCCGTACTCGCCGCGCGAGGGCCCGCCGCTCCAGCCGGAGTGCTCGCCTTCCCCTGAGCCGCCATAGCCGCTCCAGCGGCCTTCGTCCGAGCGCCAGCCGGTTTCGTCCTGTCCTGCGCCATAGCCGCTGGGTCCGCGCCCGCGCCACTCGTCGCGCTGCCGGTCGCCCCAGTGGGAGCCGCGATCCTGCGACCAGTCGCGGCCGCTGTGCTCGCGCCCGCGGCCATAGCCGCTCTGGCTCGATTCGCTCGAGGACCCGCGACGGTCGCCGCGCCAGTCCTCGTCCCAGTGGCGATAATCCCTGTCCTGCGCCATGGCTGATGTCTCCCAATCCGTTGTGGACCCCCGCCTCGGCACGCAAACGCGTCCTCGAAGGCTCGGTTCCTGAATTGGTTAATTCGACAGCCGGCCGGCGCTTCTAGCGCAGCGCCGCGTAAGCGGAGAACATGGGCGGAAGAATCGGAGCCGCTCCGATGATCATGCGCGGCAGGCGGATCGGGCGCGGCGCGTCGAAACCGCGCGCCACGGTGGCGTCGCTGGCGGTGCGCGCGGGCACGTTGGCGGCCACCTGCACGTTCGCGGGCTTGTCCTCCACGAGGTCGGCGGGACGCGGCGGCGGCAGCGGAACGTCCGGCGCCTTCACGTCCATCGGGGACACCGCGGCCGTAATGGCCGGGCTGGCGAACCCCTGCGGGGGCGAGACCGCCGTCGGCTGCTGGCTTCCGCCGAAGAAGCCCTTCACGCCGTCGAGCACGCTTCCAAGCGGATTGGAGCCGATGTTCGCGCTCGCCACCTGCGTGGGGACCTGCCGCGCGCGGGCGCGGGCGATCATGGTTTCGTTCGCCGGCTTGGTGCAGTCGCGAACCCCAAGGTCGATGAGTTCGCGGCCCGACAGGGAGCGGTACTGGCGGGTGAGATAGCCCAGCCGCTCGCGGACCGCCTCGGGATAGGCGTTGAAGAGCTGGCTGGAGATCGACTGATCGATCTCCTTGGTGTCGCGGTGATAGGCCGAATGGAACTTCAGCACGCTTGAGGGGTAGACACAGACATTGGGCAGGCTCAGCGCCAGCGTGCAGGCCGAGCGGCACTCGTGCAAGCGCACCTCGCGGTTCTCGCGACGATACATCTCGGTGATCGCCTGATACTCGGAGACGAGCCCCCCGACGTCTTTCTGGACCACGACCGGAGCGGGCGACGGAGGCGGATGCAGATATCCCAAGGCGACCCTCAACACTTGACGCACCCTGTCTATCCACCACGACATGGTTGACGGGCGCTTAACGCGTGCCCCTTGGTGCAGGGGAATGAGGGCGAATTTGTGAGCTGGGGCGGCGCCTTGAGGCTATAAACGCCGATCCGCCTACCCGCGGCCCTGCCGGTTGAACCACATTGTCACGTCGAACATGTTGAGGTCCGCCGCGCGGATCATCGCGCAGGCCGTGGTCACCGCCTCGGTGGCGCTGACCGATTGTGGCGCGAACGGCGGGACTTCGCGCCCGCTGGCCTCCACTTTCGCCGCATAGGCGCGCGCCGCGGCGGTGAACACGCGTTGCAGCACGTCGTCGGGCACCTCGTGCCCCTCGCCGCGCGCCAGCGCGTCCTCGATCAGCGCAACGGGATTGTCGTTTGCCGCGGCCATGGCGCCCTCCTGGCGGGTTCATGAATCATCCGGACTGTACGCGATCCCGCAAGGGCTGCATTCCCTGCCTCAGGGGAGCGAGGCCTTCATCGGTGACGCGCTCCGTCCCGCAAGCACCGCGTTCCCTCCCCTCAGGGGAGGGACAGGGGGGGGTCCGGCTCCATCCTGCAAAGCGCCGTGGCCTACCCCACCCCAGCCCTCCCCTGAGGGGAGGGAGTTGGAGTGAGGATGTCATTCAGTACAACTCGATCTTGCGGGCGCCTTCGCCTCAAACGCCCTTGCAGATGATGTTCAGCAAGGCCTGCTGCTTGTTATCGATGGCCTTGAAGGCGCGTTCGATGGCCTGCGGCACCTTTGCGGGGTCGCTGACCGTCTCCCCGTGTCCGCCGGCCACTTCCACCGCCTTGTCGAACTGCAGGTGCTCGCTGAAATAGGTCAGCGGCTCTCGGTTGCTCTTGGCGGCGTAGCCGCTCGGATAAACCTCGTGGGTGTTGCGCTTCACGGCGCCCCACATGGCGTTGTTGAACACCATGGTGAGGATCGGCCAATCCTCGGCTTTCGAGACGTAATGCGCCGGAATGGGGTTGCCGAACATGTAGGCGCCGTCGCCGACGCAGCAGATGACGCGCTTGTCGGGCGAGGCCGCCTTCATGCCCAGCGCCGTGCCGAGGCCCCAGCCGAGCGCGCCGCCGGCGCCCGTGAAGAACATGGTGCCGGGCTTGGTGAGCGTCAGGTGCTCATAGGTGATCGGGCCTTCCTTGATGACGATGTCGTCCTCGCCCTTCACCTCGTTGAGGCAATGGGTGACCCACGCGGGATGGATCGGCGAATCGTGCTTCGCCTTCTCCAGCACGCCCGCCCAACGCTCGCGCTGCTTGGCGCGGCGCTCCGCGAGGCGCTTGCGGCGGGCGTCCACGCGGTCGCGCGCCGGGCCAAGGCGCGTCTCAAGCGCATGGGCCAGCGCCGCCATGGTGGGGGCGATGGCGCCCGTCACCGCGAGGTCGCACGGGAAGCCGCGCATGGGATAGGAGGTGAACAGCGGATCGACGCCCAGATGAATGATCTTCGCGTCGGCGTTCGGGGCCTTCTTGTTGGGAATCCACGGCACGTCGGCTTCCAGCACGATGATGCAATCGGCTTCCTCGAGCATCGAGTCCGGCTCGTAGCCCAGGTGCATCGGATGGTCGCTGCGCAGCGCCATGTAACGCGGTTTGCGCTGCGTGACGGGAATGGCGAACAGGTCCGCCAGCGCGGCCAGCAACGCCGGCTCGGCATGGTCGCGGCCCGCGCTCGCGGTGATGATGAGCGGATTGCTGGCCTTGGCGATCATGTCCGCCGCGCGGTCGATGGCGGCCAGATCGGGGAACGGCGCGGACGCGGGCTGCTGGCGCGCGGGCGAGGAATACTTGAAGTTCTCGATGGGCGCGGCGAGCACTTCGCGCGGCAGCGACAGATAGACCGGCCCCTTGGGCTCGCTCATCGTGAGGTTCAGCGCACGGTCGAGCGCGGACTCCAGGGTCTGTGCGTTGCGCAGCTCGTAATCCCACTTCACCAGTTCGCGAACCATGGCGCCCTGGTCGCGCATTTCCTGCGGCCAGTGGATTTCGCCCGAGCGCGAACCGTTCAGCCCGCCTTCCTCGCTGTAGGGCGTGCGGCCGGAGGTGAAGAGCACAGGCAGATTGCCCCGCCAGGCGTTCATCAGCCCGCACATGGCGTTGGCGGTGCCGACGTTGACGTGGACCATGACGAGCTGCGGGCGCCCGCTCTGCAGGTAATGGCCCAGCGCCATGTGGATGGCGACGTTCTCGTGCGGAACGATGATCGGGCGCGGCATCTTGCGGCCCTGCGCCTCGAACTTCGCCAGCGCCTCGATGAGCGGAGCGAAATCCGTGCCCGCGTTGGCGAACAGAAACTCCACGCCCCGGTCGGCGAGAAGTTCGACATAGGCCTCTGCGACGGTGCCGGATTCGATGGTCTTGACGGACACTGGGCGTGCTCCTCCCAAAGGGGTTTGTTGGGACGGTGGCTATCGCAATCGGGGGTGGAAGACAATGTGCGCGAGCGTTTCGCCGCGAAACCTAGCTCACCGCCTCCCCTCCGGCGACGAGAGCCTCGCGCGAACTCCCTCCACTCAGGAGAGGGCTGGGGCGGGGTAGGCCGCGGCGGTCGTCAGGATTGCGCCAGACCCCACCCTGTCCCTCCCCTGAGGGGAGGGAACGCTGTGCTTGCGGGATTGAGTTGGTCCCTTGAGGGGAGGGAGCGTGCCTGGTGAACGATCCCGCCCCTACTCCATCCACACCGTGCGCGGGCTGATGTCGGCCACGCTGGCGCAGCCCGTGAATCCCATGGTGGTTTCGATCTCCTTGCGCAGCAGGCTCAGCGCGTGCAGCGCGCCCGCTTCGCCCGCGACCGAGAGGCCGTACAGGGTCGGCCGGCCCGAGAGCACCGCCGTCGCGCCCAGCGCCAGCGCCTTCACCACGTCGCCGCCCCGGCGCACGCCGGAATCCAGCAGGATTTCGATCTTGCCGCCGACCTCCGCGGCGATCTCCGGCAGCACCTGGATGGGCGCCACGGCGCTGTCGAGGTTGCGGCCGCCGTGGTTGGAGATCACGATCGCGTCGCAGCCCTCGGCCGCGGCCCGCGCGGCGTCCTCCGCCAGGTGCACGCCTTTGATCATCAGCGGCCCCTTCCACATGTCGCGCAGGCGCTTCACGTCGTCCCAAGTCAGGTCGTCGCCGCGCAGGTTCGGCACGGAGACGCCGCGCGGGGCGGCCGTGCGGCCGGAGGCGCCCTTTGGGTAATGGGCGAGCGTCGGCAGCCCGCCGTTCATGTAATAGCGCAGCGCCACGCCGAGCAGCCAGCGCGGGTGCATGGCGATGTCCGCGAGTATGCGCGGATTGGGCTGGAAGGGCACGCTGAACGCGTTGCGGCGGTTGTACTCGCGGATAGGCGGCACTGCCGTGTCCACGGTCAGCATCAGCGCCTCGAAGCCTGCGTCCTTTGCGCGCCGCACGAGGTCGTACGACAGCTCGCGCTCGCGCCACATGTAGAGCTGGAACCACTTGCGGCCGCCCTCGACGGCGGCGATCTTCTCGATGGAGGTGACCGAGGGCGTCGCCAGCGTGAACGGAACGCCGGCCCTTGCGGCCGCGCGGGCCAGCTCCACCTCGCCCTCGTACCAGCACACGCCCGCGACCCCCGTGGGGGCGATGGCGAGCGGCATGGACATGGGCTTGCCGAAAAGGGTGGTGGCCTGCGTGCGGCGGGAGACGTCCACCAGCACCCGGTTGCGCAGCTTGATCTTGCGGAACGCCTCGCGATTGCCGTGCAGCGAGGCCTCGTCCTCCGAGCCCCGGTCGAAAAACTCGAAGACCCCGCGCGGCAGGCGCCTGCGCGCGGCCTCGCGCAAGTCGGCGATGTTCAGGCACTCGCCCAGCGCGCCGGCGGCGGCCGTGGGAGCCAGCGCAGACAGCGGCGCCCCCTCGTCAGTGCGCGCGGCAGGTCCCGTGGCGGTTGCGGCAGGGGTCGTCATGGCCGTTTCTCCCAGATGAACGATCGCCGTGAACGGCTTTTTCGCCTGCACTGTAAAGGCCCGGCGGGCGCCGCCGCAACTGCCGGGCGCGGTTTCCTGCGGCGTTCCGTCCGGGGCGGATTTTGAACCTTGACCAAGGGGGTCCAAAGTATTGCGTGCGCGGCAATTGATTCGGATATATTTGAGCCAAATGAGCCTGATCACCTCGACGGACGAACTGGCGCAGGCATGCGCCCGCTTCGCAAGACACCCCTTCGTGACCGTGGACACCGAGTTTCTTCGCGAAACGACGTTCTGGCCGAAGGTATGCGTCATCCAGATTGCTTCCGACGACGAAGCCATCGCCATCGACACTTTGGCGGAAGACATTGATCTTGCCCCATTCTTTGAGCTGATGGCGAACGAGTCCGTGGTCAAGGTTTTCCACGCCGCCCGGCAGGACGTGGAAATCATGTGGCATCACGCCAAGATGATCCCCACGCCGCTGTTCGACACCCAGGTCGCCGCCATGGTGTGCGGGTTCGGCGACCAGGTGTCCTACGGCGAGCTGGCGCAGGCGCTGTGCCGCGTCACCATCGACAAATCCTCGCGCTTCACGGACTGGTCGCGCCGCCCGCTGTCGGACGCGCAGATCACCTACGCGCTGGCCGACGTCACCCATCTGCGGGACATTTACCGCGCCCTGCTGGGCAAGCTGGAGACGAGCGGCCGGATCGACTGGCTGGGCGACGAGATGCAGAGCCTCACGGCTCCCGCGACGTACGAACAGCACCCGGACAACGCCTGGGAGCGCTTCCGCCACCGCGCCCGCAAGCCGCGCGACCTCGCCGTCCTGATGGAGCTGGCGGCCTGGCGCGAGCGCGAGGCGCAGAGCAAGGACGTGCCGCGCTCGCGCGTGCTCAAGGACGACGTGATGATCGAGGTGGCCCTGGCCGCCCCGCGCACGCCCGAAGCGCTGGCGAACTTGCGCGCCTTCCCGCGCGGCATGGAGCGCTCGCGGTCGGGCTCCGAAATTCTGGTCGCCATCGAGCGCGGCCTTGAGCGCGATCACAAGACGCTGCCCAAGATCGAGCGCGACCGGCGCCCCGGCGGCAATACGGGCGCGACCGTGGAGCTTTTGAAGGTCCTGCTCCGGCAGGTCAGCGAACGCCACGGCGTCGCCGCCAAGATGATCGCCACCGTGGACGACCTCGAGGCCATCGCGAGCGACGACAAGGCGGACGTGGCAGCCATGCGCGGCTGGCGCCGGGAAATCTTCGGCGTGAAGGCGCTGGAGCTGAAGCGCGGCAAGCTGGCGCTGACGGTCGAGCGGGGCCGCGTGGTCACGCTGGAATGGCAGGACGTGCAGGCCGAGACCGAAGACGCCTAGCGTCCATCGACTGCGTTCCATCCTCTTTCCGTAGGTTTACCGCCCCAGACCTCGCCGCTTGCGAGGCCTCGCGCGCGTGGCCATCTGCCCTGTGCAACAGAGGATGGGCAATGGACGCGCAAAAGCTGCTTGAGCAATTTCTGGGTTCCAACGCGCTGGGCAATTTGGGCGGACAAGCGCAGCGGATGAAGGATCAGGTTCTCGGCGGCCAGGGATCTGGAGCGGGACTTGGCGGCAATCTGGGCGCCCTGCTCGGCGGACAAGGCGCCGGACTTGCAGCTGGCGGCCTGCTTGGCGTGCTGCTTGGCAGCAAGAGCGTACGCAAGATGGCGGGCGGGATGGCGGCCTATGGCGGCGCGGCTGCCCTTGGCGCGCTGGCGTTCCGCGCGTTCCAGAACTGGCAGGCGGGCCAGCAGGCCCCAGCGGCTCCCACGGCGACGCAGGCGGACGTGCCGCGCGAAGGCTCGCCGTTTTTGCCCCGCACGGCAAGCGATGGGCGGCCGTTCGCGCTCGCGCTGTTGCAGTCCATGATCGCGGCGGCGAATTCAGACGGTCACATCGGCCCGGAGGAACACAAGCAGATCTTCGAGGCGGTGAACCGCGCGGGGCTCGATGCGGAAGCCAAGGCTTTCATCTTCGACGCACTGGCCAACCCGCCGACGCCCCTGCAGATCGCCGCCATGGCGAACGGCCCCGAGCAGGCGGCTGAACTCTATCTCGCCGCGCGACTGGCGATCGACCCCGATCTGCCGGCGGAAAAGGCGTTCCTGCAATCCCTCTCGCAGGCGCTCAACCTGCAAGCGGGATTGGTGGCGCATCTGGAGGCGCAGGTCGCAGGCGCTTAGCCCGCCGTTATGCGATGCGGATCTCGGATTCCCTGCCGATCAGCTTGCCCAGAACTTTCAGCCGGTTGCCGAGCCGCTCGTTGGCGAGGGGCGCGAACTCCTGCGGCATGGTCAGGATGAGCTTGGACTTGGTGCAGCGCAGCGGCGTGCGGGGCAGCACGTCCGGCATCGCGGCCGTCATCGCGTAGGCGACCCGCGTCGCGGCCCCCAGCACGTGGGCCCGGTCGAGCATGCGGGCGCTCGCGAGCGTGCGCAGGTGGGGCGCCATGGTCTGCTCGCCGCTCATGTGCCGGTACGAGGCGGCGAGCGCCAGGAAGGCGCGGCCGGGATGGTCGATGGAGACGAACGCCGCGTTGGCGATGATGTTGAGGGCCTGTTCGCCGCGATAATCGGGATGGGCGCGCCAGCCGATGTCGGACAGCAGGCAGGCCGCATGGCGCAGGCGCCTGTCCTGCTCGGATTCCTCCAGATGGGTGGACTTCATGAACGCGTCGGTCCACGCGCACAGGTCGTCCCCATGGCGCGGCGAGCGCGAGCGCAGGACGTTGAGGTCGCGCGCGGCCTCGATCAGCGGATCGAGCTTGCGCTCCGCCTCGTCCAACTGGTCGTAGAGGAGGCCTTCGCGCAGGCCAAGCGCCGAAACCACGATCTCCCTGGGCTTGCCGGTGCGGATGATTTCCTCCAGCACCGCCGCCCCATAGGCCAGCAACGGGCGTCGGCCGGACGAAACGGTCTCGATGGCCACCAGCGCGTCGGCGTTCACGCGCTCCACCAGCGCTGCGAAATCGGCCGCGTCACGCGCCGGAATGACGTAGCTGTGCATCACGTTCAGCGGATAATTGCGCTGCACCATGTGCAGATGCGCCAGCGCGCGCCATGTGCCGCCGACGCAATAGAACGTGCGGCCCTTGAGCTTTTCCAGCGCCTTCACGCCCGACAACGCCTCGCGCACGATCTTCTGCGCCTTCTTGGGCGAGCGGTTGGAGACGTCCATGAGGGCGAGGCCGCCCAACGGCAGGGACACGCCCTTGCCCAGCCGCGCGCCCCTCACCTCCGCCAGTTCGAGCGAACCGCCGCCAAGGTCGCCGACCACGCCGTCGGGCTTGTAGAACCCGGAGATGACGCCCAGCGCCGCAAGGCGCGACTCGCGCTCGCCCGACAGCAATTCGATCTCGGCCCCGATGGCCTCGGAGGCGGCGCGCAGGAACTCGGGGCCATTCGAGGCGTCGCGGGCGGCCGCCGTCGCCAGGACGCGAATTTCGCGCACGCGCATGTTGGCGCACAGCACCCGGAAGCGCTTGAGGGCGCTGATGGCGCGCTCCACGCCTTCCGGGTTCAGGCGCCCGGTGGTGGCCACCCCGCGGCCGAGGCCGCAGAGGACTTTATCGTTGAAGATCGGGTTGAGCGCGCGCGTCAGCCCTTCGTAGGCGACGAGGCGGACGGAGTTCGAACCAATGTCGACGATGGCGATGGGTTGCAGGGCGGGCAAGCGCCCGGGCGCGTCATGGCTGGGGTTCATGAACCTTTGGCTTCAAACGCCGGAACAAACTCTTGGGGCTCGACACCTTCAATGACTCGCCCCGTCCGGAAAGCGAAGGGTTCGTCATGAAATAATTATGGGCGTTGAAGGGATCTTCCCCGGGCGCCGGCAATATGCGCTCGCTCGAACCGTCCGGCAAGACCCGGTAGCTCTGCTGGTTGTCGAGCAGGTTGGCGACCATGATCTGGTCGAGGACCTGCTCATGCACCGTCGGATTGGAGATGGGCAGCATCGCCTCCACGCGCCGGTCGAGATTACGGGGCATGAGGTCGGCGGAAGAAATATACACTTTGGCCTTCGCGTGCGGCAGGCCGTGGCCGGCGCCGAACGCGTAGATGCGCGCATGCTCCAGAAAGCGCCCGACGATGGAGCGCACGCGGATGTTGTCGCTGAGGCCGGGAACCTCGGGGCGCAGGCAGCAGATGCCGCGCACCACAAGGTCGATGTTCACGCCCGCCTGGCTGGCGACATACAGCGCATCGATGATCTCGGGGTCCACCAGCGCGTTGCACTTGCCCCAGATGGCCGCCGGCCGGCCGCCTCGCGCGTGGGCGATTTCGTCCTCGATGTTGGCGAGCAGCATCTTCTTGATGCTCATGGGCGAGACCGCCATGCGCTCGAGATCGCCGGGCTCCGCATAGCCGGTGATGAAGTTGAAGATGCGCCCGACGTCGCGCGCCAGCGCGGGGTCCGCGGTGAAGAAGGAGATGTCGGTGTAGATGCGCGCGGTGAGCGGGTGATAATTGCCCGTGCCCACGTGGCAATAGGTGACGAGCCCGGCGCCCTCGCGCCGCACCACCATGGACAGCTTGGCGTGGGTCTTCAGCTCGATGAACCCGAACACGACCTGCACGCCCGCGCGCTCCAGGTCCCGCGCCCACCTGATGTTGGCTTCCTCGTCGAAGCGGGCCTTCAATTCCACCAGCGCCGTGACGGACTTGCCGGCTTCCGCCGCCTCCACGAGCGCGCGCACGATGGGGCTGTCGGCGGAGGTTCGATACAGCGTTTGCTTGATGGCGACGACGTTGGGATCGCGCGCCGCCTGCGAGAGAAACTGCACCACCACGTCGAACGATTCATAAGGATGATGGACGATGAAGTCCTTCTCCTTGATGGCCGCGAAGCAATCGCCCGCGTTGTCGCGCACGCGCTCGGGATAGCGCGGGTTGTAGGGCGCGAACTTCAACTCGGGCCGGTTCAGCGCGACGATCTCCGACAGTTCGTTCAGCGCCAGCATGCCGTCGTGGATGAAGGTCTCGTCGTCCGTGACGTTGAGCTGCTCGGCGATGAAGTCGCGCAGGGATTCGGGCGCCGTGGCGTCAATCTCCAGCCGGATGACGAGGCCGCGGCGCCGGCGCTTGAGGGCGCTTTCAAAGAAGCGCACGAGGTCTTCGGCCTCTTCCTCGATTTCGAGATCGCTGTCGCGCAGGACGCGGAAATGCCCCTGCCCCACCACCTTGTAGCCGGGGAACAGCCGATGGGTCTTTTGCGCGATCAGCGTTTCCAGCGGAACCAGGCGCGTCACGTGGCCGCCGAAATCGGGCATCCGCACGAAGCGCTCAACCTTCTGCGGCAGGCGCACCAGCGCGTTCAGGCGCGAGCCGTCGCGGATGTTCTGCAATTCCAGCGCAACGGAAAACCCGAAGTTCGGGATGAACGGGAACGGATGCGCGGGATCGACCGCCAGCGGCGTGAGAATGGGGAAGATGTGGAGCATGAAATGCTCGTTCAGCCATTCGCGCTCGCGGGGCTCGAGGCTGGCGACGTCGGCGATGACGACGCCCGCCCCCACAAGCTCCTCGCGCAAGGCGCGCCAGCGCTGCTGCTGGGCGCTGGCCAGCACGCCGACCCTCTGGCGGATCTGCGCAAGCTGCTCGGCGGGCGTCAGGCCGTCGTCGGAAATCTCCGTCACGCCGGAGCGCACCTGACCGCGCAGGCCCGCCACGCGCACCATGAAGAATTCATCGAGGTTGTTGGCTGAGATCGACAGGAAGCGCAGGCGCTCGAGCAGCGGATGATTGAGGTTCGCGGCCTCGCTCAGCACGCGGTTGTTGAACTCGAGCCAGGAGAGTTCGCGGTTGACGTAGCGCTGCGCGGACCTGTCGCGCTCAGGCGCGGGCGCGGCGGCGTCGGCCAGCGCGAGCGGCGCGGACACGTGCGCGGGATCGTGGGCTGCCTTGCGGACGACGGCGGTGCGCTTCACGCGAATGCTCCTTGGGCCATGCCCTTATGTCGCCCGCCGATGTGACAATATTATTGCAGCGTCGCCTGCCTGGCAAAGAACGGCCTCAAGTCGCGTCTTTTATGGTTAAGAGGCGCAGGCGCCGCTTCAGGTGACCGCGCCCATGCGGCGCAGCACTTCCGCCGCCATGGGGCGCGTCACGCCCCTGCCCTGCGCCAGCGCCTCGCGGTCCAGCGTCTCGACGATGGAGCGCGCGGCCTCCAGCGAACGCTCGATCCGCAACGCCAGGTATTCGACGACCGACGTGTCCACCACGATCTGCCGGTCGATGAACAGCTTCACCAGCACCGCGCGCACCAGCGCGTCGTCCGGCTCGCCGATCTCGATGGCCGGCGCAAGGCGCAGGCGCGAGAGAAGGTCGCGGGTCTGGAGCCCCCAGGCGTCCGGCCACTGGCGCGCCGTGACGGCGAGAAACGCCTGCCGCTCCTGCACAAGGTTGATGAGGTGGAACAGCTCGTGTTCGCGGCCGGGCGCGCGGTCCGCGTCCTCCACCAGCACGGCGCCGGAGGCCGCGATGGCCGGCAGGTCCGCCATCTGCAACGAGGCGGCGGCCAGCACGCGGGCGTTGGCGCGCTGCGCCCATATGGCGGCGAGATGGCTTTTGCCCGAGCCCGTGGGGCCCAGCAGCAGCAGCATCCGGCCCGGCCAGTTGGGCCAGCGCTCGAACATCTCCCACGCGGTCTCGTTGGAGGGCGAGACGAGGAAATCCTCCCGGCCGAAACGCGGGCTGGTGGGAAGTTCAAGAGCGAGCTGGTTTTCGTTCTTCTTCAAAGTCTTGGTTGCTTCGACATTTGGGACGCGTCACGCATGCGGATTGCGGGCCGCCTCGGAGGGCGGGCGCAGGGCGGATGGCGGCTCGGCGCCCGTGTAAAGGGGACTGGCCACATATTGCCGGACCGCGAACCGGGTCAACACGCCAATCACCGCCGCGATGGGCACAGCGAGGATAAGTCCAGTAAATCCGAACAGGGAGCCGGAGGCGAGCAGCGCGAACATGAGCCAGACCGGATGCAGCCCCACCGCCTCGCCCACCAGGCGCGGGGTGAGAATGTTGCCCTCCAGGAACTGCCCGGAGATCTGCACCGCCATCACCATGGCGAACAGGCCCCAGCCCGGCCCCTGCACGAGGGCGACGCCGACGGACAGGATGAGGCCCGTGAGGGAGCCCACGTAGGGAATGAAGCTCAGCACGCCCGCCGTGATGCCAATGAGCAGGCCGAAGTTGAGCCCCACCATGGAGAACCCGAGCCCGTACCACATGCCAAGGAAGAGGCAGACGAGCGATTGCCCGCGCAGGAAGCCCGCCATGGCGGCGTCCATCTCGCGCGCAAGGCCGCGCACGACGTCGCGGTGGTCGATGGGCACGAGGTTGTCCAGCGTCGCGACGAGGCGGCGCCAGTCGAGCAGCAGGTAGAAGGTGACGACGGGCGTCACCACCAGCAGCGACACGACGCCCAGCACCGCCTGCCCGCCCTGCCAGAGCGAGCCCAGCACCGTGGTGGACCACTTCGCCGCCTGCGCGACAAGGTCGCTGGCGACCGGCCCGGCGCCTTCCGCCGCGTCGATGTTGGCGCCCACGCCCAGATAGTCGAGCGCGGGGCGCATCCGCGCCAGCAGTTCGGCGCCGTTCTGGGCGACGATGACTTGCAGCCTGCCCGCATAGGCGGGCAACCGTTCCAGGAACTGCACGGACTGGTGGATGAGCGCGGGCGCCAGGGCGATCAGCGCCAGGAGTATGCCGACGCCGAACACGCCGACGATGACGAGGGTCGCCACGAGGCGGCTCATCCCCATGCGCTCCAGCCGCGTGGCGAGCGGATCGAGCAGGTAGGCCAGCGCGAGGCCCGCCGCGAACGGCATCATGACGCCCGACAGCCCCCAGAGCAGGAAAGCCGTCAGGGCCGCTGCGCCCAACCAGAAGACGATCTGCCGTTCGACCCGCATGGAAGCCCCCGCGCGCGCTTCGCCGGACCTCAGTAAATGTCCATGTGGCGGAGCCATTGCGTGAGATAGGCAGCGGCGGAGGCCAGCGTCAACGTCGCCACGAGATAAAGCATGGCGACGAACCAGAGGCCCAGCTCCCATTGCGCCGCCTTGGCGAACAGAACCGCCGTCGCGAGCGCGATCTGCACCAGGGTGTTGAGCTTGGAGACGAGCAGCGGGCGGATGACCACCGGCTTGTCCATGACCCACGACACCATGACCGCGCCCATGATCATAAGGTCCCGCGCCACCACGATAATCGCGATGGCGGCGGGCAGCACGCCGACCGCCGCCAGCGAGATGTAGATGGACATCAGCAGGGCCTTGTCGGCCAGCGGATCGAGATACGACCCCAGCTCCGAGCGCAGGTTGAAGCGCTTCGCCAGCCAGCCGTCCACCGCGTCCGACACCCCGGCGACGAGGAACACGACGAACGCCGCCCCCCACGCAGGCTGGAGGATCAGGACGATGACGACCGGGACAAGAATGAGCCTGCCAAGGCTGATGAGATTCGGCAGGCTGGCGAAGAGATTATGTGCGCTCATTTTAAAGGCAGGCTAACACACACCGCGCACAAGGCCAGCATGCGCCAAGTCATTCTTGCCTCAATTGCGACCCGGAACGCCAGAACGCAGAGCCGATAAGCTTCGCTATACCCTGTGCGCGGCGAGCGCGCGGCCGCAGGCCCTGTCCTGCCGACGGAGAAGGCCTGCTCATCATCCTGCCTCGGGCTGCGAGAGGGGCCCGCGCCCTATTGGGTCCCCTCGAGGCCAATCCTCTTCACGAGGGAGCCCCATTTCTCGCGCTCGCCGCGCAGATAGACGCGCAGTTCGTCGACCGTCGGGGTGTCGTTGGGGATCAGCCCCATAGCGGCGATCTTCTGGCGGATCTCCGGATCCGCCATGATGCGCTTCATCTCGCTATGCAGCTTCGAGACGATGGGCTCCGGCGTGCCCGATGGGGCGAACAGGATGTGCCACGAGACGGCCTCGAAATCGCTCGCCCCGGAAGCTTCCGCGAAGGGCAGCACGTCCGGCAGCACAGGGAGGCGGCCGGCGGAGGAGACCGCGAGCGCGCGCAATTGCCCGTCCTTGATGAGCGGCAGGCCGGCGCCCGCCTCCACGAACCCGAGGTCCACGTGGCCGGAGGCGATGTCGAGGATGCTCTGGGGCGTGTTGCGATAGGGCACATGCGTCATCTGCACGCCGAAGCGGTTTTTCATGTACTCGATGGACAGGTGCTGCGCGACGCCCGCGCCCGGCGATGAGTAATTGAGCGGGTCCTTGCGCTCCTTGGCCAGCGCGATCAGCTCCTTGACGTTGTTGACCGGCAGCTTCGGGTTCACCACGAGGATGAAGGGCGACTTCACGTACATGGCGATGGGGGTGAAATTCTTGTCCGGATCGTACGAGATCTGCTTGTAGAGCGTCGGGTTGATGGCGAAGGCGGAGGTGGTGCCCACGGTCAGCGTGTGCCCGTCGGGCGGGGCGACCGCGACCGCCTGGGCGGCCAGCATCAGCGCGGCGCCGGGGCGGTTGTCGACGATCACCGGCTTGCCCAGCGAGGTCTGGAGCTTCTCGGCGTAAAGGCGCGCAATGGTGTCGAGCCCGGACCCGGCCGCCAGCGGCAGGACGATGGTGATGGGCTTTGAGGGCCATTCCTGCGCGCTGAGGGGCGCTGCGGCGCAAAGGCCCAGGACTGCTGCGACAGCTGCGGCGACCGATCGAAAACCCATGCGTCCCCTCCTCCAGAACCCGGCGTCTGCGCGCCGGAGGCTCCAGTCTAGTCGGGAGCTTGAGGGAGCGCTAGGGCGCGCCCGCGTCCCTGCCGCCTTGCATCCCCGCCGCGACCGGGCTAACCCCGGCGCAGCCGAAAGGAAACCCATGCAAGAGCCCGCCAAAGAGCCCGGCAAGCCCGGCCTCACCTACGCCAGCGCCGGCGTCGACATCGACGCGGGCAACACGATGGTGGACAAGATCAAGCCGCTCGTGCGCTCCACCCGGCGCCGGGGGGCGGACGCGGAGATCGGCGGGTTTGGCGGCCTCTTCGACCTGAAGGCCGCGGGCTTCGTCGATCCCATCCTGGTGGCGGCCAACGACGGCGTCGGCACCAAGGTGAAGATCGCCATCGAAAGCGGCATTCACGACACGGTCGGCGTGGACCTCGTGGCCATGTGCGTGAACGACCTCATCGTGCAGGGCGCGGAACCGCTGTTCTTCCTCGACTACTACGCCACCGGCAAGCTCGACCCCGACGCAGGCGTCGCCATCGTCAAGGGCATCGCGCGCGGCTGCGTGGAGTCAGGCTGCGCGTTGATCGGCGGCGAGACCGCCGAAATGCCCGGCCTCTACGCCGAGGGCGACTACGATCTGGCGGGCTTCGCGGTGGGCGCCGCCGAGCGCGGGCGCCTCCTGCCCCGGGGCGAACTCGCGGACGGCGACGTGGTGTTCGGCCTGCCCTCCTCGGGCGTGCATTCCAACGGCTTCTCGCTCGTGCGCCGCATCGTCGAGCGCACCGGGCTGGCGTGGGACGCCCCGGCGCCCTTCGCGCCCGGCGAAACGCTGGCGCGCGCGCTGCTCACGCCGACGCGCCTTTACGTGAAGCCGCTGCTGGCGGCCCTCAAAGCCACCGACGGCATTCTGGCGCTGGCGCACATCACCGGCGGCGGCTTTCCGGATAACATTCCGCGCGTCCTGCCGGAGGCGTTCGCGGTGCGGCTCGATCTTGACGCCATCCCGGTTCCGCCCGTCTTCGCATGGCTGGCGCGCGAGGGCGGCGTGGCGGAGGCCGAGATGCTGCGCACGTTCAACTGCGGGATCGGCATGATCGTGGTGGCCCAGGCCGCCAGGGCGGACGAGGTCGAGGACGCCCTGCGGGCGGCCGGCGAAGCGCCTGTGCGCGTGGGCCAGGTGATCGCCCGGCAGGCGGAAGCCGTCGTCACCACCGGGCGGCTGGCGCTGTGAGCAAGCGCCGCACCGCCATCCTCATCTCCGGTCGCGGATCCAACATGGTCTCGCTGATCGCGGCGGCCAAAGAGCCCGATTTCCCCGCGCAGATCGCTCTCGTGCTCTCGAACCGCCCCGACGCGCCCGGGCTGGCGACAGCGAAGGCCGAGGGCGTGCCGACGGCGGCGGTGGACCACAAGATCTACGCGGGCCGCGAGGCGTTCGAGGGCTCGCTGCAGAAGATGCTCGAGGCGCACCGCATCGATTTCATCTGCCTCGCGGGCTTCATGCGCATGCTCACGCCCAGCTTCGTGGAGCGCTGGCAGGGGCGGCTCATCAACATCCACCCTGCCCTCCTGCCCGCCTACAAGGGCCTGCACACCCACGAGCGCGCGCTGGCGGACGGCGTGAAGCTGCACGGCTGCACGGTGCATTACGTGGTGGCGGAAATGGACGCCGGCCCGATCATCGCGCAGGCCGCCGTGACCGTGCACGACCACGATACGCCCGCGACGCTGGGCGCCCGCGTGCTGGCGCAGGAGCACGTCATCTACCCGCTCGCGCTGCGGCTCGCCGCGGGCGGCCGGCTGAAGATCGACGGCAATCGCGTACTGGGCGGCGACGGCCCCGAGCAGACCCTCGTGGCGCCGGGCGTCTAGGCGGGCCTTCCCGCGTTGCGCGCCCTTCTCCCGCGCGGGGAGAAGGAGAGAAAATCACGCGCCCGCGCCTTCCAGTTCTTCCGTCAGCGTCAGCCATTCCTCTTCGGCCAGGCCAAGCGCCTTCTCGCACTCGTGGCGTTGCTGGGCGAGTTGGCCCGCGCGCGCGGGATCTTTGGCGAACGCGCCGGGTTTGGCGAGCGCGTCGTCGATGCGGCTCATCAGGTCTTCGAATTTCTTCATGCGGGCCGCGGCGGCGTCGATCGCCTTGGC
>JAQGJX010000161.1 GCA_028290405.1 Hyphomicrobiales bacterium
CGCGGCGGCGGGCGGCTTGGGCAGGATGAGCGCCCCGTCGGACCCCATGCTCACCGTGAAACGCGGGTTGACGAGCGTCGCCTCGACGAAGCGCACGGCGCCGCGCAGCAAGGGCGAGGGCGCCATCTCGAGCCGCAGCCGGTCCGCCGTGAGCACCGGATCGCCCGGCTGGGCCCCGCGCCAGGAGACGCCGGAGAGGTCGAGGCTGGGGGCTGGCAGGAGCTTGACGTCGATGGCGCCGGCCACCTCGACCCGGGAGCCCAGCGCGTCCGACAACACCTCCTCGATCCACGCGCGATGGGAGGTGAAATCCACGAAGTAAGGCCCCGCCAGCGCCGTCGACAGCGCGACGATCAGCACAAGGGCGAGAACCGTGAGTGCTTCGCGAAAAAACGACAAAGGCCGGGAGGCTCCGCAGGCTGGTTACAATGCAGCTATATAGGGTGTGCCGCGCGGCGGCGCGTCAAGCGCTCGACGGGCCGCGATGCGCAATGGTATGAAGCTCCATCGAACAACGACAAGCGCAAGGGAGCGATTCATGGGCACGAAGATCACGTTCAGGCGGCCGGACGGCCAGGAAGCCACCGGTTATTTCGCCCCAACGGGCGCCGCGAACGCGCCCGGCGTGGTCGTCATCCAGGAGTGGTGGGGCCTTCAGGACCAGATCCGCGGCGTGGCGGACCGATTCGCCCTCGCGGGCTATAACGCGCTGGCGCCGGACCTGTATTCGGGCGTCGTCGTGCCGTATCACGACCGCGAATCCGCCGGCAAGCAGATGGGCTCGCTGAACTTTGTGGACGCGGTGGACGAGACTGTGCGGGGCGCCGCCATGTTCCTGCGCCGCAACGGCCAGAAGGCCGCCATCACGGGCTTCTGCATGGGCGGGGCGGTCAGCATCCTGGCGGCGGCGCGGGTCCCGGAATTCGCCTGCGCGGCGCCCTTCTACGGCATTCCGCCCGAAGCGGTCGCGAAGGCGGCGGACGTGAAGATTCCCCTGCAGGGCCATTTCGCCAACGACGATTCCTGGTGCACCCCGGAAGCCGTGAACAAGTTCGAGGCTGACCTGAAGGCCGCCGGCAAGGACTTTGAGATCTTCCGCTACGACGCCGAGCACGGCTTTCTCAACGAGCAGCGCGGCGACGCCCATGCGCGCGAGGAATCCGAACTCGCCTGGAGCCGGGTGCTCAAGTTCTTCGAAAAGCACCTGCGTTGAGCCGCGCCAGCGCATCTCGACGGCTGGGGGCGCTGCTGCTTGCGGCGGCGCTCCCCACGTTCGCCTTCGCGGACGAGCCGACCGCGCCCAAAATGCCCAAGCCCCGCGCGCAGCCGGTGTCGGCCCCCGCCTTCGGGGCGCAGAACCCGTCGTGCCTGGAGTGGACCGACTCCTGCCGCGTGTGCGTGCGCGACAAGGGCGAGATCCAGTGCTCGACCCCCGGCCCCGCCTGCCTGCCGCAGGCGCTGGTGTGCAAGCGCACTCACTAGGTCGGGCCCGCTGCGGAACGCAGCGCTTGCCGGATGGAGCGCTCTCCCAAATGAAGCCCTCGCGCGGCCTCCCTCCCCTCAGGGGAGGGCTGGGGTGGGGTAGGGTAGGCTATGACGCTGCGAGATGGAGCCAGACCCCACCCTGCCCCTCCCCTGATGGGAAGGGACGCTATCCTGGCCAGATGGAGCGCGCGCCCGATGAAGCCCTCCTGCGAGATCACGCCCGCGCGAGAGCCGCTTTCGCCTTGCGCAGGTCGCGCACGAAGTCGGCGTACGCGTCCGCGCGGCCCTCGCCGGCGCGCAGGATCGACGAGGGATGAACGGTGACGAACACCTCCCCGGCGAGCTCCGAGGCCGCCATCGTTCCGCGCATCTTCAGCAAGCCCGAGCGCAGGCCCGTGAGGCTGTAGAGCGCGGTCGCCCCCAGGGCGACGACGAGTTTGGGCTGCACGAGCGGCAGTTCCTGCTCGATCCACCAGCGGCACGCCTGGATCTCGCCCGCGT
Organism: Hyphomicrobiales bacterium; assembly: GCA_028290405.1. Lineage (GTDB taxonomy): Bacteria > Pseudomonadota > Alphaproteobacteria > Rhizobiales > Beijerinckiaceae > Terripilifer. The sequence continues at coordinate 1,987 of JAQGJX010000161.1, forward strand.
TCGGCGACTTGTGCAGCCGGCGCTTGCCGCGCGGCTCGTGCTTGAAGTGCTTCACGGCGTTCGTCACGTAGGCTCGCGCGCGGTCGATCCCGGCTTCCGCCAGCGCCTGGTCCAGCAGCCGGCCAGCGGGCCCCACGAACGGCTCTCCGCTGAGGTCTTCCTGATCGCCCGGCTGTTCGCCAACGAACATGATGTCCGCGTGCGTCGGTCCGGCGCCGAACACCGTCTGGGTGGCGTTCGCCCACAGGGGGCAGCGCCTGCACCCCGCCGCCTCCTCGCGCACGCCCGCGAGCGCGTTGTGGCCTGCGGCGGGCTTTGCGGCGACAGGTTGTGCGGCGGCCTTCTTCATCCTGTCCAGAATGATCTGGGCGCGGCGGGGTTCCGGCGTGGGTTGCGCTGCGATCATGTCGGCCGCGCGCCGAGACGCCTCGCGCACCAGCGGCGCGATGAGGGCGCTTTCGGGCAGGTTCTTCCAGTAGCGCATCGGCATTTCGCTTTTCATCGCGCCGATCTTCAGCCGCGCCGGATTGAAGATGCTCGCGTAATAGGTGAGCCAGTGGGCCTCGAGCCGGTCCTCGCCGGGCGCGTCGGACTGCCGGGCGCCGGGGCCGAAGCGCAGGTCCTGCATGTTCCAGTACGCGCTCACGCGCGGGGTGAGGATGGACCAGCGCATGCTGGCGAAGCGGCGCACGAAGAACGGCGCGGTCAGTTCCACGATGTGATGCTCGGGCTCAAACCACGCGACATACAGCGCGCCTTCGGCGTCGGCGATTTCGCGGAAGCGCACGAAGGCCTCCATCTTGTGCCGCTCGCGCCGGATGGTCTTCGCCATCGCGTTGGCGCGGAACACGTCGTCGTCGGTGCTGCGCCCCAGCAGGTCCCGATCCCCCCGCAGGCGCCACAGCAGCCGGTACAGCAGCGCGAACCGGCCCTCGTCGGCGTGGCAGGCCACAAGCGCCGCCATGTCCATGAAAGCGCGCGGCACGCTGAACGCGGGCGCTTGCGGCGAGGGCGGCGGGGCCGCGGGCTCCATGGCGCCCGCGAACAGGTCCGGCTCCCCGCCCACGCGCCAGTGCGCCTCGTCGGGCGGCACGCCTTGCGCCAGCAGCCCGCGCGCGGCGGCGCGCCAGCCCTCTAGGTCCACGGGACCGGCGAGCGCGATCGTTCGCATCAGAACAGGCTGAGCTGCTGCGGCGCGGACGCGAGCTTGCGCGGCAGCGCGGCGCTGTCGAGCGTCGCCCCCGGGCGCCAGTCGTTCGTCACGATGAACGGCTTGAAGCTCTCGCGCGAGCGCGCCAGCCGCGTCACGTCGGCGATGCGCAGGCCCTGCAGGCGGCGCAGGCGCAGGATCTCGTTGACGCTTTTCACCCCGAGGCCCGGCACGCGCAGCAATTGCTCGCGCGTGGCGCTGTTCACGTCCAAAGGAAACAGCGCGCGGTTGGCGAGCGCCCAGGCGAGCTTGGGGTCCATGTCGAGGGGCAGCATGCCGCTGCCCGCCTGCGCCCCCTGGGCGATGTCCTCCACCGAGAAGCCGTAGAAGCGATACAGCCAGTCGGCCTGATACAGCCGGTGCTCGCGCATCAGCGGCGGCTTTACGGGCGGCAGCTTGGCGCCCGCGCCCGGAATGGGGCTGAAGGCCGAATAGTACACGCGCTTGAGGTCGTAGCTGCCGTAGAGCGTAGAGGACGCGCGCAGGATGTCGAGGTCGCTCGCGGCGTCCGCGCCCACGATCATCTGCGTGCTCTGGCCCGCCGGGGCGAACTGCGGCGCGCGGCGTGTGCGCTTCTTCTCCTCGCGCGCCTCCTCGATGCGCAGGCGCAGCCCCCCCATGGCGCGGCGGATCGTGCCTGCGTTTTTCTGTGGCGCGTATTCCGCAAGGCTTTTCTCGACCGGCAGCTCCACGTTCACCGAAAGGCGGTCGGCCCAAAGGCCCGCCTCCTGCACCAGGGCGGGATCGGCGTCCGGAATGGTCTTGAGATGAATGTAGCCGCGAAACCCGTGCGTCTCGCGCAGCAGGCGCGCCACGCGGATGATCTGCTCCATCGTGTGGTCGGGGGACTTCACCACGCCCGACGAGAGGAACAGCCCCTCGATGTAATTGCGGCGATAGAAGCCGAGCGTGAGGTCCACCACCTCCTCGGGCGTGAAACGCGCGCGCGGCGTGTCGCTGGAGACGCGGTTCACGCAGTACAGGCAATCATAGACGCAATGGTTGGTGAGCAGGATCTTCAGCAGGGAGATGCAGCGCCCGTCCGGCGCGTAGGAATGGCAGATGCCCATTCCCTCCGTGGAGCCGATCCCGCCCGAGCGCGAGTCGCGCTTGTTCGACCCCGACGAGGCGCATGACGCGTCGTACTTGGCGGCGTCGGCGAGGATCGCCAGACGGGACTTGAGATCGGGCGCGGCCATGGTCCATTCCAATGTTCTTGGAATGTTCTATCGTCTTCGCGTGGAAAATCAAGGGGCGACGGCCGCCAGCGCGCGCAGGCTCGCCGCGCGGGAGACAAAAAAACCCGGAGCCCGCATGCGGGCTCCGGGCGAAACTTTCAGCTGGCGGCCGGGCCGCCTGCGGCTCAGACGTTGGTCAGGTGCTGGTTGATCAGCTTGGTCATCTCGAACATCGTGACCTGCTTCTTGCCGAACACCTTCTCGAGCTTGTCGTCGGCGTCGATGGCGCGACGGTCCTTCTCGTTCTGAAGGTTGTTGGCCTTGATGTAGTCCCAGACCTTCTTGACGACCTGCGTGCGCGGGATGGCCTCTTCGCCAACCACTGCGGCGAGTTCCTTGGAGGGCTTCACCGGCTTCTGAAGGGCGGAACCGCCCTTGGCGCCTCCGTCGGATGTGGGTTTGGTCGCCATTCGTCTCTCCATGCCGCCGCATCATCTATCGTTTAGCGCGCGCCGTCGGCGGCAGCTGAACTTCCCGGGGACAAGGGCGGATCAAGCCCCGGGTCGTGGGGGTGCTATACCCCTTGAAGCAGCCGGATGCCACTGGCGCCCGCCCGATATCCTGGCCGTCCACAAGCGCAGGACGCCAAAAGACAGCCACAACACCTTGAACTACGCACGTTTTCAGCATCTTGAAGGCGAAGCTTGCGCGGCTCGCTAATTTCCCGTCCCCCCACGGGGCCCTCAGGCCAACGGGGCTCCGAATCAACCCGCCTTCTGGACGAAGCTTTCCAGCACCATCTTCCGGCCGGCCTTGTCGAAATCCACCGTGAGCTTGTTGCCCTCGACGCCCACGATGGAGCCGTTGCCGAACTTGACGTGGAAAACCCGCGCGCCCGTCTGGAACGACGAGGTCGCCGACGCCTTCGCCACAAGCTCGCCCTCGATGGTCTGCGGCCCCGAGCGGCGCTGGCTGGCCCCGAATCCCGACGTCGCGCCGGACCGCGCGCCCGTGGCGGCGTTGCGCTGCTGGGCGCGCTGCCAGCCGGGCGTGTTGTACGTGGAGGCGAAGGAGTCGATGGAGTTGAACCGCGAGGCCGCATAGCCGCCGTAGCTGGCGCTGGCGGCCTCCACAACATCGACGTGGTCGGCCGGCAGTTCGTCGAGGAAGCGCGAGGGAATCGTGGTCTGCCACATGCCGCGGATGCGCCGGTTGGTGGCGAAGTAGATCTTCGCCTGCTTGCGCGCGCGCGTGACCCCCACGTAGGCGAGTCGGCGCTCCTCCTCCAGACCCGCGCGGCCCTGCTCGTCGAGCGCGCGCTGGTGCGGGAAGAGCCCCTCCTCCCAGCCGGGAAGATAAACGGTGTCGAACTCGAGCCCCTTGGCGGCGTGCAGGGTCATGATGCTGACCTTCTGCTCGCCCGAGTCCGTGTCGCGCTCCATCACCAGCGAGATGTGCTCGAGGAAGCTCGCCAGATCCGGGAACTGCTCCATGGAGCGCACAAGCTCCTTGAGGTTTTCGAGCCGTCCTGCGGCGTCGGCGGAGCGGTCCTTCTGCCACATGTCCGTGTAGCCGGATTCCTCCAGCACCATTTCGGCCAGCTCGTTGTGCGGCTTCACGTCGATCAGCGAGGACCAGCGGTCGAAGTCGGCCATCAGGGCGCGCACGCACTGGCGCTGCTTGGGCTTCAACTCCTCGGTCTCGCTCAGCGCGCGCGCGGCCAGCATCAGCGGAATGCGCTCGCGCCGCGAATGCTCGTGCATCAATTGCAGGGCGGCGTCGCCCAGTCCGCGCTTGGGCGTGTTGAAGATGCGCTCGAAGGCGAGATCGTCCGTGGGCTGCGCCACGCAGCGCATGTACGCCAGGGCGTCGCGGATTTCCGCGCGCTCATAGAACTTCGGGCCGCCGATGACGCGGTACGGCACGCCCAGCGTGACGAAGCGCTCTTCGAACTCGCGCATCTGGAACGTGGCGCGCACCAGGATGGCCACGTCCTCGAGCGATTGCCCGCGCCGCTGCAATTGCTCGATGTCCTCGCCCACCACGCGGGTTTCCTCTTCCGAATCCCACACGCCCTGCACGGTCGGCTTCTCGCCGTCCACGCCGTCGGTGAACAGCGTCTTGCCGAGCCGGCCTTCGTTGTGCGCGATGAGATGGGAGGCGGCGGCGAGGATGTGGCCCGTGGAGCGGTAATTGCGCTCCAGCCGGATCACCGTGGCGCCGGGAAAATCCTTGTCGAAGCGCAGGATGTTGTCCACGTCCGCGCCGCGCCAGCCGTAGATCGCCTGGTCGTCGTCGCCCACGCAGCAGATGTTGCGCTGGGGCCGGTCCGGCGAGGCCTGGGCGAGCAGGCGCAGCCAGAGGTACTGGACGGTGTTGGTGTCCTGGTACTCGTCCACGAGAATGTAGCGGAAGCGCCGTTGATATTCGGCCAGCACGTCCGGGTTGTCGCGCAGCAGCCGCAGGCCTTCCAGCAGAAGGTCGCCGAAGTCCGCCGCGTTCAGCGCCTTCAGGCGTTCCTGATAGAACGCGTAGAGGCGCCGGCCCTTGCCGTTGCCGAACGCCTCCGCCTCGCCGGCGGGCACGCGCTCGGGCTCGAGGCCCCGGTTCTTCCAGCCGTCGATGAGGATGGAGAGTTGGCGCGCCGGCCAGCGCTTCTCGTCCACGTTCTCGGCCTGAAGCACCTGCTTGAGCAGGCGGATCTGGTCGTCCATGTCGAGGATCGTGAAGTTGGACTTCAGCCCCACCAGTTCCGCATGGCGGCGCAGGATCTTGGTGCCGATGGAATGGAACGTGCCCAGCCACGGCATGCCTTCCGCGACCTCGCCCGCCAGCGCGCCGATGCGCTCCTTCATCTCCCGCGCCGCCTTGTTGGTGAAGGTGACGGAGAGAATCTCGTGCGCGCGCGCGCGGCCCGTGGCGATGGTGTGGGCGATGCGCGTGGTCAGAACCCGGGTCTTGCCGGTGCCTGCCCCCGCCAGCACCAGCACGGGGCCGTCCACGGCCTCCACGGCGGCGCGCTGCTCGGGGTTCAGGACCTCCAGATAGCGCGGCTGGCCCATGGCGGCGCGGGCGCGCGCGGCGATGCCGCCGGCGCGGGGAGCGGGCGCGCGGGTGAAATCGGGCTCGTCAGGGTCGGGCAGCTCAAAGGGATCGGACACGCGGCCTGTGAATCACAAAAGGGAACGAAAAGCGAATCATCCTGCGCAATGTGGGGCGCAGGGCGGCGATTGTCGAACGCAGGCCGGGCCGTGGCGGCGCCCTCAAAGGCCCGTGCGGAATTTGGCCATCACCAGCACCATGGCGACCTGCATGCTCCCCTGCACGGCCACCAGCCAGAAGTAGTTCTTCGTCAGGCCAATGATGCGCGGAACGTCGGGCTGCGGCTTGCGCAGCTCAAGATAGACCCTGATCTGCGTCGGCAGCAGCAGCCCCAGTCCCTGCACGGTGAGCGCCGTGATGAGCGCGAGCGCCGCCGCCACCCAGCCGAACTGCGGCCAGGGCAGTTCGAGATACCCAAGCTGCGCCGCAAGATGCCACCCGCTCGCGCCCGTGAGGATGGCGAGCGTCGGCAGCAGGAACATGGTCTTCGGCGTCAGCCGCAGCATGACGGCCCGGCGGGCCTCGAAGGGCGCGGCCCTCAGCACGGGGCCGACAACGAAGCCCATGAATAGGTCGATTCCCGTCCAGAGCACGGCGCTCATCACGTGCAGGAAATTCAGCGCCAGCAGGTTGCCTGAAACGATGACGCCCGCCATGAGCGCCAGCGCCAGCGCGGCCCAGAGCGCGTTCAGCGGCCTGATGGGGTCGGCGTCCGGCGCCGTGGTCGTCGCGCCCTGCGTCATCAGCGCCTCCCTGCGGCTTTCACGATGGCCGTCGGCGGCCATATACTCACGCAGGGCGCAGCTTGTCATGCGGCGCCGCCGGAGGATCCATGCACGCCATCCCGTCGAGCGAAGCTGTCGTGGCCTTCTGGCGCGAGGCCGGCGCCGAGCGCTGGTACAAGAAGGACGAGGCGTTCGACGCGGAGTTGCGCGGGCGGTTCCTCGCCGCCCACGAGGCGGCGGCGCGCGGCGAATTGTGGGACTGGGAAGCGAGCGCGGAGGGCGCGCTGGCGCTGCTGATCCTGCTCGACCAGATGCCGCGCAACCTGTGGCGCGCCTCCGCGCACGCGTTCGCCACCGACGCGGCGGCGCTGAACGTGGCCGAACGCGCCATGGCGCGCGGCTTCGACGCGCCGCATTTTGGAGAGCTGCGCCAGTTCTTCTATCTCCCGCTCATGCACGCCGAGGACCTCGCTGCCCAGGAGCGGTGCGTGGCGCTGTTCGAACGGGCCGGCGAGGGCTTCGAGAACAATCTCAAGTTCGCAGTCCTGCACCGGGACATCGTTGCGCGCTTTGGCCGCTTCCCCCACCGCAACGCCGCGCTGGGGCGATTGACGAGCGAGGCGGAACGCCTATTCCTGAACGAGGGCGGCTTCGCAGGTTGAACGCCCAAGGATGCAATCATGGCCGACAAGCAAGCCGAGTCACTTCCGGGCGGGGCGTGGAGCGACGAGCCACCGCCGCCTCCGCCGCGCGAGCCGCCGGCACCCACCGCCGTGGACACGGTGAAGACGGCCCTGGCCGCGCGCTTTGGCAATCGCTATTCGGCCAATGAGAGCGTGCGCGAGCAGCACGGGCACACGCTGACCTGGCTTCCCAACCAGAAGCCGGACGCGGTCGTCTATCCGCAGACGACCGAAGAGGTCGCCGAGATCGTGACCCTGTGCGCGCAGCACAAGGTTCCCGTCATTCCCTTTGGTACGGGCACGTCGCTGGAAGGGCATGTCAACGCGCCCCACGGGGGAATCTGCGTCGACACCTCGCTGATGAAGCGCATCGTGGCCATCAACGTGGACGATCTCGATTGCGTGGCGGAGGCGGGCGTCACCCGCAAGGAGCTCAATGAAGCCCTGCGCCACACGGGCCTGTTCTTTCCCATCGATCCGGGCGCGGACGCCTCCATCGGCGGCATGGCGTCAACGCGCGCCTCCGGCACCAACGCGGTGCGCTACGGCACCATGAAGGAGAACGTGCTGGCCCTGAAGGTCGTGACGCCCAGCGGCGAGATCATGAAGACCGCCCGGCGCGCCCGCAAATCCTCCGCCGGCTACGATCTGACGCGCCTGTTCGTGGGCGCGGAAGGCACGCTGGGGCTCATCACGGAGATCACCCTGAAGCTCTATGGCCTCCCGGAGGCGATCACCGCCGGCATCTGCCCGTTTCCCAGCGTGAAGGCGGCGTGCGACGCCACCATCCTCACCATCCAGTCCGGCCTGCCGGTGGCGCGCATCGAGCTGCTGGACGAATTGTCCGTGAAGGCCGTCAACCTGCACTCCAAGCTCGGCCTGCCGGAGACGCCGCTGCTGCTGGTGGAGTTCCATGGCACGGACGCGGGCGCGAAGGAGCAGGCGGAACGCTTCGGCGAGATCGCGGCGGACTTTGGCGGCGGGCCGTTCACGTGGGCCTCGAAAACCGAGGACCGCACGAAGCTCTGGCAGGCGCGCCACGACGCCTATTGGGCCTGCTTCACCCTGCGCCCGGGCGCGAAAGCGATTGCGACGGACGTGTGCGTGCCCATCTCGCGCCTCGCCGAATGCGTGGAGCAAACGAAGGCCGACATCGCCGCCAGCGGACTGGTGGGGCCCATCGTGGGCCATGTAGGAGACGGCAATTTCCACGTGAACCTGCTGGTGGACATGACCGACGAGGACGAAATCGCCCGCGCGGAAGGCTTCCTGGAGCGCCTCGTGCTGCGCGGCGTCGACATGGAGGGCACCTGCACGGGCGAGCACGGCGTCGGGCAGGCCAAGATGAAATACCTGCCAAAAGAGCACGACCCCGCCGCGCTGGAGATGATGCGCACCCTGAAGCGCGCGCTGGACCCGGACGGAATCATGAATCCCGGCAAGGTGGTGGAAGTCTAGGGAGCGTCATCCCGGCGAAGGCCGGGA
>JAQGJX010000190.1 GCA_028290405.1 Hyphomicrobiales bacterium
CGCCGCTCCTGCGGGAGGCGGAGTCGCGCCCGCCGCTACTTCGAATCCAGCCCGCCGATGTGCTTTTGCGAGTAGAGCTGAATGCCCACCTGCTTCACGAGTTCGAGCTGGGTTTCGAGGAAGTCGATATGCTCCTCCTCGTCGCCGGCGATCTCTTCGAACAGGTTCTTGCTGACGCGGTCGTTGACGCTGTCGCAATAGGCGGCGGCTTCCAGATAGAGCGCGCGGGCGTCCATCTCGGAGGAGAGGTCGGCGTCGAGGATTTCCTGCACGCTCTGGCCGATGCGCAGCGGATCGAGGCTCTGCATGTTCGGGAAACCGTCGAGAAACAGGATGCGGTCCACGAACTTGTCGGCGTGCTCCATCTCTTCGATGGATTCGGCCCGCCACGTCTTGGCGAGGTCCTTGTAGCCCCAGTTGGCCAGCAGGCGGTAATGCAGCCAGTACTGGTTGATGGCGGTGAGTTCGCTGCGAAGGCCGCGATTGAGATATTCGATGACTTTCTGGTCGCCGCGCATGCGTGGACTCCTGGGGGATATGGCTTGGTCGTCTGGCGGAAGAATGTGGCTGGCGCACCCGGACGCGCGCGGGCGTCCGGGTGCGCCGCGACGTTAATTAGGCCGAGCCTTCGGCTTGGGAAGGGCGGCGGCGGCTCGAAAGCGGCCTAGTCCAGCATCGCCATTGCGCAGGCCTGCTCGGGCTCCATGCGGACGTCGGCGCCGCAGCCCATGGCCTCCTGCATCAAACCCTGGATGGTGCGCGCGCAGCGCCCGCACTTGGGCGAGCAGCCAAGGCAGCCATACACCTCGCGGACGTTGCGGGGCCCCTCTTCGCCGGCCGCAAGGACGCTGCGAACCTGGCTGTCGGAAAACACGTTGCAAGAACAGACGATCATCCCGTGCGCGCCCCGTAGTTTAGAATGTTTGTAAAGTACCTTTCTTTTCAGTATCTTAATGGCACAGACCAAAGCCCCGCGCCACAACAATTTGCAGCGCAGCTTTTCCGTTCCGCTCACCGGGGCGGCCCGTGGCGGAGCGTTTGGGCGAGTCGCTATTTCAAAGTCACTTGGCCGGCTGAGCCTCGACGGCCGCGGGCGCGAACGCGCCGTCCTCGCGCGGCTTCATGTGGATGCGCAGGTCGTGCAGGTCGATTAGCGTGCTGCGGTGGCCGATGGAGACGATGGTGGAGCCCGGCAACTCCTCGCGCAGCATGCGGTAGATGTCGCTCTCCAGCGTCTCGTCGAGCGCCGAGGTCGCCTCGTCGAGGAAGAGCCAATCGGGCTTGTCCAGCAGGGCGCGGGCGATCGCCAGGCGCTGCTGCTCGCCGCCCGAAAGCCGCTGGCCCCAATTGTCCTCGCGGTCGAGATCGTCCACGAACCCGCCCAGCCGCGCCAGCGTCAGCGCCCGGGCGATCTGCGCGTCGTCATAGGTTCCGGTCAGTCCCGGATAGGTGACGGCGACCCGCAGGGTGCCGGAGGGCACGTAGGGGCGCTGGGGCAGCAGCATCACGCCGCCGGCCGGCGCCTCGATGCGGCCGGTTCCGTATGGCCAGATGTCCGCGATGGCGCGAAACAGCGTGGACTTGCCCGACCCCGAGGGGCCGGTCAGCAGGGTCGCGCGGCCGCCCTCGAAGACAAGGCGGTCCACGTCCACGATGCGCCGCCCGTTGGGCAGGGAGAGCTTGAGCCCGCTCAGTTCAAGGTCGCGGCCCTTGGCCTCCCCATAGGTGATGTGGGGCGGCGTCTTGCCGAGCAATTGCGCGCGCTTGATGGCCTGCCCGAAGGTGGTGAGGCGATCCACCACCGCCTTGTAGCTGGCCAGCGACTGATAGCGGGCGATGAAGAAGGTGAGCGAACTCTCCACCCGCGAGAACGCGCCCGCGGTCTGCGTCATCACGCCCAGCGTGATGCTGCCGCCGAAGTAGTACGGCGCGACGATGATGTAGGGGATCACGACGCTCGCCTGGAAGAACGATTGGGTGAACGTGGTGAGCTTCATGTTGCGCACCACGATCTCGTAGTAGTTCCCCACGATGGAGGCGAAGCGCGCGCCAAGGATCTCGCGCTCGGCGGGTTCGCCCCGCAGCAACGCCACCTGCTCGGCGTATTCGCGCAGGCGCGCCAGCGAGAAGCGGAAGTCGGCCTCGTAGCGCTCCTGCCGGAACTGCAGCGCCACCAGCGGGCGCCCGATGCGGTGCGTGATCCACGTGCCCACCAGCGCGTAGAGCACCGCGACCCAGAACGGAAATCCCGGCATGGACACGTTGGTGCCCGGGATCATGAACGCCGCCGGGATGAGCCACAGGATGATTGAGAAGGAGACGAGGTTGCTGAGCGTCGAGAGCACGCTCACCGAGTATGAATAGGTGAGGTCGATGAAGCTCTTCACGTCCTCCGCGATGCGCTGGTCGGGGTTGTCGGCGCCCTCCCCCACCAGGTTCATGCGGTAGAGCCCGCCGCGCGTCAGCCAGTTCGCCGAATAGCGCTCGGTGAGCCATTCGCGCCAGGTGATCTTGAGCACGGACTCCAGATAGATCTCGATCAGCATGGAGACGACGTAGATCGCCGCCCAGACGCAGAAGACCGACAGCAGCAGATACCAGAACGCGGTTTCGTTCTTGTTCTGGATGGCGTCGAAGAAATCGCGGTTGAAGAACGACAGCCGCACGTTGATGCCGACCTGGACCTGGTTCAGCACCACCAGCGTCATCACCAGAGCCTGGCCGAGCGCGCTCTCCGACATGCGGCGCACGCCCAGCGGACCCAGCGGCACGTCGCGAACAGCGTCGGCCTCAAAGAACGGATCGGCGAGCTGGGTGATCTGCGCGATCACCGGGATGAACGAGATCGCCAGCACGATCATGCCGAACACGGCCAGCGTCACCGGCAGGCTGGGCGGGGGGGTGAGGGCCGCGAGGGCTTCCGGCCAGAAGCCGAGCACGCTCAGGGTGAACGCAAGCGACACCACTGCGAACTCGACCGCGAAGACCTTCGAAAAGATGCGCAGGAATTTGGAAATGCGTTCAGCGCGCAGCGTCGCCAGGGTCAGCAGGGCGCCCGAAAGGGCCACGCCGAGCAGCGGTCCATTGACGGACAGGCCCAGAAAGGACGAGCCGCCGGCGGCGAACCCCGCCACGAGGCTTAACGCGGACGCCGCCGCGACCAACAGACCCAGAAATGTCATGGACAGAATCTCTCGCCGGCGCGCATGGCCTCAACCGGCTGAGTGTTACCGCACCCTCACCGATTGGACAACGCCACCGGCTGGGGACCAGCTTCGATGCTGTCTGGGCGGCCAAGGTCCTCCTCGGCGTCCTCGCCATTCACCGCGGCCACGAGCCTGGGCGAAGGCTTGAAGGTGAGCACCTGCCGGGCCGTGATGGGGTATTCGTCGCCGGTCTTCGGGTTGCGGCCGACGCGGGGGCGCTTGGAGCGCACCTGGAAGGTGCCGAACGCGCGCAGTTTCACGGTTTCTCCGCGCTCGAGGGCGCTGCAGATTTCTTCAAGCGCAGTCTCGACGATCTGCTTGGCCTCGACGCGGGAAAGCCCCGGCCCCGCCACGTAGACCGCATGCAGGAGGTCCTGACGCGTCAGAGTTCTATTGGTCATGTCATAGCCGCCCTCTTCGCCAGTTTCGTCCGTCGCCGCTTGATCGGGCCGCACCCGATCTCCCCATCCCAAGCGGCCGTCCGTTTCCGGCGGGTGACCCTGCGGTCACTTCTCGTCGAGCCCCCCGGCTCAAACGCTTCCTCGCAAATTGAACGCCTTTGTACAAGCGCCGTCAAAGGGAAAATGCAGGCCGGCGTTGCCGTAACGCGAGGTCCAACCTTAAGAATAGAAACAATAACGCTGGCTCTTATGCTTCGCTGTAGCGCGCTCGCGGGGCGCGACGTCTGACCTGCGGAAGTCACAAGCGCGCCGCCAAAATAAAAAGCGCGCCGGAGACCGGCGCGCTTCCCATTCGTTTTTTTTCGGACCTTAGAAGTCCATGCCGCCCATGCCGCCGCCCGGGGGCATGGCGGGGCCGCCAGCGTCCTTGCGGGGACGGTCGGCGATCATGGCCTCGGTGGTGACGAGCAGGCCGGACACGGAGGCCGCGTCCTGCAGAGCCGTGCGGACGACCTTCGCCGGATCGACGATGCCGGCCTGGATCATGTCCACGTACTCTTCCGTCTGGGCGTTGAAGCCGAACGTCTCGGACGAGTTCTCGCCGATCTTGCCGACCACGATGGAGCCTTCGACGCCAGCGTTTTCCACGATCTGGCGGATCGGGGCTTCCAGAGCCTTCATCACGATGTTGATGCCGGCCTGCACGTCAGCGTTGTCGCTCTTCAGCTTGGAGACGGCGCCCTTGGCGCGCAGCAGCGCGGTGCCGCCGCCGGGGACGATGCCTTCTTCCACCGCAGCGCGGGTGGCGTTCAGCGCGTCGTCCACGCGGTCCTTCTTTTCCTTCACTTCGACTTCCGTCGCGCCGCCGACGCGGATCACCGCGACGCCGCCAGCGAGCTTGGCGAGACGCTCCTGGAGCTTCTCACGGTCGTAGTCGGAGGTGGTCTCTTCGATCTGGGACTTGATCTGCGAGACGCGGCCTTCGATGTCGCTCTTGGCGCCGGCGCCGTCGACGATCGTGGTGTTCTCCTTGTCGATACGCACCTTCTTGGCGCGGCCGAGCATCGGGAGAGCCACGTTCTCGAGCTTGATGACGAGGTCTTCGGCGATGATGACGAGCGGCTTGCCGGTCTGCACCACGGCTTCGAGAACGGGCAGCATGGCCTGCAGGCTCGAGAGCTTCTTTTCGAAGATGAGGATGTAGGGATCGTCGAGCTCGGCGATCATCTTCTCGGCGTGGGTGATGAAG
>JAQGJX010000210.1 GCA_028290405.1 Hyphomicrobiales bacterium
CCCAAGCCCCGCCGAGCCCGCCGCCCCGGCGCCCTCGACCCCCGCGCCGGCCCCCGAGGCCGCTGCGCCGAGCGAGACGCCCACCGTCAAGGTGGTGGAGATTCCCGGCCGCCCGTCGCTCGTGTTCGAGGGCTCGTCCACCTGGGAGGACGGGTACACGAGCCTGTCCAACGCCTTCCAGCGCCTGCGGGCCGAGCTGGAGCGCGTTGGGGTGAAGACCGCCGCCCGCCCGGTCGCGGTGTTCACCTCGACGGACGACGCCGGGTTCCGCTTCCAGGCCATGCTGCCCTTGTCGGAGCAGCCGTCGGCGCCCCCGCAACTGGGCGCGGAGTTCAAGATGGGCCAGACGCCTCCCGGCCGCGCGGTGAAGTTCGAACATCGCGGCTCGTATGACGAGATCGACTCGACCTACGAGGCCATCACCGCATGGCTGGACGACAAGAACCTCGAAGCGCGCGACTTCTTCGCCGAGGAATACCTCACGGATTCGCGCGGCCCGGACGACACCAGCCTGCAGGTGGACGTGTACGTCTACGTGAAGTAGCGCCCTCAGACTTCCAGGACTTCGCCCGGGCGCTTCACGGCGAACCGCTCGGGCGCGATCCCCTCGCGGGCCAGCGCCTGCGCGAGTCGCTGGGGCGGCTCCTCCATGGGCTCGTCGGTCAACTGGAACGTGCCCCAATGATGCGCCAGCGCGCGCTGGGCCCCGCAGATCTGCATGATCGCCACCGACTCGTCCGGGTCCACATGCTGGTCGCGCATGAACCAGCGCGGCGCATAGGCCCCGATGGGCAGGATCGCGAGCTTGAAGCCGCCGTGCTTCTCGCGCGCCTGGGCGAACGCCTTGCCGTCCGCGAACCCCGTGTCGGCGATATGATAGATCGAACCCGACGGCGTCTCGATCACGAAGGCGCACCACAGCGCCATGCGCCGGTCCAGCACGCCGCGCGCCGACCAGTGATAGGCGGGCTCGATATGCACATGGACGCCGCGCCCCACTTCGACGCGCGCGCCCCAGTCGTAGGCCTCCGCCCGCACGGCCCCGTCCCCGTCGCGCATGACGACGTCGTTGCCCAGCGGGGTGACGATGCGCGCGCCGGGCTTGCGCGCCAGCTTCGACAGGGTGGCGATGTCAAGGTGGTCGTAATGGTTGTGCGACACGAGGATCGCGTCCAGCGGCGGCAGGTTGTCCAGCGCCACGCCCGGCGGATTGACGCGCTTGGGGCCCGCGAACGAAAACGGGCTGGCGCGCTCCGACCACACCGGGTCGACCAGAAGGTTCACCCCGTGGGTCTGGATCAGCACGCTCGCATGGCCCACGTAGGACACGCGCAGCCTTTCTCCCTCCACGCGCGCCGGGGGGACGTCGACCCGCGTCGAGGCGGCCGCGGCGGGCCAAACGGCCTTGCCGCCGCCCAGCGTCCACTTCAGAAGATCGACGTGGGACTTGTCGCGCGTCAGCTCGCCCAGATGGAAGCGTAGGCCGTCGAAATGGTCGCTGGGCGGTCCCGCGTAATAGGGATTTCGGTTTGCGCGATAGCCCATGAGGCCAAGGCCGCCGAGGACGGGCAGGCTGAGGAGTTTAAGGGCGCGTCGGCGGTTCATGGTGAGCACATGTTCCTGCGGCGCGCTGTTTTCAAGCCCAAGCCTGTCGGGACGCGATCGCGCCCGGCGGGCGACCGGCCGGAAAGGAACGCACATGGAATGGATATATCTGGCGGCCGCGGGCGTGCTTGAGGTGGGCTGGGCCGTCGGCCTCAAATACACGGACGGCTTCACCCGCCCGCTTCCGACGATCCTCACCATCGCCTGCATGGCCGCCAGCCTCGGGCTGCTGGGACTGGCGCTGAAGACGCTGCCGGTGGGGACCGCCTATGCGGTGTGGACGGGAATCGGCGCGGCCGGCACGGCGATCCTGGGAGTCGCGCTGTTCTCGGAGCCCGCCACGGCGGTGCGCCTCGGGTCCATCGCGCTCATCGTCGCAGGCGTGATGGGCCTCAAGGCCGCCGGCTAGCGCAGCGCCTTTTCAATTTCCGGGATCAGCGCGCTGCGCAGCGTCGCCTCGCTCAGCGGGCCGACGAACTTGTACGCGATGGTGCCGTCGCCGCGCACCACGAACGTCTCGGGCACGCCGTAGACGCCCCACTCGATGGCCCCCCGCCCGGCCCGGTCCATGCCGATCATCCCATAGGGCGTGCCGAGTTCGCGCAGGAAGCGCAGGGCGTTGGCGGGTTCGTCCTTGTACGCGAGGCCCGCGAGCCGCACGCCCTTGGCGCGCAGGCCCTCGTCGGCGGCCAGCGCCATCAGGACGGGATGTTCGTCGCGGCACGGGCCGCACCAGCTGGCGAACACGTTCACCAGCGTCACCCGCCCGGCCTTCAGATCGCCGTCCGAGAAGCCCGGCAGCCCGGCACCCTCCAGCGGCGGCAGCGCGACGGCGGGCGCCGGTCGCCCCACGAGCGCGGAGGGCACCCTTGAGGAATCGACCCCCAGCCGCGTCAGGAACAGGCCCGCGAGCGCGAGGAAGCACGCCAGCGGAACGAGGGCCAGCAGCAGGCGCCGGGCCCGGCCCGGCGAGGTCCGCGGTGGGACGCCGGGCGCGCTCATGGGCGGGCGCTCGTCATGGGCGCGGCTCGTCGCCGTCGCGCGGCGGCAGCTTCGACAGCGCGCGCCGCAGGTTGCGGTAGTCCAGCAGGATGGCGAGCGCGGCGCCGCCGATGACCGCGAGGGTCAACAGGTAGGCGGCGAGAATGAAGGCCGCGTGCGCGCTCATCGGGCCCCCTGCCCGGCGGCGACGGCCCGCAGACGCGCCTCCCCGTCCTCGGCCGCCAGGATCGACAGGCGGCGCAGGCGCCGGCGCAGGATTTCGTTGCGGATGGCCATGAGATGCAGCGTGACGAAGAGAAGCGTCATGCCGATGGCCATCACCAGCAGCGGCCACAGCATGGTGGGATGGATGGCGGGGCCGCCCATGCGCAGGACGGACGCAGGCTGGTGCAACGTGTTCCACCAGTCCACGGAGAACTTGATGACCGGCAGGTTGACCACGCCCACCAGCGTCAGGATCGCCGCCGCCCGGCCGGCCCGGGCGGGCTCCTCGATGGTGCGCCAGAGCGCGATGAGTCCGAGATAGACGAGGAACAGCACGAGCACCGACGTGAGCCGCGCGTCCCACACCCACCACGTGCCCCACATGGGCTTGCCCCAGAGCGAACCGGTGACGAGGCACACGAAGGTGAACGCGGCGCCCAGCGGCGCGGCCGCCTTTTGCGCGGCGTCCGCCAGCGGATGGCGCCACACCAGCGTGCCCAGCGCCGCCAGCGTCATGACGCCGTAGCAGAACAGGGAGAGCCATGCGGCCGGGACGTGGATGTACATGATCCGCACCGTCTCGCCCTGCTGGTAGTCCGCCGGGGCGACGAAGAACGTCATGTAGAGGCCCGCCGCCAGCACGAGCCCCGAGAGCGCCGCCCCCAGGGGGATCAGCACGCCTGCGAGGGAGAGGAAATTGGCCGGATTGGCGTAACGCAGCATGGCCTGTGATGTATTGCGCCGCCGCCCTGAATGCAATTGACGCTTCCGCGAGGTTCACTCGGGCTTCTGGGGCCTCGCGAGCAGCGCCTCGACCGCCGCCGCGACGCTCGCGCGTCCCGCCAGGATCGCGTCCACCGCCGCGCAGATCGGCAGCTCCACGGCGCGCTCGCGCGCCATCTCCACCAGCACGGAGGCGGTGAACGCGCCTTCCGCCAGCGCGCCCGCAGGCGCCTCGCCGCGCCCGAGCGAGAGCCCGAGGGCGAAATTGCGCGATTGCGCCGAGCCGCAGGTGAGCACGAGGTCGCCGAGTCCCGAAAGGCCCATGAGCGTCTCGTCCGCCGCCCCGAAGGCGCGCCCGAAGCGGCGCAGCTCCGCAAAGCCCCGCGCCACCAGCGCCGCCTGCGCGCTCGCCCCCAACCCACGTCCCGCCGCGACCCCGCAGGCGATGGCGAGCACGTTCTTGGCCGCCCCGCCGATCTCGACTCCGCGCAGGTCGCCCGTGTGGTAGAGGCGGAAGGTGGGGGTGGCGAGGCTCGCGCAGAAGGCTTTCGCCACCTCCTCGTCCAGCGCCGCCACCGTCACCGCGGTGGGTAGGCCCTGCGCGACGTCGGCCGCGAAGCTGGGGCCCGACAGCGCCGCCGCGGGATGGCCCGGCAGGGCCTGCGCGAGCACGTCCGCCAGGAACAGGTGCGTGCCGCGCTCGATGCCCTTGGCGCAGATGGCCACGGGAACGCCCGCCCGCAGATGCGGCGCTAGCCCTTGGGCGACGGCGCGCAACGCCTGCGCGGGCACCACCGCCAGCACCGCGTCCGCCTCAGCCATGTCGGCGAGCGACGAGGTCAGCCGCAGGGTGGGGGCCAGCGCCACGCCCGGCAGGCGCTTCTCGTTGGAGCGGGCGCGCGCCATGTCCTGCGCGTGGGCGGCGTCGCGCGCCCACAAGAGCACGTCCCGCCCCGCGCGCGCCGCCACGTTCGCCAGCGCTGTTCCCCAGGCGCCCGCGCCCAGCACGCCGATGCGCGGATAGATACGGGCTTGGCTCATGGACGTTCATCCTCCGCGCGCGACACGCCGAACGGTTTCTGCCCGGGCCTCATGGGACCGCCCGGGCGCGCCCAGAGCGCGTCGAACTCCCTGAGAAACCGCGCGACCGCCTCCCGGCTCTGGATCAGCACGATGTCGTTGTCCTGCCGCCTTGCGCCTGACACCGAGAAATTGGCGGAGCCGGTGCGCAGCACGCGCCGGTCCACCTGATAGGCCTTGAGATGCATCAGGTCCTCGCCCGCCTTCACCCGCACCTGCACGTTGGGCGCCCGCCCCAGCGCCTCGAGCGCCGCCCCGCCCGCGCCCCGGCTGCGCAACGCGGGCTGGTCGGGATCGAGATAGAGGCGCACCCGGACGCCGCGGCGGGCCGCCTCCCCGAGCGCGTCGATGACCGCGCGGTCGGTGAGCACGTAGGCCGCCATGTCCAGCGTCTCGCGGGCGCCGGCGATCAGCGTCCGGTCGATGTCCTGAAGGTTGTCGCCCGGGCCGTAGAACACCCGCACCCCGGCGATCATGGGCTCGCCGTCCAGCGGCCCCCGGGCGATCGTGGGCGCAAAACCCGTCAGCGCGCCCGCGAGCGCGACCACCGCAGCCCTGCGGGCGATCCCGCGCAAGCTCAGGCTTTCCCGTTGTGGACGCGTTCGGCGTTCTGGTCGAGCGGCCAGCGCGGACGCGGCGCGAAGGTGAGGTCGTCCACGAGCCCCAGGCGCAGCCGCTCGATGCCCGTCCAGGCGATCATCGCGCCGTTGTCGGTGCACAGCGCCGCGGGGGGCATGACGAGCTTCAGCCCCGAGCCCGTGGCGAGCCGTGCGAGGCCGCGCCGGATGGTGTCGTTGGCCGCCACGCCGCCCGCCACCACGAGCGCGTTGGGATAGCCGACCTGCTGCCGGAAGGCCTTGAGGCCCGCCCGCGTGCGGTCCACCAGCACGTCCACCACCGCCGCCTGGAAGGACGCGCACAGGTCCGCCACGTCCGTCGCCGTCATGGTCCCGAGGCGCTCCGCAGTCAGGCGCACGGCGGTCTTCAGGCCCGAGAGGGAAAAATCCGCGTTGGGCCGCCCCTGCATGGGGCGCGGCAGGTTGAAGCGCTCAGGATCGCCGCCGCGCGCGACGCGCTCCACCTGCGGGCCGCCCGGATACGGCAGGCCCAGCAGCTTGGCGACCTTGTCGAACGCCTCGCCGACCGCGTCGTCCACCGTGGTGCCGAGGCGCACGTAGTCCCCGACGCCCTTCACGGCCACGAGCTGGGTGTGCCCGCCCGAGACGAGCAGCAGCAGATAGGGGAACTCGGTCGCGTCCGTGAGCCGGGCGGTGAGCGCGTGAGCCTCCAGATGGTTCACGGCGATGAGCGGCTTGCGGGTGGCGAGCGCCAGCGCCTTGCCGGTGGTGAGCCCCACCATGACGCCGCCGATGAGCCCGGGGCCGGCGGCGGCCGCGATGCCGTCGAGGTCCGAAAAGCGCACGCCCGCCTTGTCCATGGCGCGCCGCACGATCCCGTCGATCATCTCCACGTGGGCGCGCGCGGCGATCTCCGGCACCACGCCCCCATAGGCGGCGTGCTCCTCGATCTGGCTGAAGATTTCGTTGGAAAGGATCTCGCCGCCGCCGTCCGGCCGCATGGCGACGACGGAGGCTGCGGTCTCGTCGCAGGTGGTCTCGATTCCAAGCACGCGCATGTGCGGTATGTAGACTTTCTCAACCCGGGGCGAAACCCTATAGTCCGCGCCCCGATGGAGAGCATGGAATGGCCGGCACGCACTTTCTGAGACTGGGCACGCGGGGCAGTCCGCTGGCGCTCGCGCAGGCGCACGAGACCCAGGCCCTGCTGGCCGCCGCCCACGGGATCGCGGCGGACGAGATCGAGATCGTCGTCATCAAGACCACCGGGGACATGATCCAGGACCGCGCCCTCTCGCAGGCGGGCGGCAAGGGCCTGTTCACCCGCGAGCTCGACCTCGCCATGCTGGAGGGCCGCATCGACATCGCCGTGCATTCGTCGAAGGACCTGCCCACCGCCTTGCCGGACGAGATCGTCATCGGCGGCTATCTGGCGCGCGAGGACGTGCGCGACGTGCTCATCTGCCGCAAGGCGAACGCCATCGCGGACCTGCCGCGCGGCGCAAACGTCGGCACGGCCTCGCTGCGGCGCGGCGCGCAGGTGAAGCGCCTGCGGCCGGACGTGACGATCTCGCTGCTGCGCGGCAACGTCGAGACCCGCCTGCGCAAGCTCGATGAAGGCGTGGTGGACGCGACGCTTCTGGCGCTCGCGGGCCTGCGCCGCCTCGGCCTCGCCCACAAGGCGACCAGCGTGCTCGACACGGAGGACTTTCTTCCCGCCGTCGGACAGGGCGCGGTGGGGATCACCCTGCGGGGCGGCGACGCCCGCACGCGCGCCGCCCTCGCGCCCATCCTGCACGGGCCGACCGGCCATGCGCTGGCGGCCGAGCGGGCCTTCCTGCGCGTGCTCGACGGCTCCTGCCGAACGCCGCTGGCCGGGCTGGCGCTGACGCAGGGCGACACCTTGCGCTTTCGCGGCATGATCCTGCGGCCCGACGGCGGCGACTGGCGCGAGATCGCCGACGAGGCGCCGGTGGCCGAGGCGGCCGCCATGGGGGCGCGGGCGGGGCTGGCCCTGCGCGAAAAAGCCCCCGCCGACCTGTTCCCCCTCGCCTGATGCGCGTCCTCGTCCTGCGCCCGCAGGAAGAGGGGGACCGCGCCGCGG
>JAQGJX010000036.1 GCA_028290405.1 Hyphomicrobiales bacterium
AGTGACAGGCTGATCAAGATGCGCGGCGAACGAAGACTAAGCCGCAATCAATTTTATTTGTAATTAGTGTACAATCGTAAAGAATGGCGTACACTAGTAATGCCCAGGGGGCGCAAAACCTGCGCGCGCCGCGTCACGGACTTCTGCCGGAGAACGGCCATGAAGCTCTTTGCATGCGCATCCACAATCGTGCTCGCAAGCCTTGCTCCTGCGCAGCTTAACGCGCAAGCGCCTCCCGCCGCCGACCACGCTCTCGCGGCTGACGACGAGATCGACGTGCGCGCCTTCATGGCGCCGGGCGTACCCGAGCACGAGAGAAACGCAGCATTGCGAAAGCTCTGGCTTTCAGGCGCTTTTCTTCGCTCTCATGTCGCGTCGCCGGCGGACGATATCGCCAATCAGGAGGAGACCGAAAGAACCATTGAACGAACGGCCGGCGCCAATGCGCTGGCTTCGCGAACAAAGCCGTGAATCCGCATCAGCCTGTCTCACACGTGTCATGGAGACGCCAGATGTCATGCATTAGCCGTATCGCAGCTATCGCAACTTTCGCCCTTCTCTCCCAAGCGGCGCTCGCCGCGTCGGACGCCTGCAATGCTGGGCCGAGGGAAATGGGCGCCTTCATCGGCGAACGCATTATCCACCAGCTCGACTTGGGCCGCTCCGCAAACGGCGCCTACCCGCAATGGATGGAGCAGATCCTCGGCGCCCCCGACGTTCAGGCGGAACGGCTTGCGCGCTATTGCGACGCGCACCCGGACGAGACGCTCAGCGCGGCGCTTGAGCAGATGTTCACCCCTGAGAGCGCGGAGCGCTGATCAGCCCCTGAAAGCTGGCGGCCTGTTGCGACTTCGCTTAGGGTCTCCCAAACAGATCAGGGAGAGCCTCATGAGGAAGATTGCAACCCGCTCGAAGACCCTTGCGGCGCTGGCGCTTTTGACGGTCGCCAGCGCAGCGGCGCCGAACGCCGCGTTCGCGCAATCGCCCGCCCAGCCGATCCGCATCCTCTATGGATTCGCGGCGGGCAGCGCCGGGGACTTGCTGGCGCGGCTGGTGGCCGAGCGCATGCAGGCCACCCTTGGGCAGAGCGTCGTGGTGGAGAACCGCGTCGGCGCCTCCGGGCGACTCGCCATCATGGCCATCAAGCAGGGTCCTTCGGACGGCTCGCTTCTCTTCATCAGCCCCAATGGCCCGTTGGCCATCACGCCGCTTTACGACGCCAACGTCGGCTACGACCCGGTGGCGGACTTTGCGCCCGTCTCGCAGCTTGTCACGTTCGATTTCTCCCTCGCCATCGCAACCAGCATTCCGGCGAAGTCGCTCGCCGAGCTTGTGCCGTGGCTGAAGGCCAACCCGGACAAGGCCGCCTACGGCACGCCCGGCCCGGGCACGAACCTGCATTTCATGGGCATCGCGTTCTCGAACGCCGCTGGAACGGCGTTGCGGCCTGTGCACTACAGGGGCTCCGCCCCCGCGCTGAACGACGTGGTGGCCGACCAATTGCCAATGATGATCACGCCGCTGTCGGACCAGATCGAGCAATATCGCAACGGGAAGGTGCGCGTGCTGGCGACGGCTGGCGACAAGCGCTCGCAGTTCGCCCCCGAAGTGCCCACGTTCCAGGAAGCTGGCTTCAACGTGCGCGCCAACGGCTGGTATTCGGCCTTCGCGTCCTCCCGCACCCCGAAGGAGACGATCGATCGTCTGAACAAGGCGATGGTGGAGGCGGTCAACACGCCGGCCGTCAAGCAGCGGCTGGAATCTATCGCCTTCGAGACCACCGGCACGAGCCCGGACGCTCTGAAGCAGGCGCTGGCCCGGGAGATCGAGACATGGACGCCCATCGTGAAGGCGTCAGGCTACAAGCCGGTCGAGTGAGCGCAAGCGCTCCTTGAAACGCGCATGGCCGGGTTGCGGCCCGGCCATGCGATCTTTCGTCCTGTTCGCCGGTTTGAGCCCGGCGCGGGCGCTCAGCTGCGGTCCGGCTCGAACATGAGCAGGTGCGTGCCGTTCGACAGCGGATGCCAGTAAGGCTTGACCCGCATGCCGATCTTCATCTCCTCGACCGTGCAGTTCACCATGTTGGCCATCACGTTCACGCCTTCGTCGAGCATGACGACGGCGATGAAGAACGGCTCATGGCCCTGGAAGGGCGGGCGGGCGCGACGCGCGATGGTGAACGAGTAGATCTCGCCCTTGCCGGAGACCTCGCGCCATTCCAGATGGCGCTTGCCCGTGTAGATGCTCGTGGCGCGCGGGTAGAACTGGTACTTGCCCACGTCCGTGTCGTACTGGATCACGAGGCGCTTTTCGCGCGTGGCGTCCCAGTAGGGCTTGGAGAACGAGCGCCACTTCGGCGGTTCGCGGTCGATGCCGCGCGTATCGTTGATCTGCGTCATCTCAACCCTCATCCGTTCGGCGTCAGCACCATCACCACGCTGGAATTCCAGTTCCGCGCGTAGGGGATGCCGCCAATGCCCGTGACCACGGCGTTGCTCGTATTCGTGACCTGGCGCCGGCCTGCTTCGCCAAAGAGCTGGCGCACGGCCTCGATGAGGTTCGTGCCGCCGCCCGCAAGGCCCGCCTGCCCGGCGGAGATCTGCCCGCCGCCGGTGTTCAGCGGCAGGTCGCCGTTGAAGTTGAAGTCGTGCTCGCGGATGAAGTCGCAGCCTTGCCCCTGCTTGCAGAAGCCCAGCATCTCCATCTGGATCATCATGGCGATGATGAAGTCGTCGTACGGATGGAACGACGCGATGTCCTTCGCGCTGATCCCCGCCTGCGCGAAGGCCTTCTGGCCCGCGGGCATATGGCCGGTTTCGGTGACGTCGACGATGGCCTCGCTGGCGCGATAGGTCGTGCGCTCGCCGTAGCCCACCGGCACGACGATCTTGTTGAGGCCCTTGCGCGCCGCGTTCTTCTTGCTGGTGACCAGCAGGCCGCTCGCGCCGTCGCACACCATCACGCTGTCGAGCAGGCGCACGGGATCGGCGATCATGCGCGAGTTGAGGTAATCGTCGATGGTGATCGGCTTGCGCAGCTTTTCCACCGCGTTCTCGTTCAGCACCGCTCCGTTGCGCTGCGCCACTGCGAGCTTGCCGAGCATCGCGTAATCGAGGCCGAACTGGTGCTCATAGCGGTTGCTGATGAACCCGAACGACGTCGGCGGCCCCAGAAGCCCCTGCGGCACAGTCCATTCACCCTGGAAGTGGCGCTGGCGCTGGTTGGATTCGGCCGCCTGCGTATCGGCGTAAAGGCACAGCACCGTGGTGCAGAGACCCGCGTCGATGGCGATGGCGGCGCGCGCGAGCGCGCCCGTAGGCGAGCAGCCGCCGATGTCCACCGTCTGGCAGAAGTCGACTTCCAGCGCGAGCTGGTCGGCGGTCGCCTGCGACCAGAAATTGTTGCCCGCTCCGGTCATCGAGGACGACAGGATAAGCCCGTCGATCTCGCCCTTTTCGAAGCCCGTCTTCTCCAGCAGCGACTCAAGAATGTCGGCGCCAAGCTCCCAGACGTCGCGATCGCTTTTCTCAACGATCTTCGTTTCGGCGAATCCGACGATCGCCGTATCGCGCATGCCCATCGCGTCCTCCTTGACTGCGGCGGCCTATGGCGCGCCGCATGATTGGTCTTACTTTTCGTCGCCGGACTTGCCGGGCTCGACAAGCCGGTCCGCGCGCTTCTCGACGAACGCCTGCAGGCGATCGTAGCTCTGGTCGCTGCTCACGGCGGCGCTGATCAGCGTCTCCATGAACAGGCCGTCGTCGTGGGAGGCGTCGTTGACGCGCGGCAGGCAGGACGACACGGCCCAGTTGGTGAGCGGCGCGTTCTGGGCGATGCGGGCCGCAAGCGACTTGGCGCGATCCAGCGCGGTCCCGGCGGGCACCACGTACTGGCACAGGTTGTTGCGCTCGCCTTCGGCGGCCGTCAGCACCCGGCCCGTGAGCATGAGGTCGGCCATGCGCGCATAACCCAGCAGGCGCTGGATGCGCACGGAACCGCCGCCGCCCACGAAGATGCCGCGCTGGCCTTCCGGGAGGGCGAAGAACGTCGTCTCGTCGGCCACGCGCACATGCGCCGCGGTGGCGATTTCGAGCCCGCCGCCGATGCAGGCGCCATGCAGAGCGGCGACCCACGGAATGCCGCCGCGCGCCATGGTGTCGAGCGTGGGATGCCAGTGGCCGCGGCGCTTGCGGCGCAGGTTCGGGTCCTGCTTGATCCACGTCATCGCTTCCGCGAGGTCGAGGCCGGCGGAGAAGTTGCCGCCGTGGCCGAAGATGACGCCGCACTTGGCTTCGTCGTTGGCCTTGGTCAGCGCCGCCCGCAACTGGCGGTTGGTTTCGTCGTTCACCGCGTTGCGCTTGGCGGGACGGTTGAGGCCCACGAGGGCGATGTCGCCCTCAAGTTCGTAAGTAACGAGAATATCGCTCATGAGTGTAATCCTTGAAGTTTGATAACTAAGGCGTCATTCGCCAAGCACGATCAGGGCGTCGAGCGCCGTGACGCCCTCGCCCTTGGGATGAGCGACAAGCGGGTTGATGTCGACCTCGACGATCTGCGGATTGGCGCTCATCAAGCGGCCGATCTGCGCGGCCGTGCGGGCCACGGCCTCGACGTCCACGGCGGGCGTGCCCCGGAAGCCGTCGAGCAGTTTCGCGGTCTTCAACTGGCGCAGCTCCGCGACGATATCGGCCTCCGACAGGTCCGGCGGCAGCAGGCGCACGTCGCCCAGCGCTTCGATGAGCACGCCCCCGAGACCGACGACCACGACGGGCCCCCAGCGCGGATCGCGCTTGGCGCCCACGACCAGCTCAAGCCCCTTCTTCGACATTTTCTCCACGAGCACGCCGTCGAGCGCCAGGCCCGGCTGGGCGCGCGCGACGTTGTCCTGCAGGGTCTTCCAGGCCGTGCGCACGGCGGCTTCGTCGGCGACGTTCAGCAGCACGCCGCCCGCTTCCGTCTTGTGCGCCAGCTTGGCGGCCTGCGCCTTCATGGCGACCGGGAAGCCGACGCGGGCCGCCATGGCGACCGCTTCGTCGACGTTCCGCGCCAGTCCGCCGTCGGGCGTCTTCACGCCCAGCGCGCGCAGCGCCTCCTTGCCGAGCCACTCGGGCTGCGCCCCTGGGCCGAACGCCGGCAGGCCCGAGACGGGCTCGGCGTTCGCCTTGGCGCGCGCCGAGCGCTCAAGCGCGCGGCCGTAGAACGTCACGCGCGCCATGGCCCGCATGCTGCGCTCCGCCGAGCGCGAGATGATGATGCGATGCTGGCGCGCCAGTTCGACGAACTCGGGCGCAAGCGGCGAGCGGTCGCCGAGGATAGAGAACACCACCGGCTTGGTGTTGCCCTCCATGGCCTTGATGAGCGCGTTCAGATAGCCCAGCGCCTGCGCGGGCGGGCCCACCGTGATGGAGATCACGAGGCTGCCGAGCGCCGGATCGTCGAGGATCGCCTTCGGGCCAAGACGCATGAGATCGGGCTGCCACACAGGGGCGGTCGTGAGGTCGAGCGGATTGCGCGGCGTCGCGAACGACGGCAGGTGCTTGCGCATTTCCTCCGCGATGTGCGGCGACATCGGCGGGGCCTCGAGGCCGAGCTCTTCCAGGAAGTCGTGCGCGATGGCGCAGAACGCGCCCGAAAAGGTCACGAAGCCGGGCCCCTTGGTGGGGGCGGCGGGGTAGCGGGCGAGGATCTCCGCTGCGTCGATCAGCTCGTCGATGGTGTCGATGAACATGATGCCCGCATGGGTCACCAGCGTGCGCATGACGGCGTGGTCGCCCGCGAGCGCGCCGGTGTGCGACTGCACGGCCTCGCGCGCCTGCGCGCCGCGGCCAGGATGCATCATCATGACCGGCTTGCCGGCCGCGCGCGCCCGGCGCGCCGCCGCGAGGAAGGCCTCCGGCTCGCGCACTTCTTCGACGTAGACGATGATGACGCTGGTGGTCTTGTCCTGCGCCAGGAAGTCCACGAAGTCGGCAAGGCCGATGCCCGCTTCGTTGCCGGTCGAAATCGTGTAGGACACCGGCAGGTCGCGCTGGTCCAGCCCCATGCGGATGTGGGACATGAGCCCGCCGCTCTGGGAAATGATGGCGGTCGCGGGATCGCGGCCCGCGCTCACCTTGGGTATCTTGAGCGCCGAGACGAAGCCCGCCCCGAAGGCGTCCACGTAATTGGTGTAGCCAAGGCAGTTCGGGCCCAGCAGCGCCACGCCCCCGTCGCGGGCGATGGCGGCCAGTTCGTCCTGCTTCTCGCGTTCGCCGACTTCCGCGAAGCCGGACGCGAAGCTCACGACGGCGCGGACCTTGCGGCGCACGCAGGCTTCCATGGCTTCCTTCACGCCCGCCGCCGGCAGGGTGAAGATCGCAAGATCCACGCCTTCCGGCAGGTCGTCCACCTGCGTCAGCACGGGGCGGCCGTCGATCTCGCCGCCGCTGCGGCCCACGAGATAGATGTCGCCGGAATAGTCGTTCATCACGAGGTTGGCGAGCGCATTGAGGCTCGCGGAGCCCTTCTTCGACGACACGCCGATGATCGCGACCGACTTCGGCCGCACGAAATATTCCACCGCGGCGGCCCCACGGATGGCGCGCTCCGCAGCATTCGGTACCTGGTTCATCGACGTTCCTTCGGCGTTTCCAGAATCGTTTTGTGTTCGGGCGTGAATGCGCCGGCGGACAAGAGCCCCGCCGGCGCCGAGATGACAGCGACCCTGATGTTATTGAGCGATTGGCGCGCTGGCAATGGGCAGCTTGTGGATCGCTGCGGAAGAAGCCACGCGTTCAGCACTCTCGAACGCCGCTACCGGCGCGGAGCCTGCGACAGTCCCGCGGCGACGATCTCGTCTATGTGGCGCCCGCAGCCCACGCAGACCTGGTCCGCGCCGAGCCGGCACACGTTTACGCACGGGGACGGAGCCGCAGGAACCGGGTTTGTCCCTGGCGCGGCCCGCTCGCTCTCATTCGTGGTGTGATCCGGCACGCCCGCCCCGCTGGTCAATGGCCGACGCCTCATGCGGCTGCGGCGCATTCCTACACGATCTATGCGCACGCCCCAAGGCCGACCGCCCCTTGCCCCCGTTCATTCATCGTGAACGAGACTGGACGGCGGCGCGGAATCCAAGCATGATCACAGCCGATTGTGGAAGGACCCCAGAGTCCGCCAGGGAGGAATTTCATGGCCAAAATAGAGCTGAGCGTAAACGGGAAGACCCACGCCATCGAGGCGGATGCGGACATGCCGTTGCTCTACGCGCTGCGGGGGGACCTCGGGCTCAACAATCCGAAGTTCGGCTGCGGCCTCGCCCAGTGCGGCGCCTGCACGGTGCTGGTGGACGGCCAGCCGGTGCGCTCCTGCATCACCCCGGTGGACAGCGTCGGGGCGGGCAAGATCACTACGCTGGCGGGCATCAGCGAGGGCAAGGCCAAGAAGGTGCAGGACGCGTTCATCGCCGAGGAAGTGCCCCAGTGCGGCTATTGCCTAAACGGCTGGATGCTGACCGCGGCCGCCTTCCTCGAAACGACGCCCAAGCCCAACGACGCCCAGATTCGCGAGGCGCTCACGGGCCTCAAGTGCCGCTGCGGCACGCACATGGCCATCATCCGCGCCGTCAAGCGCGCCGCGTTGGCCTGAGGGGATCGCCATGAACATCGCATCCAACCGCCGCTCGTTCCTCGCAGGCCTCGGCGCCCTGACCATCTCCGTCGCCCTGCCCGGCCAGAAAGCCCGCGCGGCGTCCTTCGGCGTCGAGAAGCGTCCGCCGCTCGATCCCAAGAACCTCTCCTCCTACATCACCATCAACGCCGACGGTTCGGTCCATGCCTATTGGGGCAAGATGGACATGGGCCAGGGCACGGACCTGGGCGTCGCCCAGATGGTGGCCGAGGAACTCGACCTGCCGGTCGACCGCGTGCAGGTGTTGCAGGGCGACTCGGGCACCAGCGTCAACCAGGGCGGCGCCTCCGGCTCCACGGGCATCCAGAACGGCGGCGTCACGCTGGCGAGCGCGGCCGCCGAGGCCCGCTATCAGCTCATCGAACTCGCCTCCAGGCAGCTCAACGTGCCCGCCGCCGACCTCACGGTCACCAACGGCGTGGTGCACGCGAAGGCTGATCCGGCCAGGAAGGCCAGCTACGCGGACCTGATCGGCGGACGCTTCTTCGACACCCAGCTCGAATGGAACGGCCAGATGGGCAATGGCCTGTTCGTGAAGGGCAAGGGCCAGCGAAAGGCGGTGTCCGAGTACAAGGTGATCGGAACGTCTCCGGCCCGCCGCGACTCGCCGATGAAAATCCTCGGCACAGTGGATTACGTCACCGACATCAAGGTCCCGGGCATGGTGCACGCGCGCGTCATCCGCCCGCCGGTCGCAGGCGCCGTCCCCACGGCGGTGGACGAGGCGTCCGTGAAAGGCATTCCGGGCGTGCAGATCGTGCGCGAGAAGGGCTTCCTGGCGGTGGTCGCGCCGCGCGAATACGACGCCGTGAAGGCCATGAAGGCGCTGAAGGTGACCTGGTCGGACTCCAAGCCCAACTTCCCGGGCGACAAGGGCGTCTACGACCATATCCGCAAGGCGCCCGTGCTCGCCAAGGGCGCGGCGAAGGACGAAGGCGACGTGGAGGCCACGTTCGCCAGCGCGGCGCGCGTCATCGAGGCCACCTACGAATGGCCCTTCCAGTCCCACGCCAGCATGGGCCCTGCCTGCGCCGTCGTGCAGATCACCCCTGAAGGCGCGACGCTGTGGACCGGCTCGCAGAAGCCGCACTTCGCCGGCGACGGCGTGGCCGACATTCTCGGGCTGCCGAAGGATAAGGTGCGCGCCATCTGGGCCCCCGGTCCCGGCTCCTACGGCCGCAACGACGCCGGCGACGCCGCCGCCGAGGCCGCCGTCATCGCCAAGATGATCGGAAAACCGGTGCGCGTCATCGGCACGCGCGCGGACGGCACCGCCTGGGACCCCAAGGGCCCCGCCTCCGTGCACACCGTGCGGGCGGCGCTGGACAAGGACGGCAAGGTTCTCGCCCAGCACTTCCACTCCAAGGGCTTCTCGCGCCTCGACGTGAGCAGCAACGAGAGCGCCATCCACGACACGCTCGTGGGCCAGCAGATGGACGTGCCCCTCAAGCCCACGCACATCTTCGCCACGCCGGAGGAGTCGTATCGCTTCACCGCGAAGCGCAAGTCCTGGGAGACGGTGCCGCCGCTGCTCGAACGCGCCTCGCCCCTGCGCGGCGCCCACCTGCGCGATCCGCTGGGGCCGCAGATTCACTTCGCCAGCGAGTGCTTCATTGATGAAACGGCCCTGGCCACCAACCAGGATCCGGTGGACTTCCGCCTGCAATACCTGCGCGATCCCCGCGACCAGGCGGTGGTGAAGGCGGCGGCCGAGAAGGCGGGCTGGCGCAAGCGCACCAGCGCCCGCAAGCAGGTCAACGGCGACATCGCGAGCGGACAGGGCATCGCCTACGCCCAGCGCAACGGCACCCGCGTGGCCGTGGTGGCGGAAGTCGAGGTCAACATGAAGACCGGCAAGGTCTGGGGCCGCCGCTTCGTGGTGGCCCACGATTCCGGGCTCATCATCAACCCGAAGCAGCTCATCGCCACTGTCGAGGGCAATGTGGTGCAGGGGCTCTCGCGCGCCCTGTGGGAAGAGGTGAAGTTCGACGCCAACAACGTGACCAGCGTGGATTGGGAGACCTACCCGATCCTCGACATCACCGAGGCGCCGGAAAGCATCGAGTGCGTGCTGATCGACATGCCGAACGTGGCCCCCACGGGCGCTGGCGAGGCGAGCATGCGCCCGCTGGCGGCCGCTGTCGGCAACGCGATCTACGACGCCACCGGCGTGCGCCTGCGCCAGGCGCCGTTCACCCCGGACCGCGTGCGCGCCGGCATGGCCTGAGCGCACGACAAGAGGCCTTCTCCCCTGCGGGAGAAGGCCTTCTTGCGACCGCAAGGGTGATGGCAGGTCAGCGACGGCGCGCTATTGGGCCGCCTCGGCGAGCGCCCGCGCCTCGAGAATGCGCACGATCTCGTCCGCCTTCATGACGTCCGCGTACTTGTGGTGCAGGTCGAACAGATTGACCTTGTGCGACAGCTCGCTGCGGTCAAAGCAGCACTCCTCCGCCATCACCATGTGGTAGCCGTGCGAATAGCCGTCCACGGTGGACGCGCGCACGCACCCCGACGTGCTTTCGCCGAACACGATGATCGTGTCGATACCAAGCTGGGTGAGATGGGCCACCAGCGGCGTGCCGAAGAACCCGCTGGCGCGCTGCTTGAAGATGACCACGTCGCCCTCCTGCGGGGCGAACTCGGGTCGGATGTCGTACACCTCGGGCCCATGCGACTTCATGCGCCGGTTGGTCGCCTTCACGGCGCCGGGCTTGCCCGCGGGGCGCGTCTCGCCCGTGGTGTAGAAGATCGGCAGGCCGGCCGCGCGCGCGGCGGCGAACACCTTCTGGGTGTGCGGGATGGCGTCGTAGGCGTTGATCCCGCAAGACGACGGATAGGTTTTCGTCACCTCCTCCACCGGCAGCGGGCCGCCCTGATAGGCCATCTCGTAGAGATCGATCGCCAGGATGGCGGCGTTCGGGCCGATGAAGACATCGCGCTTGTAGTGCTTGTAAAGGTCGAGCACGTGCGCGGGAACGACGTCCTGCCAGCAGTGATCCTCAAAGGCGTCGATCATGATAAACCCCGCTTGGTTGAACGCAGGATCTGGTGAGCAAACAATGTGCCACAGCGCGCAACGCGCCGAATGCTAAGAGGCGAGGGCGCCATCGTCAACGCCCGCCCCTGTCCCGACGCAGGCGCGCATATCTAAAAAGCCCTTCGGCCCAGCCGCAGCTTAGATGCTGGACTGGATGTGGTTGCGCACCATGGGATAAATCTGCGTCTCCCACTTGCGGCCGCTGAACACGCCATAATGGCCGACGCCGGCCTGAAGATGATGCGATTTCATATAGGGGCGCAGGCCTGAACACAGGTCCTGCGCGGCGAGAGTCTGCCCCACGGCGCAGATGTCGTCCTTCTCGCCCTCCACGGTGAGCAGGAAGGTCTTGCGAATCGCCGCCGGCTGCACGGTCTCGCCCTTGAAGGCGAGCTTGCCCTGCGGCAGCGCGTAGGTCTGGAACACGGTCTCGATGGTCTCGAGATAGAACGCGCCGTCCAGGTCCATGATGGCGAAGTATTCCTCATAGAAGGTGCGGATCTGCTCGGCTTTCGCGAGGTCCCCCTGCCCCCTGTAGGAATACAGGTCGCGGAAGGACTTCATGTGCCGCTCGGTGTTCATGCTCATGAACGCCGCAAGCTGGATGAAGCCGGGATAGACGCGCCGCCCCGCTCCCGCGTGCGGGCGCGGCACCACGTCGATCATCTTCTCCCGAAACCACTCGATGGGCTTCGACATGGCGAGTTCGTTGACCTTGGTGGGGGAGATGCGCGTGTCGATGGGGCCAGCCATCAGCGTCAGGCTCGCGGGCTGGTCGGGGTCCTTGGCCTGCGCCATCACCGCGACCGCCGCCAGCGCCGAGACGGTGGGCTGGCACACGGCCACCACATGGCTCTGCGGCCCCAGGAACTTGATGAAGTCGATGATGTGCTGCGTAAAGTCGTCGAGCGCGAACACGCCGTCGCTGAGCGGAATGTCGCGCGCGTTGCGCCAGTCGGTCACGTAGACCTCGTGGTCGCGCAACAGGGTGCGGATCGTGCCGCGCAGCAGGGTCGCGAAATGGCCCGACATGGGCGCCACAAGCAGCACGCGCGGAAAGCCGCCAGCCGCGGCGCTGACGTCCTGCCGGGAAAAGCGCACGAGGTCGCAGAACGGCGTCGACATGACGGTCGCCTGCGTCACGTCCACCCGTTCGCCGGTGTGGGTGGCGATGTGCGAAATCTCGAACTCGGGCCGCGTATGGGTGAACTTCGCGAGTTCGAAGATCTCGTAACCGGCGGCCAGATGGGTCAGCTGAGGCGCCGCGTGCACCATGCCCCAATGGCGCAACATCCGCTCCATCTGCGATGCGAGCGCCCGCGCCGGCTGAGTCAGATCGGCATAATTCTGGTACGCGTCGTACAGCATGCCGGAGCTGCCTTTCGGAAGAGATCGTTGAAACCTCTAGCAAAGGCTGTGCCATCACCGTGGCCGCAGAAATGGCACGCCGCTTGCTTAGCTCCCGGTGACCCATGGGGCTCAGCAATGCCTGCAACCACGCTCACCATCAGCAGCAAGACGTATTCGTCCTGGTCGCTCCGCGGCTGGCTCATGACGAAGATAGCGGGCGTTCCGTTCGAGGAGATCGTGACCGGGCCGGACGACGCGTCCGCCCGGGCGGAGATCCTCCTTCTGTCCCCGTCCATCCTCGTTCCCTGCCTCACCTATGAGGGATCGCGGATCTGGGACACGCTGGCGATTGGCGAGTTCCTGAACGAAATCGCCCCGCAAGCAGGCCTTCTGCCTGCGGACCGCATGCAGCGCGCCCATTGCCGCGCCATATGCGGCGAGATGCACTCGGGCTTCACGTCATTGCGCGCTGCGCTGCCGATGAACCTGAAGGCCAACATCCCGGGCTTCAAGATCTGGTCCAAGGCGCAGGCGGACATCGAACGCATCTGCGAAATCTGGCGCGAATGCCGCCAGACCTATGGAGGGCCATACCTGTTCGGATCGCTCACCATGGCGGACGCCATGTATGCGCCCGTGGTGACGCGTTTCCAGACCTATGGGGTCGCGCTCGACCCTGTCTGCAAGGATTATTGCGCCGCAATCCTCGCCTGGCCCAGCATGCAGGAGTGGATCGCGCAGGCGCATCTCGAGGACGAAGAGATCGAGGAGCTTGAGGTCGAATTTTGACCTGACACTGGCGAGACCAAGCTGTTCTCAAAGGAGAAAATCATGTCGGCTGCGCCCACCACCGTCTTCACGCACCTGAAGCGCGCCGACATGGCCTGGAAGGGCGGCGGGTTGCGGGACTTCTTCTTGTATCGCGACCTGGGGATCGCCGACGCCACCCACGGCGCGGTGGTCGCCCATTACGTGAAGGCGAACATGCCGCCCGAGGAAGGCACCGGCTGGCACATCCATGTCGCGGATTTTCAGATCATCATCATGACCAAGGGCTGGGCCCGCTTCATGTACGGCGACAAGGAGCACCTCGTGGAAGCCGGCGATTGCGTGCACCAGCGCCCCGGCATCGTGCATTACCTGTTCGATTACTCGCCAGACATGGAATACATCGAGATCGTCAGTCCCGCGGCGTTCGGCACGGTGGACGCCGAAGGCCCGGTGACCGACGTGCCCAAGCCCACGCCTTGGGCGACCTGACGCGCTGGCGGCGCATCGATCCTGTGTCCACGCGCCCCGTGCGACGTGTTAGGGTGCCTCACCTGCGCAGCAGGCGCTTTCCCGCGCCTGCCCTTGGTGCACAGAGGCCTGAGTGTCGTCCTTTGCGAACCTCCATCGCTACCGCCCCCGTCTCGTCCTGTCGGCGACGGCCGGTCTCCTCGCGGGCCTTTTGCTGCCGGGCGCCTTTCGCGCCACCACGCGGGTGCTCGTCGGCTGGGACGTCGGCGCGCTGCTGTATCTGGCCATCGCCTGGACGATGATGGCGCGCTCCAGCGCCCAATTGATGCTCAAGCGCGCGGCGGCGGAGGACGAAAGCGCCCTCGCAATTCTCGGGCTGACGGCGGCGGCCGCAGTGGCCAGCCTCGCGGCTATTGCGGTGGAGCTTGCGGGCGCGCGGTCCAGCGGGACGAGCCATGCGACGCCGTTCGTGTTCGCGGGAATCACGGTGGTGTGCTCCTGGTTTTTCGTTCACACGGTCTTCGCGATCCACTACGCGCATGACTATTACGGCACACGGCGCGCGCGCGGGCTCGCGTTTCCTGACGAGACGGCCCCCGACTATGGGGACTTCCTGTATTTCGCCTTCACCATAGGCGCCGCCGCCCAGACCTCGGACGTCTCGGTGACCGGCCGCGCCATGCGCCGCCTCGTCCTCGCCCACACGGTCCTGAGCTTCTTTTTCAACACGGCGGTCCTGGCGTTGGCGATCAACGTCGGCGCAGGGCTGATTTGAGCGCCGCGATGTCTTTGTCACACGTCGCCAGACGCATCGCCGAATTCCCCATAGCCCTTGCGATCACCGGCTACGTCCTGCTCAGCGACCTGCTGGCGCCCGTCATCGCGCCCTTGATCCTGACCCTGTCGCGCCTTCGGGTCGTCATCCGTGCGCAGGAGCGCATCGAGCGTCTGGGCCCCTACCCATCGCTGGCCCTGCTCGCCTGTCCCATCATCCTGCTGGAACCGCTGAAGCTGGGCGCGCTGGTGTGGATCGGCTTTGGCCATGTCGTCACCGGAACCGCGCTGCTGATCGCCTCCCACGCGCTCAGCCTCCTGTTCGTGGAGCGCCTGTTCGCGGTGGTGAAGCCAAAGCTCCTCTCCATGCGCTGGTTCGCGCGGCTCTGGTTCTGGTTCGTGGACGTTCGCACCCATGTGCTCGCCTGGCTCACGTCGACGCGGGCGTGGTCGGTTGCGCTACGCGTGCGGGACGCCGCGCGCAGGCTTGCGACCCGCGTACGCGGGTGGATCAGGCGGCGCGTTCCGCCCCGCTAGCGGCGGCTGCAATTGGCGCCTTGCGGCGGCCGTGCGGCGCGCCGACAATGCGCGCAGCCCCGGCGACAAGACCGCGGGCGGCAAGGGAGGCAGGCATATGCGTCGAGTCCATCTCGCGGCGTCTTTGACGATTGCGCTGGCGATGTCCGCCAGCGCCTTCGCGCAATCGGCCGAAGACTTCTATCGCGGCAAGCGCATCGACCTCGTGGTCGGGGGCAATGCGGGCGGCGTGTACGACGTCGTGGCCCGCTCGCTGGCCCGCCACATGCCCGCGCACCTGCCCGGCGCCCCCAACATCGTGGTGCAGAACATGCCCGGCGCCGGCTCCATCAAGGCGGCAGAATGGGCGGCGACCATCGCCCCCCGGGACGGAACCGCCATCGTGGCGCTTTATCCCGGCGCGATCATGCAGCCGCTGTTCGAGGCCGACCGCAAGTACAGGTTCGACGCGCGCGCCTTCGGCTGGCTCGGCAGCGCGGATTCCGGCGCCCGCATGTGCGTTTCCTTCCACACCTCAAACGTGCGCACGCTGGCCGGCCCACAGGGCGGCAAATTCATCGTCGGGGCCACTGCGGCGGGCGGGTCCACGTGGGATTACGCCTGGATGATGAAGAACCTCAGCGGCGCCAACATCCAGGTTGCGCCCGGCTACAAGGGCACCCCGGAGCTCGCCATCGCCATGGAGCGTGGCGAAATCGACGGCATCTGCGGCTACGGCCTGGGCGCCCTGCGCGCCGAGAAGCCTGACTGGTTTCAGGGCAGGAAGCTGAACTACCTCGTGCAGTTCTCGCAATCGCCCGATCCCGAACTGACCGCGCTGGGCGCCCCGCCGATTTCGCAATTGGTGTCCGGCGAGGCGCTGAACGTCGTCAACCTCATCCTCTCCCAGCAGGCTTTCGCCCGGCCCTACGCGGCGCCGCCCGGCGTTCCTGCCGACCGGTTGGCGGCCCTGCGCAAGGCGTTCGACGGGGCGCTCGCCAGCCCGCAGATGAAGGGCGAATTCGAACGCATGAACTCGCCCTTGTCGCCCTTGCCGGGCGCTGACCTGGAGCGGATCGTGAACGAGGTTTACGCCGCGCCCGCCTCCCTCGTCGCCGCCGCCAGCAAGGCCCAGCAGCCGCCGCAATGATCCTGCGGCGCTTTCAATATGGCGCCGTGCTGCTAGTGTGCGCCCATCACGGCGCGCGTGCACGAAGGACGCGCGCGCCTACGGAGGAAACTGGAAAATGACCCGTCCAATGATCCGCCACATGGCGATTTTTGCGCGCGACACCAAGAAGATGGCGGAGTTCTACCGCGACGTGTTCGAGATGGACATCATCCACAGCATGAAGGCGCCGAACACGGAGAAGTTCGCCTACTTCGTGTCCGACGGCCACGTCACCCTGGCGCTGCTGCCGTTCCGCCTCACGGGCGAAGAGATGCATTGCGGCCTGCACCACTTCGGCTTCAAGGTCGAGGACACCGACGAGATCGCCCGGCGCATCGCGGCGCTGGAGGGCGAGGCGCCCCAGAAACGCCCGTCCAACAGGCCTTATGCGGAACATCGCGGGTGCGACACGGAAGGCAATCTGTTCGACATTTCGCAAGCGGGCTTCGACCGCGGCTGAACGCAAAAGGCCCGCGCCGATGGCGCGGGCCTCGATGCTGCGGGCGCGGCGAGCCTTATTGCGGCTCGATCTTCGCCAGTTCGATGAGCTTGCGCCACTTCTCGATCTGCTCGTCCCAATAGGCGTCCAGCTTTTCCGGCGGGACGTAGAAGGGCACGGACGCCGCGGTTTCCAGGAAAGACCCGAACTCGGGCTCCTCCACGATGGTTTTCATCCAGCCGCGCAGCTTGGCGAGCACGGCCGGCGGCGTCTTGGCGGGAGCCGACAGGGCCATCCAGCCGGTCAGCTCGTAGCCCTTCACGCCCGCCTCGTCCATGGTGGGAATTTCGGGCGCGAACGGCATGCGCTGCGGCATGGTCACCGCGAGCGCCTTCATCATGCCGGACTTCATCTGCCCGATGCCGAACACCGCGTCCACGAACATGAAATCGAGCTGGCCATTGGCCAGTTCGCGCGCCGTGTCCTGCATGGTCTTGTAGGGCACGTTGAGCGTGTCCAGGCCGGCCATCGCCTTGTAGAGCTCCGCGACCGCCATGCTGGTCGAGCTGCCCGACCCGTATTGCGCCTTGTCGCCCTTCTGCTTCATCAGCGCGGTCAATTCGGCGACGCTGCTCGCGGGGCTCTTGGGCGGCACGGACAGCACGAAGCCGTACTGGCTGCCGGTGGAGACCAGCACGAAGTCCTTGCGGGCGTCGTAGTTCAGCTTCTTGTAGAGGAACATGTTGGACGAGTAGACGGAGCTCGGCGCCCACATCAGCGTGTATCCGTCCGGCGCCGCGCGCGAGACTTCCTGCGCGGCGATGTTGCCGTTCGCGCCGATCTTGTTGAGCACGATGACGGTCTGGCCGGACAGCTTCTGCAGCTTGTTGGCGATATAGCGGCCCGGAATGTCGACCCCGCCCCCCGGCGGATAGCCAAGCACGAGACTGATCGTCTTCGACGGGTACTCCTGGGCGACGGCGGCCCCAAAGCTGGCGACCAGCGCCAGAGCGGCCATCGACATGCGCCTGCGTCCCAACATGAATCATCCCTCCCGCATCGTTCGCGCCTGAGCGCCGGCCCCTTATCTCAGGAAACCGGCGCGGCGCGCAATGCGTGCAAACTGAAGATCGACGCCGGCCGCTACTTCGCCCGCGCGCGGCCCCGCAGCGCTTCCAGCGGCGATTGCTTGCGCTTGAAGGCGGAGGCGAGGGTGAGGGAGGGAGACCAGGACCGCTGCAGAGCCTCGCAGGCCATGTTGGTGGCCTGCGTCTCCGCGTCGAGCAATTCCAGCAACCGCTCGTCGGAAGCCACATGGGCGCGCATGCGCTCACGGGAATTCGTCATGTTCTGCAAAATGGCGATGGCTTCTTCTTTGTTCATGATCACGCGCCTCACGCTGTACTGTTACTTACTCGACCGCAACACCCACGGCCTTCCGTCCGCCCCCGCCCCTAACGACCCCATAAAGCAGGATTTCCCCGTAATCCACAAGGTTGTGAACTCAAAACAGCCTCTCCGGCCGCCATAACCTTCACCTTGGCTTTTCATGCGCCGCCGGTCTGGCGTCCCTGGCGAAGTTCGCGCATCTTGAAAAACAGGATGACGCAAAGCAACGACAGACTAATTGTATTGGCTGCGACGATGACCCAATCGCCTTTCAGGAAGCCATAGACAATCCAAAGTCCAAGGCCTGCGGCGAGCAACAAGACCATGCGCAACGACAGATCGCCCGTTTCACCGGTGCGCCATGTCTTGCGGACCTGCGGCACGTAGGAGACCGTCGTGCAAAACGCAGCCAGCGAACCCACAATCGTCTCCAAACGCACTCTCCCCGCACGCGCCAGCGTCGCCGCCACGGATAATGCGGGCGGAGGCTGAGCGTTCCGGACGCCAGGGGACGGAGTTTTGCGGGGAGCCTACTTCTCGTTGGCGTTGGCGCGAATGTAACGCCAGAGGCCTTCCATTTCGGCGTCCGACAGCACGCCCTTCCAGGGCGGCATCTGGTTCTTGCCATTGGTGACGGAATTCTGAAACCGCGCCCGCTCGGTGGCCTTCAGCTTGCGC
Source organism: Hyphomicrobiales bacterium (assembly GCA_028290405.1). Classification (GTDB taxonomy): domain Bacteria; phylum Pseudomonadota; class Alphaproteobacteria; order Rhizobiales; family Beijerinckiaceae; genus Terripilifer. Next base: position 18,259 of record JAQGJX010000036.1, read on the forward strand.
AGGTCGAACGTCTGCCCGGTGCTCTCAAGGTTGTTGCCGTGGCACGTCGAGCAATAGGTGTTGAACGTTTCCTCGCCGAGGGCGATCACCGCGGCGTCGTCGCTGCGGGCGGCGGTGGCGGTGGCGAGAAGAGCGGCCGCCAGCGCGGCGGCGGTAAGGTGAGAGCGCACGTAAACCTCCGAAAGCGGCGCCTGAACGGCGCCATGGGCTGAGGGAGCGCAAAGGCGCCCCGGAGCCCCGTCAATGAGCCGGCGGGAAGCCGAGCTTGGTCAGGTACTCGACGACTTCGAACCGGCAGGCGTCGATTTTCGTTCCCGTCGCCGCATCGGCGAGTTGTTCGAGCGTGTAAAGCGAATCCGCCCCGCTCCCGACTTCGCGGCGGAACGTCGCCGACTTCTCGGGATCCATCTTGATGAGTTGGTCGATGGTCGCGCGAAGCTCCGCGAAGGATTCGCAGCGCGCTGCGGCGGCGGGGCTTGCGCCTGCGCCCATGAGGCACGCCGCCAGCCCTCCGGCGCAGAGCGTTTTCACAGTTTGGCGAAGAAGCATGAAGCCGGAGTCCTGTCTGTCCTGAAAGCGGACGGAGGCGCAGGACGCCTCCGTCCGTTCAAACTCAATCCTCGAAGAGGCCGAAGGTCCACAGCGAGGCGCCGGCCGGCACGTTCGCGAGGTTCGGATCGCCCGAACGCAGCGCGTAGACGCCGCCGATGCCGCTCATCACGGTGACGTACTGCTTGCCGTCGCGTTCCCAGGTGATCGGCTGGCCGATGATGCCCGACGGGGTCTGGAAGCTCCACAGCACCTTGCCGGTGTCCGCATCGAGAGCCTGGAACTCGCCCGTCATCACGCCGGTGAACACGAGGTTGCTCGCAGTCACCATGGTGGACGAGAAGTTGGGGCTCTTGTACGGCGTTTCCCACTTGGACTTGCCGGTCAGCGGATCGACCGCCTTCAGGTAGCCAAGCACGTTGGGATCGTCGAGCACGGTGGTGCGCTTGACGCTGCCGGGGCCAGAGGGGCGGCCCATGGTCAGGTTCTTGGGCGGATCGCCGGCCTGGTAGGTCATGCCAACGTGGATGACGTTGATGTACAGCGCGCCGGTCAGCGGGCTGAACGCCATGTGCTGCCAGTTCGTCGAACCGGAGACGGACGGCCAGACGGTGACGTTTTCGCCGGCGAGCGCGCCCTTGAAGACGTCGTTCACCTTCGGGCGGCCGGTCTTCAGGTCCACGCCGTCGGCCCAGTTCACCTTGTCGAACGCGTTGGCGGCGAGCAGCTTGCCGTCCGCCGCGTCGAGCACGTAGAGGAAGCCGTTGCGGTTCGCCTGCATGACGACCTTGCGCGGCTTGCCTTCGACGTTGATCGTCGCGATGACGGGCGTCTGCACCGCGTCATAGTCGAACGGGTCCTCCGGGCTCGTCTGATAGTACCAAACGCGCTCGCCCGTCTTCGGACGAATGGCGAAGATAGCGTTGGTGAACAGGTTGTCGCCCTTGCGGCCGCGCGGGTTCCACGGCGAGGGATTGCCCACGCCCCAGTACACGAGGTCGAGGTCCGCGTCGTACGTGCCCGTCACCCAGGAGCTGCCGCCGCCGACCTTGGCGGAATCGCCCGCCCACGTCTCGTGGCCCGGCTCGCCTTCCTTGGGGATCGTGTACAGGCGCCAGAGGTGCTTGCCGGTCTCCGCGTCATAGCCTTCGATGAAGCCGCGGATGCCGTATTCAGCGCCGGCGACGCCCGTGATGAGAACGCCGTTGGAGATGAGCGGCGCGCCGGTCATCGAGTAGCCGGTGTCGGCGGAAATCTCTGGCGACACGACGTCATAGACGACCTTGCCGGTTTTCGCGTCCATTGCGACGATGTGGTTGTCCAGCGTGACGCGGATGACCTTGCCGTTGTATATGGCTGCGCCGCGGTTGACGATGCCGCAGCACACGATGCGCAGCACCTCCGGCGGGTAGTCGTGCACGGTCTTCCAGACCTGCTTGCCAGTGACCGCGTCGACCGCGACGGTCGCGCTGTGCGACGTGGTGTACACCATGCCGTTGGAGACCAGCGGGAACGCTTCCGCGCCGCGCGTGTCGTTCATGGAATACGACCACTTGGGCACCAGGCGCTTGACGTTGTCCTTGGTGATGCTCTTCAGCGGGCTGTAGCGCTGGCCCTGAAGGCCCATGCCGTAAACCAGCACGTCGCCGGGCGTTTCATGGTCCTTCTTGAGATCCTCCAGCGTCTGCGCGGAGAGCCCGCCAGCAGCCGCGAGCGCGAATGCGCCGGCAAGGAAAAAAGGCGCGGAGCGATGCGTCCTCTTCATGCAGTTTCCTCCAGATGTTGTTTCTTCGGCTCATGCGCGCGACCCGGGCGCGAATGCGAGTCCCGGGCGCGAGGTGCGCCTTCGCGGGATATTGTCTCGCAAAAGCACCTAAGTAAAGCCGCGTTTGGGGATGCGCGCGCGTTTCATGGTGGCTGAACGCAACCCGGGCGGGCCGCCGGCTTCACGCCGCGGCGTCCTCGCGTGTGGACTGGATGAACGCGTCCTCGACGGTGTGCGCGCCAGTGTCCTGCAACAGCTGGGCGGGCGTGCAATCTTTGAGGACTTTGCCGCGGTGCAGCAGGACGATCCTGTCCGCCTCCGTCACTTCGTCGCACAAATGCGTCGCCCACAACACGGCCACGCGGCTTTGCGCCACAAGCGTGCGCACGATGCGCAGCAGGTCCAGCCGGCTTGCGGGATCGAGCCCCACGGTCGCCTCGTCCATGAGGAGAATGGTCGGCTCGTGCATCAGCGCGCGCGCTAATTCCAGCCTGCGCCGGTTGCCGCCGGACAGATTGCGGGCGGGCTCCGCCGCCCGTCCCGCCAGGCCAAACTGGTCCAGCACCCGCGCCGAGCGCTCGCGCGCCAGCGCCGACGACATGCCGTGCAGCCCGGCGTGAAAGCGCAGGTTCGCCGCGACGCTCAACTCGAGATCCAGCGTGGGTTGCTGGAACACGATGCCAAAGCGGGCGAGCGCCGCCGTGGGATGCGCGTTGAGATCGTGCCCGGCGACCACGATGCGTCCCGCGTCGGCCGCGAACAGGCCGGAGAGCAATTGGAACAGCGTCGACTTGCCCGCGCCGTTAGGGCCGAGCAACGCGACGAACTCGCCGGCGCCGACGCCGAGGCTGACGTTGTCGAGCGCGCGCCGGGGACCGTAATTCTTGCTCAAGCCCTCCACCAGAAGGGCGAGCTGCGAAGCGTCAGCGCGCACGTGTTTCCAAACCCTGACGACCTTCTTGATCTTGACCAAGCCGCAGCCACGACGCCATTGCGCGGACGCGGCAAACGGGTAATCTGGCGACGTTGCAGGGAGGATGCCACGAAGGCTATGTGCGCGCAACAATCGCACAGGCCAGGCGTCGACATGGAATTGCGCGGATCAGCATTGATGAACGCCTTGAAAGCTGCGCTCGCCTCTGCGCTGCTTGCGCTCGCCGCGCCCCTGCCCGCCCATGCCGCCCCCACCGGCCTTGTGTTCATCAGCGCAGAGAAATCCAACGCGGTGTTCGTGCTTGATCCAGCGAGCAACACGGTCGTGCGGACCATTCCCACCGCGAAACGCCCACGGGACATGCACTTCTCGGCGGACCGCAAGACGCTCTACGTGGCCTGCGGCGACGCCAACGTCATCCAGGCCATCGACCTTGCGACGTTCAAAGTCGTGCGCGACGTCAAGACCGGCGACAGCCCGGAGATCTTTGCGCTCGACGCCGACAAGAACCGCTTCTACGTCGCCAACGAGGAAGACGGCACGCTCGCCGTCATCGACGCGCAGACGGGCGAGACGCTCGACGCCATCAAGACCGGGCAGGAACCCGAGGGCGTCATCCTCTCGCCGGACGGCAAGTCCGTGTTCGTCACATCGGAAAGCGAGAGCGTCGTCCACCGCATCGACCTCGAGACGCGCGCCATCGTCGGCACGCTGCCGGTGGGCACGCGTCCGCGCCGCTTCGCGCTTACGCCGGACGGCAAGGAGCTGTGGGTCACCGCCGAACTCTCCGGCGACGTGCACGTGATCGACGTCGCGACCTTCACCCCCAAGGGCTCCATCTCCTTCCTGCCGCCCGGCATGCGCAAGAGCGACGTGACGCCGGTGGGCCTCGCCATCGCCGCCGACGGACGCACCGCATGGGTCACGCTGGGGCGCGCGTCGCATGTCGCGCTCGTGGACGTCGCGTCCCGCAAGGTGGTCTCCTACGTGCTCACCGGCCAGCGGCCATGGGGCGTGCGGCTGACCGCCGACGGCAAGCGCCTCTACGTCGCCAACGGCCTGAGCGACGACGTGACGATCATCGACGCCGCGACCCGGAAGGCGGTCACCTCCGTCGCCGTCGGCCGGACGCCATGGGGCGTGCTGATCGATGATTGACCGCAGGGCTGCGCTGACGCTCGCCATGGCGGCGCTCGCCTCGAGCGCCCCCGCGATGGCCGCCGAGCCTGTGTCCGTGGGCTATCTGGAACTGCGGCAGGACGCGCGCTACGAGCCGATCATGGCGCACGGCCGCATGGTGCTGCGCCAGCGCGCGCGGCCCTTCGCGGGCGCGGCGCTGGCCTTCGCGGACGCCGGCAGCGCAGCCCGGAGGCCTGCGGCCGAGCTGAAACTTGAACGGATGACGATTGAGTCCGCCGAGGATCTTCCGGCGGCGATCCGCGCGGCGCGCGACAGGGGCGTCCGGCATTTCATGGCGGACCTGCCGCAAGCCGCCTACGGGGCGCTGGGCGATGCGGCGAAGAGCGCCGACGCCCTCGTCTACAATGTGTCCGCGCCCGAAAACGCCCTGCGGGGCAAGGAGTGCGCGCCCAGCCTCGTGCACACTGCACCCAGCGATTCCATGGCGACGGACGCGCTCGCCCAATTGCTCGCGGCGCGCAAATGGCGCAACGCGCTTGTGTTGCAAGGCCCCTCGCCGCGCGACGATCTTGCGGCCGCGAGCTTTGAAAAGTCCCTTGCTAAGTTCGGCGGCAAGCTTGTGGCTCGAAAGTCGTTCGTGCTCGGCGGCGACCCGCGCGAGCGCGAGCGCAACGACATTGCGCTGCTCACCTCAGGGGCCGATTACGACGTCGTGTATGTGGCCGACGAAAGCCTCGAATTCGCCCGGGACCTGCCATATCGCACCATCCGGCCGCGTCCCGTGATCGGCGCCGTGGGGCTGGAGGCTCTCGCGTGGCATTGGACATGGGACCGCTTCGGCGGCCCCCAGGTGACGTCCCGCTTCGCCCGCGCCAACCAGGGCCGCCGCATGGAATCCAACGACTGGGCAGCCTGGATGGCGGGGCGCATGATCGCCGACGCCGTGACGCGCCATCCCGAGGACTTCTCGCTGCAGCGCAACCATATCCTTCAACAGGGCCAGTTCGACGGATCAAAGGGCGCGGCCGTGAGCGTGCGTCCCTGGGACAACCAGCTCCGCCAGCCCATGCTGCTGGCGACCGAGATCTCGGTCGTCGCGACCGCGCCCGTGCAGGGCTTTCTCCATGCAACCGACACGCTCGACACGCTGGGCGACGACCGGCATGATTCCGCCTGCCGGCTGAAAGGATAACGCGCCCATGTTCCTCCACTGGCTCAGGGCCCTGCGCGCCGTCGCGGTGCGCGAGATCGTCAAGTTCGCGCAGCAGCGCGGACGGCTTCTGTCGGGCCTCGTGCGGCCCCTGCTGTGGCTGATCGTCTTCGGCGCCGGGTTCCAGAACGTCTTCGGCGTCTCGATCATCCCCCCGTACACGACCTACATCACCTACCAGGTTTATCTCGTGCCCGGGCTGGTGGGCATCGTGCTGCTGTTCAACGGCATGCTGTCGTCGCTCGCCATGGTGTACGATCGCGAGATGGGCATTATGCGCCTGTTGCTCACCGCGCCCCTGCCACGCTGGTCGCTGCTCTTGTGCAAGTTGCTGGCGGGAGCAACGCTGTCCGTCGTGCAGGCCTACGCGTTCCTGCTGGCGTGCATTCCCTTTGACGTGACGTTCGCGCCGCTGCACTGGCTCACCGCGCTTCCGGCGATCTTCGCAGGCGCGATGATGCTGGCCGCCACGGGCCTGCTGCTGTCTGTCTACGTTCGGCAGATGGAGAACTTCGCCGGGGCGATGAACTTTGTCATCTTCCCCATGTTCTTCATATCCTCGGCGCTCTATCCGCTGTGGAAGCTGCGCGAAAGCGGGGCCGATTACGTGTGGTGGGCGGCCACCCTGAACCCGTTCACCTATGTGGTCGAACTGATCCGCCACGCGCTGTACGGCGGCTTCGAGCCGACCGCCGCCGCCGTGGTCGTCGCGACCACCATCGCGTTCTTCGTGGCGGCCGTCGTCGGCTACAATCCGCAAGGCAGGCTTATCCGTCAGGCGCGGCCGCAACCCGCATGACGCGCGTAACAGGAGTCCTCATCGTGAAAGCTCGCTTGGTCCTGGCCGCCCTGACGCTGCTCCTCGCCCAGGCGGCGGCGCACGCCGCCGACAAGGTGCGCGTGGTGGCCCAGCGCACCGGCACGCTAGCCTGGGAGCTGGACGTGGTGAAGCATCACGACCTCGCCGGCAAGGCGGGCCTCGACATCGAGGTGACCATGCTTGCGAGCCCTCTGGCGCAGAAGGTCGCGCTGAAATCCGGCAATGCGGACGTGATCGTCGCCGACTGGCTGTGGGTCGCCCGCGAGCGCGCCCTGGGCGGCGCCTTGATGATCTACCCCTATTCCAGCGCCGTCGGCGGCCTGCTCGTGCCGCCCGGCTCGAAGGTGACGACGCTGGCCGACCTGAAGGGCCGGAAGATCGGCGTCGGGGGCGGCGCCATCGACAAGAGCTGGATTCTCCTGCGCGCGCTGGCGGCCCGGCAAGGCGTCGTTTTCACGCGCGATTCCGATCTGTCTTACGGCGCCCCGCCGCTGATCTCCGAAAAGGCGCGCCAGCGCGAGTTCGACGCCGTTCTCAACTACTGGAACTTTTCCGCCCAGCTTCAGGCCGAAGGGTTCACGCAATTGCTCGACATGGTGGACGTGGAGAAAGCCCTGGGGGCCAAGGGCGCGGTCGCCATGCTCGGATACGTGTTCGAAGACGCATGGTCGCGCGCCAACCGGGCGCGAACCGACGCCTTCCTGTCCGTGATGAAGCAGGCCAAGGACATCCTCTCGCGCTCGGACGACGAATGGCGTCGCATCGCGCCCCTGGTGCAGGCGGGCGACGAAAAGATGCTGATCGCCTTGCGGGACTCCTATCGCGCCGGGGTTCCCCGCCGTCCCGTCGCCGACGAAGCGCAGGACGCCGCCACCCTGTTCAAGGTGCTGGTGGAGACTGGCGGCCCCAATCTCGCAGGGCCCGCCGTCGAGCTCGATCGCGCCATGTTCTACGTCACCCAATCGGGTTCCTGAGGGTGCTGCGCATCGTCTCGCTGCTGCTGTTCCTCGGCGTGTGGCTGGCCGCCTCCATGATGGCGGGCGCGCGGCTTGTGCCTGCGCCGCAGCAAGTGGGATTGGCGTTCCTCGAAGAATTGATGTCGGGCGCCATGCTCGCCAACATGGGGGCCACGCTGCTGCGCGTCGCCGCCTCGTTCACGCTGGCCATGGCGCTGGGCGTCGCCATCGGCATCGCCATGGGCCGCTCGCGCAAGGTGGATCGCTTGTTCGACCCATGGCTGCTGATCCTCCTGAACATGCCCGCCCTCGTGGTCATCGTGCTGGCCTTCATCTGGGGCGGGCTGACGGAGACGGCCGGAATCCTCGCCGTCGCCATCAACAAGTTGCCCAACACCGTCGTCACCATTCGCGAAGGCGCCCGCGCCATGGACCGCGGCCTGAAGGACATGGCGGACGTGTTCCAGATCCCGCGCCTTGCGCGCCTGCGCCATGTGGTGCTGCCGCAATTGGCCCCCTACATCGCGGCCGGCAGCCGCTCGGGCCTGTCGCTCATCTGGAAGATCGTGCTGGTCGTGGAGCTGCTTGGGCGCCCCAACGGGGTGGGCTTCGAGATCGGCTCCGCCTTCCAGTTGTTTGACGTCACCCGCATCCTTGCCTATTCGTTCGCCTTCGTTCTCGTCATGCTGACGATCGAGATGTCCCTGGTGCAGCCCATTGAAAGACGTATCGCACGCTGGCGTCCCCGACAGTCTTGACGTCGCGATTCAGCGCAAGGCCTTCGAGTCGTCGTCGGGCGCGCGCATCGAGGTGATGGCGGACCTGCGCTTCCGGATCGAGAGCGCCCAGACCGTCGCCATCATGGGCCCTTCGGGCTGCGGCAAGTCCACGCTGCTGCGCATGATCGCAGGGCTGGACGCCGATTACGAGGGCGGGATCGTGCGCGAGGGGCAAGGCCGCACGGGCTTCGTCTTTCAGGAGCCGACCTTGTTGGCCTGGCGCACGGTGGAGCAGAACATCCGCCTGGTCATGCAGCGCCCCGACGACCAAGATGCGCTGCTCGAGGGCATCCTGGAGCGCATGGAGCTTATGGCGCACAGGCGCCATTTCCCGGGCGAGCTGTCGGTGGGTCTTGCGCGCCGCGTCGCCATCGGCCGCGCGCTGGCCGCCCTGCCGGGCCTGCTGTTGCTGGACGAACCCTTTGCGTCGCTCGACGCGCCGCTGATCGCGCGCTTGCAGGCCCAGTTGAAGGCGGAGCTGGCGCTGCGGCCCACGACCACGATCCTCGTCACCCATCGCTTCGAAGACGCGCTGAGCATCGCCAGCCGCGTGCTCGTGTTCTCCGCGCGGCCCAGCCATGTCCTCGCAGACATCGCCCTGGGGCCTGACGTGCAGGCCGATCCTGCGCGCGCCGACGCCATTCGGCGCGAGATAGAACACGTGATCGGCCAGCCCTAGAACGTCGCCCGGGCGCCGACATAGACGGTGCGCGGACGCGCGGGACTGAACGTGCGCGGATCGGTGAAGTTCGCGAAGGCGATCTGGTCCATCTCGAAATACGTCCCGAAGGCGTAGACGCGCCGGTCGAACAGGTTGTCGACGCGGGCGAACACCTCGAACGTCTTGTCCACGCGATAGGCCGCGCCTGCGTTGACGAGCGCATAGCCCGGCAACTTTGGGTTCTGGTTCGCCGCGTCCCCTTCCAGATACTGGCCGCTGACGAGGATCGTGTCCGCGTGCACTTTGATGCTGGGCGTGAGGGCGAAGTCCAGGCCGGCCTTGAAGCGGTGACGCGGGATCATCGGCAGGCGGTCGCCGCGCGTCACATGAATCTCGCCGTTCGCGTCCGCGCTCGGATTGTTGGGCGAGGACAACGTCAGACCGTTGCGGAACGTGGCGTCGAGAAGCGTGTAGCTTGCAAAGACGCTCAGGCGTTCGCCCCGCCACGTCGCATCAAGCTCCAGCCCCTGCCGGCGCGTCGCGCCCATGTTGGCGAAATACCCGAAGCCCTGAATTGCGCTGGGCACGTTGAGGATTTCGTTGCGCGTGCGCGTGCTGAAGACGCCTGCTTTCCAAGAAATGCGCCCATAGGCGTCCGGCAGGTCGAGCGCGCCGCGCAGGCCCGCCTCCGCCGTGGTGGACACCACCTGCTTGAGGGGCGGGTCGGACACAAGGAAGCTGTCGATCAGGCAGGGCCGCAAGGGGTCGGAGCATCCAAGCTCCAGCGGCGTGGGGGCGCGATTGGCCTGCGACACGCCAGCATAAGCGGTGAGGTCCGGCGCCAGCTTGTAGGTCAGCCCCGCAAGCGGATTGAACCGCTGCACGCGCGTGACGCCGTTCAGCGCGGTTCCCAACTGGTCCTCGAGCACGATGCGCGCCGCATTGAAGCGCCCGCCCACGGTCGCCGACAGGTCCTTGGTCACGTCCAGCGTGTCGCTGGCCCAGGCCCCCAGATACGTGGAGGCGGCGTCCAGCGACACCGGCCCGATGGCCGTAGGAGAACCGGACGGCCCCAGGAACACGCCGGAGCCGGTCACGCGGAAGTCCCGTCCGATCACCCCAAGCTCGCTCAAGGCGTCGAAGCGCGTCGCCGCATGATCGACGCTGGCGCCCATCTGGAACCGGTTTGCGCGGTCCAGCAGCGTCCCCGCATGGGTGGCCTGCGCTTGCGCGCCAAGGGTGCGCGACGTCGTGCGCGTGCGGTCGATCTGGCCTAGCTGCGCGCCGTTGAACGTGTCGGAGAGCTGAGCGCCGTTCAGCCCGTTGGCGGGCGTCGCGTCGTCGCCGAAGCACAGCAGGCCGGGAACGGCGCAGGGCTGCGTCTCGGTGGTGTTGCCGTCCACGTGCCGGCGCTGGAAGCCCCGCACGTAGGCGTTGGCGTCGACGGTCCACTCCGCACTGGGACGCAGGCTGGCTGTCAGGTTCGCCTGCTGCATGCTTTGGCGCGTGGTCTGGGGCGTCGTGTAGATCGCGCTCCAGTCGCGGCGCAACAATTCCACGGGCGCGGCCGCGCTGGCGCCGAACATGTTGTCCGCGGCGGCGAGGTTGAGATGCGCCTCGCCCGTGTCCAGCTTCACGCCGACGTCGCCGTAGAAGCGGCGGACGGTTGATCCCGAGCTGCGGCGAAATCCGTTGTCGCGCAGCGCTTCGAGCGCCACGTAGGTGGCGACGTTCTCCGCCTGCTTGCCAAACTGGAGGGCGGTGGAGAGACGCCCGAAGCTGCCGCCCGTCACCTCGGCCTCGGCGCCTTGGTAGGAGAAGCCGTCCTTCATCTTCAGCCGCACGGCGCCGCCGAGCGCATTCAGGCCGAAGGCTGGATTGTTGCCGCCCACCTCCGCGCGCTCCACGGCGACGACGGGTATGAAATCCCAGTTGACGCTATCGCCGAAGGCTTCGTTGATGCGCACGCCGTTCTGGTAGACAGCCAGGCCCTGCGGCGAGCCCGCGACCGGGGAAGCTTCGAACCCGCGATAGCTCAGGGCCGGTTGAAGCGCGTTCCCGGACGCCTCGGATATGGAGACGCTCGATAGCCGCCGGTCCAGCGCGCCCGCGACGCCCTGGGCGCCCGTCTGCTCGATGGACGCCGCGTCAAGCGACTGAACGTTCGCCGGAACCTTGTCGAGCGCCTGGGCGACGCCGAGCGGCGAGACTCCGACCACTTCAATGACAGGCAGCTCGACGCTCTGGGGAGACTCGGCCTGCGCCGCAGCGCCGGTCGCGGCCGTAACCGCCAGCAGGCCGACAAAGAATTCGCTCCGCACAAAGCCACCCTGCTAGCACGCAAGGCCGGTCGCCCCGGCCGCTTCCACCCTGAGCGCCTATCGTAACCTCAGCCAAGCGGCTCCGGAAGCGAAAAGCGTGCGGGACGGTTACGCGCTGACTTCGCGATAGCCTCGGCGGCCCATGCACTCGGAGAGCGCCTGCAGGTCGTACTTGCCCGAGCGGACGCCCACTTCGGACAGCGTGCGGCACTCGGCGAGGTCCGACTTGCCCTGCTGCAGCAGCGCCGGATTGCCCGACATGCGCTGGCCGTCATTGCGCGCCCAAACCTTGTTGTCCGCCTGCCCTGTGGCGGCGGGCGCCGAGGTGCGGAAAGTCGGCACGGAGCGGCTGCCGCACGCCGACAGGGCCAGCGCAGCGCCGACAACCGCGACGCACTTGAAGTTGATCATGCAACAGCCCCCAAAAAAGGTCAGAATCGTCCCGACATCAGTTACACGGAGGCTAACATCGCGGCCACAAAGCACAAGGCGCACGGGGCCCCGCGCGGGCCATGGGCTCGCGCCTGTTGCGCGGGGGACACGTATTCGACTGCGCCGGCAGCGGCGTCTTACAGCTGCGGGATGCCGGCCTTCTTCACGATGTCCTTGTAAACCTGCGTTTCGGCGGCGATGAACCGCGCGAAGGACTCGGCCGATTCCGGCGCCATGTCGTAGCCCAGCTGCGAGAACTGCTCGACGAAGGCGGGCTCCTCCACGACCGTGCGCACGTCGGCGTTCAGCCGCTGCACGATCGCGTCGGGCGTGCCGCCCGTCGTCATGATGCCGATGTAGCCCGCCGTCTCCACGCCCTTCAGGCCCAGCTCTTCAAAGGTCGGCACGTCCGGCATAGCCTTCACGCGCCGCTTGCCGGTGAGCGCGATCGTGGTGGCCCGCCCCTGCTTGAGGATGCCCAGCGCGCCCGTGATGTCGCTGCAATAGGCCATCACCTCGCCCCCATGGAACGCCGCCACCGCCTGCGCCACGCCGGGATAGATGATGTGATTGAGCTTCACGTTCGCCGCCGCCTGAAGCATTTCCATGCAGATGTGGTGGCCGCTGCCCGAACCCACGGAGGCGTAGGACATGGGCTTGTCGCCGCTCTCGCGTGCGGCCTTGAGGAATCCGTCCAGCGTCTTCACGCCGCTGCTGGCCTGCACCAGCAGCACGTTGGGCGACGAGGCGAGGAACGCCACGGGCTTCAGGTCCTTCTCCGTGTCGAACGGCAGCGTCTTGAACAGCGCCGGGTTGGCCGACACGCTGGTGGTCGCCAGGAACAGCGTGTGGCCGTCGGGCTTGGCCTGGGTCACCATGGTGGCGCCCACGATGTTGCCCGCGCCGGGCTTGTTGACCACCAGAACCGGCTTGCCCCAGAGCGTGGCGAGATTCTTGGCGATGGCCCGGCCCACCAGGTCCACTGTTCCGCCGGCGGGAAACGGCACGACGAAATTGACGTTTCCCTGCGGAAACTCCTGCGACAGCGCAGGCGCGGCGCAGGACGCCGCCATGATGAAGCTGGCTGCAAAAAGATGCGCGGCGCGACCCATGACGTCTCCCTCCATGTACGATCTGCGGGCGGTCCTTGTTTCAGCCGCCTCGGGTCTTTCGTCCATCGCACAAAGGATTGCGCCGGGCAAATCGAACTGTATTGTCCGCCCAAATGAATGCGCCTTGCGGCGCAGTCCCCACGGGAGGATCGACATTGAGTTCTGCAGCAGCGCAACGCCCCCTTAAGGTGATCGTCATCGGCGGAGGCATCGGGGGCCTCACGGCGGCCGGGGCCCTGATCCAGCACGGGTTCGACGTGGAGGTCTATGAGCGCGCGCCCGCGATGGGCGAAGTCGGCGCCGGGCTGCAGCTGGGCCCCAACGCCCTCAAGGTCGCGCGCGCGCTTGGCCTTCTGGACGAGCTGCGCAAGACCGCCGCTGAGCCGCTGAACATCGTGTCCGTGCGCTACGACACCGCCGAACTGAACTATCGCGAGCCCCTCAGGTCCATCTCGCAGGAGCGCTACGGCGCCCCGTACTTCACCGCCCATCGCGCCGACCTGCACGCCCTGCTGGCGCGCCTGGTGCCCGAGAACCGCATTCATCTCCAGGCGGAATGCACCGGGTTTGAAGCCACGCCCGGCGGCGTCGTGGTGCGCTTCGCGGATGGATCGCAGCGCGAGGCGGACGTGGTGATCGGCGCGGACGGGATCCATTCCGTCGTCCGCCGCCAGATCTTCGGGGCCGACAAGCCCCGCTTCACCAACCAGATCTGCTGGCGCGCCATGGTGCCCATCGACCTCTGGCCCAAGCGAATCGGGCCGGGCGGCTCCGTCGCCATCGAGCGCGACGAATACGTCGCCTGGCTTGGGCCGACGGGCCATGTGATCTGCTATCCCATCCGCGGCGGCGAGATGATGAACATCTTCGCCGGCCGTGTCTGGGAGGAATGGGTGGACGAATCCTGGTCCGTGCCGTCGAGCGCGCAGGAGATGCTCTCTGCCTACGCGGGCTGGAACGAGGCGTTGCTGAACGTGTTCGCGCAGGTGGGCCAAAGCTTCAAATGGGGCATCTACGACCGCGATCCGCTGCCCAAGTGGACCCACGGCGCCGTGACCCTGCTGGGTGACGCCGCCCACCCGATGATGCCCACGCTGGCGCAGGGCGCCGCCATCTCGATGGAGGACGGTTACGCCGTCGCGCGCCATCTCGCCAGCCGCCCGGGCGACCCGCTCGCCGCCCTGGAGGCCTACGACCAGGAGCGCCGGCCGCGCGCGAGCCGCGTCCAGCTTCAGGCGCGCCAGCAGTTCGAGAACAATCGCAAGTCCCCAGCCCCGCCCCCGCTCGACCGCGACTGGATCTTCCGCCACGACGCGACCGTGGATCCCGCCGCCCAGGCGCCGGCGTGAGCCGCAAAGGCGCAGATTAAGGTTACGTTCGCGCGCTAAAAGCCGTGCTTGCGGTTTCGCTTGGGAACATTGATGATGCGGGCCTTCATAAACGGAGGTTCGCATGAAAAAGATTGTTCTCGTCATTTTAGCCACGGTGGCTCTCGCGGGTTGCTCGCCGCGTCAGGAACGGGTCGCTGTTGGGGCGGGTCTGGGCGGCGCGGCGGGCGCGGTCATTGGCGGCCTGGCGACCGGCTCGGCTGGCGGCGCAGTGGTCGGCGGCGTGATCGGCGCGGCCGGCGGCGCAGTGGTGGCGGACGCCACGCGCCCGCGCCGTTCGCGCTGCTACATCGACTCGCGCGGCTATCGCGTCTGCCGCCGCTAAGCGGCCCGCACGGACGGCCCATGGCGAGCGGCGCGCCCGCTCGCCATGGCGCTACCAGGCTCACGCAATGGCTTCTCCGGCGTGCGGCGTCAGCTTGCGCGGCGGCGGCTGCGCCTTGAGGATGGCCTTCGGGTTCAACGAACTTTCCGGAAGACCGATCGCATAGCAAAAACCGGTTTCCAGCGGGCTGATCTCGGCTTTCCCGCCCAGCGCGCGGGTGGCCCGCGTGATGAGATGGGTGCCAAAGCCCGTGCGTTCGGAGGCGGCGGGCCTGGGGCCGCCCAGCTCGTCCCAACGCACCAGAACCTGGCCGGACGCAAAGTCGCGCGTCACCGTCACGCGCACATGCCCCGCCTCGTTGGACCACGCGCCGTACTTCACGCAATTCGTGGTGATCTCGTGCAGGATGAGAGCCAGCGGCAACGCGGCCTGCGAGCTCACCTGCAAGTCGGGACAGACGATCTGGATGCGGTCTTCCTTGCCGTGCGCGTCCGCCTCGAGCTTGACGAGGTCCAGCAAGGTCACCGCCGCCTCGCGCTTCATGATGAGGTCGTACGCCTTCACGAGGGCGCCCAGCTGGTCCGCGATGCGGGCGCTCGCAAGCTTGTTGTCGTCGGTGTTGCGCAGCACCTGGATGACGGTGGACTGCACCACCGTGATCATGTTGCGCAGGCGATGGTTCAACTCGCGCACGACAAGCTGGAACTGCTGCTCGCGCTCCTCCTGCTCCGTGCGGTCGATGGCGACCGTCATCATGTGCGGATCCTTGTCGAGCAGGCCCGACATGGGAAGCCCGATGAACTCCCAGATGAGGACCTTGCCGTCCGCCGTCTTCAGCTTGTACGGCAGGGACGTCTTGTCTCCCGGGGCGATGCTGGCCACCGCGCCGTGCCCGACGATGCGGGCCTCCACTTCCTGCGGCGCCTGCGGATAAGCCAAACGCACCCAGTCCTTCAACGTCTGCAATTCGCCGCGCGAATACCCTGTGCGTTCCACCCAGCCGTCGCTGACCACGATGAACCGCCCGTCCTGCGCGCGCACCACCACCGGCACCGGCAGCCGCTCCACGAGCTGCCGCCAGCTTTCGGCGGACGCAGTGGAGCTGCGCCCCAGCGCGAACGTGCGACCGCCCAGCCACACGAGCATCGCCCCCACAAGGAAGAAGATCACAAGGTTGGCGTGCTGGGTCTGGGTATCGACGGCGGGGCTGTCGGAGACGTGAAACTGGAGAAACCACACGGCGAGCAACGAGAGCGTGAGCGCCGCGGCCCCATAGCGCCAGCCCCAGAAAATGGCCGGCGCGGCGACCGCGGGAAAGAACGTCGCCGCCAGCAACGCTTGCGGATAGATGGGTTCGATCAACATGCGCACCAGCAGGGCTGACGCGACGCAGGCGAGGAGTCCACAGGTGCGGACAGCGACTTGTGACCACATGGCGTTCGCCCGTTGAGAGCTTCCGGACCAAAGGCCCGCCCCTCAAACGTAACCGGGTAACGCAGTCATGTCTATTCGCACTAAAGGAAAGCAAGCATGCAAAACATGGACGCAAGCTAAACGCCAACACGCCTTGAGCCATAGCGCTTGAGCATTGAATTATATTGGAAATTACGCACTTTTTTGAGGTTAGGAAACTTAACAATTTATACCCGCGCCTCTACCCTGACCGCGCAGCTCCCGCTGGGAGCGCGCGATCCAGCCGCGCACTCGGGCCGGCTGGCCGCACAGGGCGCACGTCATGCCTCATCCATTGATCGCCAAGCATCGCAACACAAACTTCGCCATGCTCAGCGCGCCAGAGCGGGCGAGCGCGCTCGAAGACATCAAGGAGGCGCTCGGATCAGGCGGCGCGGCCAAGTCCGCCAAGACCCTCGACCATGACGACCGCATCGAACTGCTGAGGATCTGGATGGCGGTCCGCGAGAGCGCGGGAGCGGGCGCCGGCCACGCGGCGCAGCCCGCAAAATCCAAGGGGCGGCGGTTCGCGTGGCGTCCGCAATTCCCCGTGCTGCGCGCCCTCGCCGGGGCGTTCAAAGGCCTGAAGGGCGCCGACTACGGGTTCCTGTTCGTCGCCACGGCGGTGAGCGTGTTCGTTATTTATCTGGGGGTCCATTCGATGCAGGAATCCCTGCGCATCGAAGTCGTGAAGCGCGACGCAGAGGCGATCGTGGCCTGGATCAAGGACGTGGGCGAGAAGCGCGCCGACGCCGCGTTCGAGCCCGCCGAGTGCCGCAAGCCGGGAGCCACGACCTGGCAGGCCTGCCGAGCGGCGCTGTCGCGGCAGGGCGGCCCTGCGTTCGGCATGCTCAACCCGTTCGACGCGACCCGCCCGTTGTTTTCGCCAAAATGCGACATCAGCGACATCAGCAGCGTCGGCAGCATCGTCATCGACAAGGGCGCGCAGCCTTCAGGCGCCGCCTCGATCTCCTATTCGGCCATCGACGACGCAGAGCCCGCCGGCAAGGCCTTGCTCCTTCGCGTCACGGTCTGCGGCCGTGGCTTTCATCCCATCAAGGTCGCCGCCGACCTCGCCTTCTAGCGCGGAGCTCACCCATGGACGCGCACGCAAACCCCGTCGGCCACGCGCCGCTTCGCATACGCGAGCGCCTCTATCGCTGGCTGTACGACGCCGGCGACGGTTCAGCGCGCGGCGAGAAGATCGAGATGTGGCTGTCGTTGCTCATCATCGCCAATTTCGCCGCGATGATCCTGACGACGATCCCGGCGTTCGATCCCTACGAACGACAGCTTCATTACTTTGAAATGCTGTCGATGGTGATCTTCACCACCGAATACGCGGCGCGGCTTTTCATCGCCCCGGCCGATCCCGCTTTCTCCGCCAGCCGGTTCCCGCGCCTGGCCTATGCGCGAACGTTCTTCGCCCTCGTGGACCTGTTGGTCATCCTGCCGTTCCTCTTGTCGGCGTTCGTCGCGCTGGACTTGCGCCTGCTGCGCATCCTTCGCATGTTGCGCATTCTCAAGCTCATGCGGGTGCTTCTGCCGGCGTTCCACGAGTTCGCGCAATTGAACAAGGGCCGCACCTTCCGCCAGAAGGTCCACGCCTTCGCCTTCCCCAGCGCCTACGGCGGAAAGCTGCACGGTTATTACGAGCTGTTCATCGTCGGCTGGGTGCTGCTGTCCGTGCTCGCCGTCATTCTCGAGTCGGTCGACTCCATCTTCTACAACCTGGCTGTGGAGTTCGTCGCGCTCGACGCCATCGCGGTGCTGGTCTTCTCGATTGAATACATGATGCGCTTCTACTCCTGCGTGGAGGAGCCGAAATTCCAGAAGTGGCTCAGCGGCCGCGTGAACTACGCGCGAGGTCCGGCGCCGCTCATCGACCTTCTGGCCATTCTGCCGTTCTTTCTCGAAATCTTCCTGCATCACCTGATCGACCTGCGGTTCCTGCGCTCCTTCCGCCTCATGCGATTGTTCAAGCTTGCGCGCTACAGCGGCTCCACGTCGACGCTGTTCTCCATCGTGCGGCGCGAACTTCCCGTGATCGCCGCCTCGGCGTTCTGCATGATGCTGCTCGTCATCCTCGCGGCGAGCTTTGGCTACCTCTTCGAACATGACGCCCAGCCGGACAAGTTCGAGAATATTCCCACGGCAATCTATTGGGCGGTGATCACGCTCGCCAGCGTGGGGTATGGCGACATTTCGCCCATCACCCCCATGGGGCGCCTGATGACGACCGTCATGGCGCTCATGGGCATCGGCCTCTTCGCCATTCCCGCGTCCATCCTGTCCTCGGCGTTCATGCATGAAATGCAGTCGCAGCGTCAGGCGGTGGAAAACCAGCTCTCGGGAATGCTCGCCGACGGCGTGCTGTCGGACGAGGAGCACGCCGAGGTGCAACGCTTCGCGCGCAGCCTCAACATTCCCCTAGACCAGCTTGAAGTGCTGATCGACAAGGCCAAGCGCGAGAACGACGAGCGGCAGGCGAACGACATGTTCCTCCCGGTCGAGTTTCTGGTCGCCCACACGGAGATCGCCGTCGCGCAGTTCCACATGCTGTTCGAGCAGTTGCGCCGCCTCGCCGAACTCCCGAACGCGGCGGACATGCAGGCGCGCATGGAAAGCGCCAACACCGCACGCAAGAGCGAGTGGGACACATGGCGGCTGCTGCGCGACGCGTCAGAGAAGAAGGACTGATGCGCCCGGCAGAGCGCGCAAACGCGCGCCCTGCAGCGGGCTCAGCTAGAACGCGCTGGTGAAGCCTGCATAGGCGGCGCGTCCGGTCTGCCGAAAGCCGAAGGCTTCGACGTAGCGCTTGTCGGTCAGGTTCTCGCCGCGCGCGAACACGCTCACGCTGTCGCTGACCTTGTATTCCGCCCGCAGGTCGTACCGCACGAACGAAGCGAGCCGGACCCGCTCCGACTGATAGGCGGTTTCATTGTAATAAACGTCGTCCCGCGCGCCGACGATGCGGATGACGGGCTCGATCACGAGAGCCGCCGTCGGCGTCCACGCGAGCGACGCCCGCGCCTCGTTGGCGGGCCTGCGCAACAAGGGCAAGCCGCTGAGCAGCGGGCGCCCGGCCGACAGGTCTTTCGTCGTCAGGTGCGTGTAGGACACGCGCACCTTCAGCACGTCGGCAGGCTGGATCTCCGCGCCGAACTCAACGCCGGTCGCGCTGGCGGCCGCAACATTATAGTAGTGATAAAGAGGCGCATCCGCCGTGATGAGATTTTGCATCCGGGTGTCGAAATAGGTGACGAAAACCTTGAGGCGCCTGTCCCACAGATATTGGTCGACGCCTATGTCCCACCCGCGCGACGTCTCCGGCCGCAAGTTGGGGTTGCCGTAGAGCGGGTCCGCAAGCTGATAGAGCGAGGGCGATTTCGCCCCTGTCCCGAAAGACGACCGCACCTTCGTGCCCGTTTCGTCGATCACGTAGGCGCCCGTCAGGCGATAGGTCCAGAACGCGCCGGACGTCGACACGTTGTCCACGCGGCCGCCCGCCGAAAGATGAAGCCTGTTGAACAGCGACACCGAATAGAGCGCGTACGCTGAACCCGTGCTCTGGCTCCCTCCGCCGGGAGTGACTTTCGCGGCCGGCAGGATATCCTCGATTTTGGAGGTCGCCTTCTCGGTTTCATAGCGAACGCCCGTCGTGAGCTGCCCAAAAGCCCCGAGCCGCAGATCGTTCTGAGCCTCGGTTCCAAAGCGCGCGCCCACGTAGCGCAGCCTCGACAGGTAATCGGCGACATAGACCGGTTCGTTCAGGTCGTCCCAGTTCGCGCTGTACAGGTCGCGCGAGACGGCCGTGTAGTTTCGCCGCGTCTGGCTCTGGGACGCGGTGAGCGTCAACTTGCCGTCGCCATACTCGATGATGGCGCGTTGAAAGGCCGACCCCACGAAGCCGCGCGAGTTCGACGCGGAATCCGGTTGCAATCCATAGGCGGCGTCATATTCGATCTGCGTGCGCAGGGCGGTTCCGCCCGCCTCCAGCGTCAACCATTCGTTGGCGCGATACGACACGCGCCCGGAGGCCGCCTGGCGCGCAGTGGCGTCGTTCTCGCGCCCGGCCGCATAACGCGAGAAACCGTTGGTGCGAAACTGGTTCAGCACGAACGAATAGCTGACGTCCTTCGTGGAGCCGGACACGCCGGCGCTCGTCGCGAGGGTCCCGTAGGAGCCCGCTTCCGCGCGCACAACGGTGCGCGCCGGCCCCTCGCCTTTGCGGGTGATGATGTTGATGACGCCCCCGATGGCGTCCGAACCGTACAGCGCGGACTGCGGCCCGCGCAGAACTTCAATGCGCTCGATGTTGATGGGCGCCAGCAACGCGAAGTCCACTTCGCCGCCGGTGGACGAGGGATCGTTCGCCCGCACGCCATCGATCAGCACCAGCGTATGCCGCGAGTCCGAACCGCGCAGATAGACGGTGCTGGTGGAACCGGGACCGGACGTTTCGTTGATCGTGACGCCCGGCACGCCTTGCAGAACGTCCTTGAACGACCGGGGACCCGCCGTTTCGATCTCCTCGCGGGAGATGACCGTGACGGCCGACCCGGTCTTCTGGATCGCCTGTTCGTCGCGAATGGCCGTTACGGTGATTTCGGGGAGCGTGTCCGCCGCGCTCTGGGCTGCGGCCGTGCATGCGTAAAAAGACGAGCATGCGAATAGAGAAGCGCCGGCCAGCGTGGCCGCGCCCCATGTGGGCTTCGACATATGATCCTCCAGCCGACCCGCCGTCGGCATTAGGTTGCATGTGTCGCAGGCCGGTATCCTGGCTCGACGGCTGTACGCGCTGCAGACCTTCCCAGACGAATTCCGTCCAGTGGCAAGCAGCCAGCCGTTCACAGTTGCGGGGGCAGCGCGGTTTGATCCGACTTCCCGTTTACTCAGGCTTCACCCTGAGCACCTACGCGAAACCTTTGTAGGCGCGCGCGGGCCGGGGCGCAATTTCAAATTAACGAAACGTAAAAATCGGGGCGCGGGAAACCCTGCGCTTGAATCCTCGCGCCCCGCGGGCGGGGATGACGCACGCGCGGCGCCGTGCGATACGCTCAAGCATCGCATCCCGGAGGCCGCCCGCATGTCCCGCACGCTTCGTTCCATCGCCGTGTTCTGCGGCTCCAACACCGGCGCGGGCGACACTTATCTGAACGCCGCGCGCGACCTTGGCGAGGCGATCGGCAAGGCTGGCGTGACGCTGGTCTACGGCGGAACCCACAAGGGCCTGATGGGCGTGCTGGCGGACGCCGCCCTGCGGGCGGGCGGGCGCGTTCATGGCGTCATCACCAAGCGCCTGGCCGACCAGGGACATCTGCATGAGCGACTCACGAAGCACGAGATCGTGGACGGCATGCGCCTGCGCAAGCTGCGCATGGCCGAAGAGGCCGACGCCTTCGTGGCGCTGCCGGGCGGCATCGGCACCCTTGAGGAATTCATGGAGGTGTGGACGCTGAACCAGCTCGGCGATTTCGACAAGCCCGCGGGGCTCTTCGACGTCAACGGCTATTACCAGCCGTTCATGGGGTTCATCGACCACATGATCGCCGAGAGGTTCCTGCCTGCCGCGCATCGGGGCAGCATCGTGCTGGAGTCCGACCCCGCGCGCCTGCTCGAAGGCCTCGCGACCTTCGAGCGCACGACCGTTCCCAAGTGGATGTAGCTCAGGCGAGCGAGAAGACGATCTTCTGCGCGCCCTGCCACAGCACCTTCTTGCCCAGCGCAGGAAGCTGCTCAAGGCCGGTCGTCAGCGTGATGAAATGGTTGCCGGCGAGCTGGCCGGCCTTGCTGGCGAACTGCACGGCGCCGTAGCCCAGCAGGATCTCCGTTTCGCTGACGCCGCCCGGATACAGGATGATCTGGCCCGGCGCAGGATAGCTCGTGGCGTTCTCGTAGCCGACGCCGAACTGGAAGTCGCCGAGCGGAATCCACACGCCCTCGCCGCTCCAGCGCACGTGGATCACCTGGCTCTCGTACGGCAACCGGGCGCGAAAAGCGGCGCAGGTCGCGGGCGCAAGCGCATCCTCGAAACGGCCGCCGAATTCAAAACCCCCGGCGACGACCCGCAGCTCGCTCATGTCAAAACTCCTTCGATGTGAGCTTGGGGTTTAGCATATCAAGCCCGGGCCGCAAGCGCCGGCGGCGGGTCGCCTGCGAGCGCGCGCAGGGAGCTCTTCAGTTGCTCGCAGAAAATCGCCACCGCGACCGGCAGGTTGCGCCCGCGCAACTGCCCCAGCACGAGGTCGGCGGCGGGCATGTCCCGGTCGTCGATAGGCCGCCGCACCACGCCTGAGCCCTCGAGGTAATCCGGCAAGGCCCCCACCTCGATCTGGAACGAGATGGTCTCGCTCCGGCGAAGGTAACCGCGCAGGAATTCGAAGGAATTCGACTGGATCGAGGGTTTCAGCGCCACGCCGGTGCGCGCCGTCACCTCGTCCAGAAGCTGGCGCCCGCCGATGCTCCGTTCGGGCAGCGCGAGGGGATACTGGCGGCAGTCCGCGAGGCGCAGCACGTCACGGGCCGCGAGCGGATGATCCTGCCCCATCAGCGCGCACAAACGCTGCCGGATGGTGAGCAATGGCTGGAAATTAGGCAGGTGCGGCGGGCGGAAAACCAGCACCACGTCCACCTCCAGGGTCGAGAGCGCCTGCATGGCCCGCTCATGATCGCTGATCGTCACCTCGAAGGTGATGAGCGGATAGGCCCGCTGGAACGTGCTGATGACCTCCGGCAGGAAACCGTGCGCCAGCGCCTGGCTGCTCGCGATTCGCACCACGCCGCGCCGCAGGCCCTTCAGGTCCTCGATCTGCGAGAGCATCCGCTCGGCTTCCGCGAACTGGTTGCGCACGAAGCGCACGAACACCTCGCCGGCGGCCGTCAGCCGCATGCCCCGGGCCTGCCGTTCGAAGAGCTGCGCGCCCAGCTCCTCCTCGATGTCCATGATGCGCCGGTTCAGGGCGGAAGCCGTCACGTTCATGGCCTCGGCGGCTTTGCGGATGGAGCCGGACCGGGCGACCTGATCGAAATAACGCAGGGTCTTCAAATGGCGCATGGGGCGGAGCGTCCGGTGAGCGATGCCGTTTCGGCAACAGTGTACACGCAAAACGGCAATGGAACGATGCGCTGGCACGGCCTAGTCTGGCCCGGTCGGAGTCTGGCGGCACAGGAGCAAGGCGCGCGTGAACGATCGTCCCCAAGCCTTGTCCATCCGTACGGCGGCTGCGCCCCGGACCGGCGTGCTCGCCGCCAATCCTGCGCCCCTGGACGTCGATTTCAGCCGCGCGGCGCTCATCGTCGTCGACATGCAGAACGACTTCATCCACCCGCAGGGCTGGTTTCCCGCCAGCGGCGTGGACGTCTCGCCCCTGCGGGCGGTCGCGCCCGCCATCCGCGACCTCTCGGACGCAATGCGCGAGGCGGGCGTTCCCGTCATCTGGCTCAACTGGGGCGTGCGGCCGGACGCGGGGGACATGCCCGACACGATCAAGCGCAAGGGCGGGCTGAACGGCAAGCGCCCCACCTACGGCGACCCCTCCCCGTCAGGCGATGGCCGCATCCTCGTCCAGGGCGAATGGGGCGCGCGCAAC
Organism: Hyphomicrobiales bacterium; assembly: GCA_028290405.1. GTDB lineage: Bacteria > Pseudomonadota > Alphaproteobacteria > Rhizobiales > Beijerinckiaceae > Terripilifer. The sequence continues at coordinate 41,695 of JAQGJX010000036.1, forward strand.
ATCGACGAACTGACGCCCGACCCAGCGGACCTGATCGTCCACAAGAACCGCCTGACGGGCTTTTATGACAACGCGCTCGACAGCCTGCTGCGCAACCGGGGCGTCGAGACGCTCTTCTTCGCGGGCGTCAACATCGACCGCTGCGTCTTCGCCACGCTGAGCGACGCAGCCGTGCGCGGCTACTCCTGCGTGCTGGTGGAAGACGCGTGCGCCACCTGCTCTCCCGCGTATGTGCGCGACGCCATCCTGTTTCTGGTCCCGCTGTTGCATGGCGCTTGCGCCACCAGCGCCGCGGTGACCGCCGCCCTCGCCCCTGTGACAGCCAAGAAGGATTGAAGCCGATGCCATTCAGAGGTCTTCGCACATCGTTTCGCGCCCTGCTCGCGTCCTGCGCGCTCGCATCGGGCGTCGTCGCCATCTCGTCCGCGCTGGCGCCCGCGCTGGCGCAAACGAAGATCAAGATGGTGCTGAACTGGAAGTATCAGGGGCCGCAGGGCATGCTCTTCCTGGCCGAAGACCTCGGCTATTTCAAAGCCGAGAAGCTCGACGTCACCATGGACCAGGGCAACGGGTCCGGCGCCGCCGTGCCGCTCGTCGCCAACGGCGCCTATGACATGGGCTTCGGCGACATCAACGCCCTCATCGAACTCGCCGCCAAGAAGCCCGAGGACGCCCCCATCGCGGTGAGCGTGCTTTACAACCAGCCGCCGTTCACCCTGGCGGTGAAGGCCGACAGCCCCATCAAGAGCCCTGCGGACATCGTCGGCAAGACGCTCGGCGGCGCCGCGAACGACGGCGCGCTGAAGCTCTTCCCCGCCTTCTGCAAGGCCACGAAGATCGACTGCGCCCAGGTGAAGATCACCAACCTTGCGCCCAATCTGCGCGAGCAGATGCTGATGCAGGGCCAGGTGGACGCCGTGTTCGGCTACATCAACACCATCCGCTTCTCGGCGCGCAACATGGGCGTGCAGGACGAGCAATTGCGCTACATCGCGTACGGCGACTATGGCCTCGACCTGTATTCCAACTCGATCATCGCCTCGCGCAAGCTCGTGAAGGAGAACCCCGAGGCCGTGAAGGGCTTCCTGCGGGCCATCAACAAAAGCATTATCGCCGCCATCAAGGACCCGGACGCCGCCATCGCCTCCGTGCGCAAGCGCGAGCCGCTCATCAAGCCTGCGGTGGATCTTGCGCTGTTCGACGCCACGCTGCGCTCGGAGATGAACCATCCCGAACTCGCCAAGTACGGCATGGGCGACGTCGATCCCGAGCGGCTGAAGCGCTCCATCGACACGCTGGTGGCGATCGGCCAATTGCCGCGCACGCCCGCCGTCGGCGACATCTTCACGCCCGAGTTCCTGCCGCCGCTCGCCGACCGGTTGAAGAAGCTGTTCTAGGAAAAGCCTGCGCGGGGAGCGTTTCGATGGATTTGATGTTGAAAGATCGCGTGGCCTTCATCACAGGCCCCGCGAAAGGCATGGGCGCAAGCGTCACGAAGGCCTTTGCGGCGGAAGGCTGCAAGCTGGCCCTCGTGGGGCGCGACACGGCGGCCATAGAACCGGTGGCCGCCGAGGTCCGCGCCATGGGCGTCGAAGCCGTCGTGGTTCCCTGCGACCTCACCAAGGCTGAACAATGCGAGAGCGCCGCGCAGGCCGCTCTCGCGGCGTTCGGCCGGATCGACATTCTCGTCAACATCGCCGGCGGCTCGGGCCCCATCGGCAAGACCGGGGCGCAGACCAGCGCCGAGGAGTTCGACGAGATCGTCACGCTGAACATGAACGGCTGCTTCCACACCATGCATGCGGTGCTGCCCGCCATGATCGCGCAGCGTTATGGCAAGATCGTCAACGTGGGCGGCACGTTCGGCATGCGCGGGCGCGCCGGCCGCATGGCGTATTCGGCCTCCAAATGGGGACTGCGCGGCATCACCAAAAGCTTCGCGCTGGAGGTGGGGCAGCACAACATCAACGTCAACTATGCGGCCCCGGGCATGGTGGACGGCCCGCGCTTCCGCGACAAGGTGTGCGCCAACATGGCGAAGACGCTCGGCATCACGCTCGAAGAAGCCATGGAGCGCCACGCGGCCGACTACGCCCTGCGCCGCGTCACCACGGACGCGGACGTCGCCAACGCCTGCCTGTTTCTCGCCAGTGACGTTTCCCGCCAGTTGACCGGAGTCGATCTGCCGATCGACGGCGGCTGGGCCATGCTGTGAGCGCTTCCATGATCGCCGATCTCGTCATCGACAACGCCATCGTGGTCACCCACGAGGCGGCCTTCCCGGCCAGCGTGGCTATCCACGAGGGCAAGATCCTCGCCGTGGGAGCGAAGGACTCCATGCCGGCCGCGCGCGAAACGCTGGACGCCGCGGGCCTGCACCTCATGCCCGGCGCCATCGACGTGCACGTGCACTTCCGCGATCCCGGCTATCCCAACAAGGAAGACTGGGCGAGCGGCACGGCGGCGGCCGCGTTCGGCGGCGTGACGACCGTGTTCGACATGCCCAACACCATCCCGCCGACAGCCAACGCGCAGATCCTTGCGGACAAGCACGCCATCGCGAGCGCCAAGGCCTACGTGGACTATGGCCTCTATGGCCTGCTGGGCGAGAACACGATCGAGCACGTCCCGGACCTCGTGGCGGGCGGCGTGATCGGCTTCAAGCTCTACATGGGCAACACGTTCGGGGCGATCCCCTCCCCGTCCACCGGCGCGATGCTGGAAGCCTTCGAGGTCGTGGCGCCCACCGGCAAGCGCGTCTCGCTTCACGCCGAGACCAATTCCATCATGGAGCGCAGGCAGGAACGGCTCACGCAGGCGGGACGCACGGACGCGCTAGCGCACCTCGCCGCACGCCCCGCCGTCGTCGCCGTGGAAGCGGTGGCGCGCGCGGCGATCCTCGCCGAATGGACCGGCGCGCGCATTCACGTGCTGCACATCTCGTCCGCAGCCGAACTCAAGCCGCTGGCGGACGCAAAGGCCCGCGGCGTGGACATCACGGGCGAAACCTGCCCGCAATATCTCTTCCTGTCGGCGGACGATTACGGGCGTCTGGGCGGGATCATCCGCGTCAATCCGCCCGTGCGCGAGGCCGAGAACCAGCAGCCGATCTGGGACGCGCTGCAAAGCGGCCTCATCGACATGATCGCGACGGACCACGCGCCCCACACGCCGGAAGAAAAGACCCGCGCGAACATCTGGAGCGTGGACTGCGGATTTCCGGGCGTCGAGACCCAGCGCCCCGCCATGCTGACGGAGGTCGCCAAGGGCCGCGCGTCGCTCACCGATTATGTGCGCTGGAGTTCGTTCAACCCCGCCAGGGCATGGGGCCTGCTGCCCCACAAGGGCGTGATCCAGCCCGGCGCGGACGCGGACATCGCCCTGGTGGACCTGAGCGCCCGCTGGAGCGTGGATGACGCGAAGATCCAGTCGCGCTCGCGCATTTCGCCCTGGCACGGACGCGACATGTGCGGCCTGCCGATTCATACGCTGGTGCGCGGCCGCTTCGCCATGAAGCACCGCACGCTCGTCGAGGAGACGCGCGGCTGGGGCCGCTCGGTCCACGCCATCCAGGCCATGCCCGAACCGCAGCCGCTGCACACGGACCAGACCATGCAGGCCGTGCTTCAGGCGCCAGCGGGCGCAGGCGCGCGATGACCGCCATTCCCCGCGCCAACACATTCGTGGAGCTGCAAGGCGCCTCCGTCACCTACGGGCGCGGCGAGCGCGCCGTCACTGCGCTCGCGCCCACGGACCTGCGCATGGAAAAGGGCGATTTCGTCGCCCTCGTAGGCCCTTCGGGCTGCGGCAAGTCCACCATTCTCAAGATGGTGTCCGGCCTGCTGAAGGCCTCGTCCGGCTGGGTGTTCGTGGCGGGCCGCGAGGTCGGCGCCGAGCCCGTGCGGGTCGGCATGGCGTTCCAGAACCCCACCATGCTGCCGTGGATGCGCGTGCGCGACAACGTTCTCCTGCCGCTGAAGATCGTGCCGCCCTTTCGCGGCGAGTTCCGCGCCAAGCGCAACACGGAATTTCGCGACCGCGCCGACGACCTGCTGAACCAGGTGGGCCTGAAGGGCTTCGCGGACAAATACCCGTGGGAGTTGTCGGGCGGCATGTTGCAGCGCGCCTCCCTCTGCCGCGCGCTGATCCACGATCCCGAATTGCTGATGCTGGACGAGCCCTTCGGGGCGCTCGACCAGTTCACCCGCGAGGAATTGTGGGCCATCATGCAGGACCTGTGGATCGCCCGGCGGCCCACGGTGCTCCTCGTCACGCACGACCTCAAGGAGGCGAGCTATCTCGCCAACCGCATCCTTGTCATGAAGGCGCGGCCCGGCCATGTGGTGGAGGATTGCGCCGTGGACTTCCCCCGCCCGCGCACCATCGACATGACCTACAGTCCCGATTTCGTCGCCCTCACCCAGCGCCTGCGCGAGCTGATCGTCTCGGTGCGCCCCAAGGCGGAGCCTGCCGCATGAGTTCGCAAGCCCGCATCCGCCTCGCCTCCACGTCGCTTCTGGTGGGGTTCTTCATCGCCTGGGAGCTGATCTGCGTGATCTTCCAGATCCGCGACATCGTGCTGCCCCGGCCCTCGCAGGTCCTTATGACCCTGTGGACCGAAGCGCCCGGCATCTGGCCGCACGCGTTCCAGACCATCTACACGACCATGGTGGGCTTCGGGATCGGCATCGTGGCGGGCGTGTTGCTCGGCGTGCTCATCGGCTCGTCGAAGATCGCCTATGACGTGGCCTACCCGCTGCTCATCGGCTTTGCGTCGATTCCCAAGGTGGCCGTGGTCCCGCTGCTGGTTCTGTGGTGCGGCGCCGGCACGGCTCCCGCCATCATCACGGCGGCGATCACCTGCCTGTTCCCCATCGTGGTGAACGTGGCCACGGGGCTGGCCACGACGGAACCGGAGCTCGAAGACGTGATGAAGACGCTGCGCGCCACCAAGACCGACATCCTGCTGAACGTCGGCCTGCCGCGCGCCATGCCTTACTTTTTCGCCTCGCTGAAAGTGGCCGTCACGCTGGCCTTCGTGGGCACCGTGATCTCCGAGACGGTGGCGTCCAATCGCGGCATCGGCAACCTGATGATGATCGCCTCCTCGCGCTACGACGTGCCGCTGGTTTTCGCCGGCCTGCTGATCCTCGCCGTCATGGGCGTCGCGCTCTACGCGGCGTTCTCGATCGTCGAGCTGCGCGTGACGGGCTGGACCCGCCGTCAGGATCACCTGTCCATGGGCTGACGAACGTCAGGCGCGGGTGATCCTGATCGGCAGCGACTTCAACAGGTGCATCGAATTGTTGGCCTGCCACACCGGCTCGCCCGCCAGTTCGATGGTCGCGACCTTCTCGCGCAGCACGGAGAGGACGGCTTCCGACTCGGCCCGCGCCACCGTCTGGCCCACGCAGCCGTGGATGCCGACGCCGAACGCCAGATGGCCCGTGGGCTTGCGCGCGACCTTGAAGCGATGCGCCTCCGGCCATTTGTTCTCGTCGAGGTTCGCCGCCCCCAGCATGCAGAGGATTTTCGAACCCTCCGGGATAAAGAGGCCGGACACTTCCGTGTCCTGGTTGGCCGTGCGGCAGAAGGCCGAGACCGGCGAGGTGAATCGCAGCACCTCTTCAAAAGCGGGCCGCACCAGGGAGGCGTCGGCGCGCAGCAGCGCGTACTGGTCCGGGTTCGTCGCAAGGCACCACAGCGCGCTGCCGATGCCCGTCACCGTCGTGTCGACGCCCGCCGACAGGAGGGAGCGCACCAGCATCCCGGCCTCAACCTCGTTCACCTCGCCGCGCTCCACGCCCTGATAGATCGTGGCGGCGAACCCGTCGGCCGTGATGGCCTCGCGGGCGCAACGCTGGTTGATCCACGGCACCACCACGGGCGCGTGGGCCATGGCGGCGCGGCGCGGGGCATTGTCGGGACCGAGCGCGTTGAACACCATGGAGCCGTAGAGCAGCAGGTTCTCGCGCCCCTCGGGCGAAATGCCGACGGCGTCGGGAAACACCTTCAGGGGAAACGCTTCCGCCAGGTCCGGCACCGCGTCGAACGTGCCCACCTCCAGCAGCCTGTCGATCAGCGCCTCGGCCTCCGCCCGGAACGTGTCCTTGAGCCGGTTCACGGCTCCGGGCGAAAGCGCGCGGTTGAGCACCGTGCGCGTGCGCGTGTGCTCGGGCGGATCGACCTCCAGCACGATGCTGGGCTGGCGCCAGGGCTTCTCCTTTTTGAAGTCGGTGAGGCCGACGCCGCGCGAGGAGACGAAGCGCTTCCAGTCGGAGAAGATCGTGTAGGTTTCCTGATAGCGTCCCACAGCGAGCACGTCGTAGCGGCTCAGGCGCACCAGGGGCCCGCGGGCCCGCAGCTCGGCGTAGAACGGCTCCGGGTTCGTCAGCACCGCCTCGTCGAAGAAATCGCCGTCCCAGTCCGCAATGGTCGCGTCGCTCACGAAAACCTCCCGCTGCGCCTCGCTTGAGGGAGGCTGCGCGCAGTATCGTCCGTATTTCCGGCTTTGTGAATGGGCGGCGCGCCCCGTCGTGCGGTACGGCTCTTGCAAGCCGTCCGCCCGCACAGCAGATGGAGACGCGAGCGATGAGCGGCCTTGGTGGATTGAACAAGTCGCCCGGCGGGGTTGTGATTGGCCTCGTGCAATTGCAGAACCCGAGCGTGGCCACGGAGGCTGAGCTGAGCGCCCAGGCAGATCGCATCTGCGACCTCGTCGGCAAGGCGCGCCGCAACCTCTCCGGCATGGACCTCGTGGTGTTTCCCGAATACGCCCTGCACGGGCTGAGCATGGACACCAACCCGCAGATCATGTGCCGTCTCGACGGGCCGGAAGTGGAAAAATTCCGCCGCGCCTGCATCGCAAACAGCATCTGGGGCTGCTTCTCCATCATGGAGTTCAACCCGAACGGCAATCCCTACAACACCGGGCTCATCATCGACGATCAAGGCGACCTGCGCCTCTATTACCGCAAGATGCATCCATGGGTCCCGGTCGAACCATGGGAGCCCGGGGACCTGGGGATCCCCGTGTGCGACGGGCCCAACGGCAGCAAGCTGGCCCTCGTCATCTGCCACGACGGCATGTTCCCCGAGATGGCGCGCGAGGCGGCGTACAAGGGCGCGGAGATCATCATCCGCACCGCCGGCTACACGGCGCCGATCCGGCACGCCTGGAAGATCACCAACCAGGCCAACGCCTTCAGCAACCTGGCCTACACGGCCAATGTCTGCATGTGCGGCAGCGACGGCAGCTTCGACAGCATGGGCGAAGGCATGTTCTGCAACTTCGACGGCACGGTGCTGGTGGAAGGCGGCGGCCGCGTCGACGAAATCATCACTGCTGAGCTGCGCCCCGACCTGGTTCGCGAAGCGCGCACGGGTTGGGGTGTCGAGAACAACATCTACCAGCTATATCACCGCGGCTACGTGGCGGTGAAGGGCGGAGCGCAGGATT
>JAQGJX010000072.1 GCA_028290405.1 Hyphomicrobiales bacterium
TGTCGGCCGAGTTGGGCCGATAGAGCAACGAGCGCTGCATGAAGAACAACGCGGCGACGAGCGCGAGATAGGCGCCCGCCACGACGATGACGAAGGTCTTCAATGCCCGCATCCGCCAGCGCTGCCCAGCCCTCTCAATGCCCCAGCGACTTGACGATGGTCTCGACCATCTTCTTGGCGTCGGCGAAGAGCATCATGGTGTTGTCGCGGAAGAACAATTCGTTCTCCACGCCCGCGTAGCCCGAGCCCATGCCGCGCTTGATGAACAGCACCGTCTTGGCGCGCTCCACGTCCAGGATCGGCATGCCGTAGATGGGGGACTTCGGGTCCGTCTTGGCGGACGGGTTGGTGACGTCGTTGGCGCCGATCACGAACGCCACGTCGGCTTGGGCGAACTCGCTGTTGATGTCTTCCAACTCGAACACTTCGTCGTAGGGCACGTTGGCTTCCGCCAGCAGCACGTTCATGTGGCCCGGCATGCGGCCCGCGACCGGGTGGATGGCGTATTTCACCTCCACGCCCTCTTTCTTCAGAAGGTCGGCCATTTCACGCAAGGCGTGCTGCGCCTGCGCCACCGCCATGCCGTAGCCGGGCACGATGATGACCTTGGAGGCGTTCTTCATGATGAAGGCCGCGTCGTCCGCCGAGCCCTGCTTGACGGGCCGCGTTTCGACCGCGCCGCTCGCCGCCTCGCTGTCGCCCCCGAAGCCTCCGAGAATGACGGAAATGAACGAGCGGTTCATCGCCTTGCACATGATGTAGCTAAGGATGGCGCCCGAAGAGCCCACCAGCGCGCCCGTGATGATGAGCGCGAGGTTGGCGAGCGTGAAGCCGATGCCCGCCGCCGCCCAGCCCGAATAGGAGTTCAGCATCGACACCACGACGGGCATGTCCGCGCCCCCGATGGGGATGATGAGCAGCACGCCCAGCGCGAACGACAGGCCCACGATGAGCCAGAACAGCACCTGGCTGCCGCTCATGGTGAACCCGATGATGACCAACGCCAGCCACAGCGCCAGCGCGAAATTGATGAGGTGCCTGTGCGGCAGCATGATCGGCTTGCCGGACATGCGCCCGTCGAGCTTCAGGAACGCGATGATGGAGCCCGTGAAGGTGATCGCCCCGATGGCCGCGCCCAGCGCCATTTCCACGAGGCTGGCGGTGTGGATGCGCCCCGGCGCGCCGATGCCGAAAGCCTGCGGGGCGTTGAGCGCGCCCGCCGCCACCAGCACGGCCGCAAGGCCGACGAGCGCGTGGAAGAACGCCACGAGCTGCGGCATGGCGGTCATCTGCACCGTGCGCGCGCGCCACGCCCCGATCCCGCCGCCGATGGCGACGCCGCCCACGACGTACAGCCAGCTGCCCAGGCCCGACGGGGGGCTGTAGGCGAGCGTGGTGAGCACGGCCAGCGCCATGCCGATCATGCCGAACAGATTGCCCTGCCGGGAGCTTGCGGGCGAGGACAGGCCCCGCAGCGACAGGATGAAGAGCACGCCGGCGACAAGATAGAGAAGTGCTGCGAGATTGGCGCTCATGTGGCGTCAGCCCTTCTTCTTGTACATGGACAGCATGCGCTCGGTGACGAGAAACCCGCCGAAGATGTTCACGCACGCGAGCACCAGCGCGATGAACCCGAACAGGTTCGCCCAGCCCGCGCCGCTCTCGCCCGCCTCCCCGGCGTTGACCCCCACCGACAGGAGCGCGCCGACAACGATGACCGACGAGATGGCGTTGGTGACGGACATCAGCGGCGTATGCAGCGCCGGCGTCACCGCCCAAACCACGTAATAGCCGACGAAGATCGCCATCGCGAAAATCGCGAACTGGAACACGAAGGGATCGATGGCGCCCGCGCCTGCGACCGCCGCAGCCCCGGCGGCCGCATGGATGATGGGATCAGTGGACATGCAACGCGCCCCTTCTTGCAATCCAGCGGCGCCCCCGCGAGGGGCTCCGTCTCACGTTTTCGTCACGCAGCCTGCAGGAAATTCGGATGCACCACGGCTCCCCCGCGCGTCAGCAGCGTGGCGCGCACAAGCTCGTCGTCCCATTTGATCGCCAGCGCCTTCGTGTCCTTGTCGATCATGGTCTCGACGAAGGCGAAGAGGTTCTTGGCGTAGAGGGCCGACGCCGTGGCCGCCAGCCGCCCGGGAACGTTGAGGCGCCCGACGATCTTCACGCCGTTGGGCGTGACGACGACCGCGCCCGGCGACGACAGTTCGCAATTGCCCCCGCGCTCGACCGCAAGGTCGACGATGACCGAGCCCGCCCGCATGGAGGCGACCATGTCGGCCGTGATGAGCCTGGGGGCGGGCCGGCCTGGAATGAGCGCCGTGGTGATGACGATGTCCTGCTTGGCGATGTGGCTAGCCGTGAGGGCCGCCTGCTTGGCCCGGTACTCGGCCGACATTTCCTTGGCGTAGCCGCCCGCCGTCTGCGCCTGCCGGAACTCGTCGTCCTCCACGGCGAGGAACTTGGCGCCGAGGGATTCGACCTGCTCCTTGGTGGCGGGCCGCACGTCCGTGGCGGTCACGATGGCGCCCATGCGGCGGGCGGTCGCGATGGCCTGCAGGCCCGCGACGCCGACGCCCATGATGAAAATCTTGGCGGCCGGGACCGTGCCGGCGGCGGTCATCATCATCGGCAGCGCGCGGCCGTATTCGGCGGCCCCGTCGATGACGGCGCGATAGCCCGCCAGATTGGCCTGGGAAGAGAGCACGTCCATGGACTGCGCGCGGGTGATGCGCGGCATGAACTCCATGGCGAACAGGCTGACGTGGGCGCCCGCGAGTTCGGCGAGCGCGCCCTCCGCGCCATATGGATCGGCGATCGCGACCACCGCCGCGCCGGGGTTGACGCCCGCAAGGCTCGCGGCGGACGGGCGGCGCACGCCCAGCACCACGTCGGCGCCCGCCATGGCGTCCGCCGCGCTGGACGCGACGGCGGCCCCGGCGGCCTCGAACTCGGCGTCGCTGATCCCGGAGGCGAGCCCGGCCCCGGCCTGCACCGTGACGTCCGCCCCCAGGGCCTTGAATTTGCGAACAGTCTCAGGCGTCGCCGCCACGCGCGTCTCGTTGCCCTCGGTCTCGGCTGGCACGGCTATGCGCATGGATGGCTCCGCTCGATGAACGTTCCCGATGCTGTGTGGCTATGCGGCGCAAACGCCGGACGTGCAGACGCGGCGCGCTGCGGCGCCGGCGTCAGAGCAGAGTGACGGCCATGAAGACCAGCAGGCCCACGCACAGGATCGTGCCCCACTTGGCCATCACCAGGAACATCTCGTAGGTCTTCTCGTGCTCGGCGTAGTCCATCGCCGGGTGACCGGCGGCGTCATGGGTGGCGTGGGAATCGGCCATATCGCCCTCTCGTAAAAACACTCACGTGAGGCTTTAGCCCAATCCTCCCAAACCGGCAATCGGTCCCAATGGCGCAGGGCGCCCTTTCATGCCGCGCCGGCCCGTCTCACGAGCCCGCCCCGGGCCGCGAAAGCCCCGCCCGCTCAAGCGCCTCGCGCTGGCGCGCCGCCATTTCGTCCACGTCGAATCCGTCTCCCAGCGCGTCCATGAACATGCGGCGGAAGTTCAGGCGGGCGTCAAGGTGCAGGAACGCCCCCCCGAGCCCGATGGCGGCTCGGTCCATGAACACGAATTCGCGGGGGATCGTCACCGGCCCCTTCTCCTTCAGGCCCTTGTGGACGCGGAACGCCTGCTCGCGCCCGTACTGGCCGGGCGACACCCCCTCGGCGATCGCCCGCTCGCGGTCGTCCAGCAGCGGGCCGTAGATGAAGCGCGCCCAGATGTTGAGGACCTCCATCAACTCCGGCTTCAGATTGCGGAAGCCCCACACCTCGTAGGCCTTGGCGACGAGGTCCTGGTCGTCGTCGCGCAGGCCCATGTAGAGGTCGATCACGCCCTTCACGAAGGCAGGCGGGAAAATGCGGATGCAGCCGTAATCCAGCAGGTTGATGCCCGCGGCCTTGCCGTCCTCCCCCCGGAACACGGTGTAATTCCCTAGATGGGGATCGCCATGGATGATCCCCAGCCGCACGAACGGACGCCACCACGCGCCGAACATGGCGCGGGCGATCGTGTTGCGCTCCTCCTGGGAGGCGCCCTTGAAGCTCAGGAGCGGCTCGCCCTCCAGCCAGTCCAGCGTCAGCAGGCGAGAGGTGGACAGATCCGTGCGCACGCCCGGGACGCGCACGTCGCCTTCGCGCAGGATGTCGCGGTAAAGCGCGACGTGCCGGGCCTCGCGCTCGTAATCCAGCTCCTCGCGCACGCGGTCGCCGATTTCCTGCGCCATTTCGCGCGTGTCCACGGCGCCGTCGAACTGGCGGCGAAGCGCGAAGATCAACCCAAGCTGCTTCAGGTCCGCCTCGACGGTCGATTTCATGTCGGGATACTGCAGCTTGCAGGCGAGCGGCGCTCCGTCGAGGGCGGTGGCGCGATGCACCTGCCCCAGCGAGGCCGCGTGCGCCGGATGCAGGTCGAACGCCGCGAACCGGCTGGGCCAGCCGGCCCCAAGCTCGGCCTGCATGCGCCGCTTCACGAAGGCGGCGCCCATGGGAGGCGCGTTGGACTGCAATTGCTGGAGCTTCTCGGCCCATTCGGGCGGCAGCGCCTCGGGAATGGTGGCCATGAACTGAGCCACCTTCATGAGCGGGCCCTTGAGGGAGCCCAGCGCCGCCGTCAGGGCGGCCGCGTTGGCGCCGTCGCCCATCTCGCGCCCGGTGAGCCGCGCGCCCGCCATCCGGGCCGCGACGCCGCCCACCCGCGCCCCCACGCGCGCGTAACGCGCCGCCCGCGCGGAAAACCGGTCGCCTTCGATGTCCGACATGAGATGCCCCTGTTGCAGGGGTTTAGATAGGCCTGCGCGGCGTGATGTCCAATGCGCCGCTCAAAGCGCGGCCGCCGCGCCCGCAGGCCAATTGTCGCGGATCCACCGCGCCAGGGAGTCCTCGCTCACCTCGCCTGCCGTGAGGGCGACGATCATCGCGGTCGCAACCTGCGCAAGGGGCCGTTCCTTACCCCTTCCGGTTATGCAGCCGCCGCTCCCACGCCAGCGCCTGGCCGATGATCTCGCGCAGGTTGTCGTGCTTGGGGCGCCAGCCGAGGACCGACTTCACGCGGGCGTTGGCGGCCACCACCGAGCCCACGTCCCCGGGCCGCCGGGGCGAAAGCTTCACGGGGAAGTCCGCGCCCGAGACGCTCTTCACCACGTCGATCACCTCCAGCACCGAATAGCCGCGCTGATAGCCGACGTTGCACGTGGTGCTTTCGCCGCCCTTGCGCAGGTGGACCAGCGCGTCCATGTGGGCGCGCACCAGATCCGTGACCTGGATGTAGTCGCGCACGCCCGAGCCGTCGGGCGTCGGATAATCGACGCCGAAGACTTCCATGCCCGGCCGGAAGCCCAGCGCCGCCTGCACCGCCACCTTGATGAGATGGGTGGCGTTGGGCGTCGATTGCCCCACCCGGCCCTGCGGGTCGCAGCCCGCCACGTTGAAATAGCGCAGCACCACATGGCTCATGGGATGGGCGCGCGACACGTCCTCCAGCATCCACTCCACCATCAGCTTGGATCGTCCATAGGGCGACATGGGCTTGAGGCGCTCGTCCTCGCTCACCGGGGAATGCTCCGGGTCGCCGTAGACGGCCGCGGTCGACGAGAAGATGAAATGCTTCACCCCCGCCTCCACGGCGCACTGGATGAGCGAGCGCGCCTTGGCGGTGTTGTTGAGGTAGTAGCCCAGCGGGTCGGCGACGGATTCCGGCACCACGATCTTCGCGGCGAAATGGATGATCTCGCGCACGTCGTGCTCTTTGAGCAGACCCGCCACCAGCGCCTCGTCGCCGAAGTCGCCCTCGATCAGCGGCACGTTCTCGGGCACCGCCCAGCGGAAGCCCGTCGAGAGGTTGTCGAGGACGATCACCTTCTCGCCCGCCTCGAGAAGCTCCAGAACCATGTGGCTGCCGATGTATCCGGCGCCCCCTGTCACGAGAACGGTCATTTTTGCTTTCCCCTGCGTCAACCAGTCATGCGAAATTAATCAACTCATGAGATCGAACTTAGGCGGGAGTCGTGAAGTTTATGTTGAGGCTGGAAACCTGCGCTCCCGCTCGCCCGGACGCCGTCGGGGCGCATACGTTCCATCCGACACCAATGGACATTTCATGGCCAAGCGTATCCGCAAAGCAGTCTTTCCTGTTGCAGGCCTGGGCACGCGCGTGCTCCCCGCGACGAAATCAATTCCCAAGGAAATGCTCACCGTGGTCGACCGTCCGGTGCTTCAGCACTGCGTGGACGAGGCCCGTGAGGCGGGCATCGAACATTTCGTCTTCGTGACGGGCCGCAACAAGGCCGTCATCGAGGATCATTTCGACATGTCCTACGAACTCGAGGACACGCTGCAGCGGCGCGGCAAGAAGAAGGAATACGACGCCCTGATGGCCGACCTGCCCAGGGCGGGCGCCACCAGCTTCACGCGCCAGCAGGCCCCGCTGGGCCTTGGCCACGCGGTGTGGTGCGCGCGCGACATCATCGGCGACGAGCCCTTCGCGGTGCTCCTGCCCGACATGATCACCCTGCCCGGCCAGCGCAGCACGCGCTGCCTCGCCCAGTGCATCGAGGCCTATGAAAAGCACGGCGGCAACGTCATCGCCGTGGAGGAAGTGCCCCCGCAGGACACGCACATGTACGGCATCGTTTCCGTGGGCCAGGACTTCGGCCACACGTTCGAAATCTCCGGCATGGTCGAGAAGCCTCCGCAGGGCACGTCTCCCTCCAACTTCATCATCTCCGGCCGCTATGTGCTCGAGCCCCAGATCTTCGACATCCTCGAGCATGTCGAGAAAGGCGCGGGCGGCGAAATCCAGCTCACCGACGGCATGAAGGCGCTGCAGCAGTCGCAGGCCTTCCATGGCGTGCGCTTCGACGGCAAGACTTACGACACCGGCTCCAAGGTCGGCTTCCTCGCCGCCAACATGGCGTTCGCCATGGCGCGCGAGGACATCCGCCCAGGCTTCCTCGCCGAACTCAAGAAGATCATCGGCTAGGAACAGCCCGCCTTCGGCGGCGCCGTGGCCTACCCTGCCCGCGCCCTCCCCTGAGGGGAGGAGCGGCGCGAGGACGTCGGGAGCGAGCTCGATCCTGCCAGCACAGCGTTCCCTCCCCTCAGGGGAGGGGCAGGGCGGGGTCTGGCTCCGTCCTGCAAAGCGCCGTGGCCTGCCCGACCCCAGTTCTTGCCTGAAGGGCGGGAGTTGGCGTGCGGGCGTCACGGGGAGCGTGCGGAGATTTGATGTCACGCAACGCCATGTCGCCCAAGCGAGCGCCTGATGTCGCAGGAAGGCGCTTCACGCGCCTTTCTTCCCCCGCCGGGCCGCAGGTTTGGCGGCGGATTTCGGCGCCTCCCCGGCGCCTGCGCTCCTGCCCTTGGGCGCGCCCGCCCGCCCGGCGCGCTCGCCTGCGGCCGAGAGGGGCGGCTCGTCGGCGTCCGCCACGAAGGCGCGGTCCGGGTAGGTCTCCTCCTCGCCCTGGTCGACCAGCGTGGGAAACTCTCCAAGGTTGCGCATGGGCTCGATCGGCTCCACGGGCTCGGTGGTGGGATTGTTCTCGTATTCGGGCAACGGATTGGGCTTCAGCGTATCGCGATAGCTCTCCTCGATGGCGACGAGTTCGCTCGCCATGTCCCAGTGCGCCGCCTCGCGGCCTTCGGGACAACCCTCTTCCTGCCAGAGCCGATAAGCCCGCCGCCGGATGCGTTCGTCCCGATCCTTGTCGTCCATGATCATCCTCGTCTTTGCGCCTGTGCGGCTGACGAGGAGCGAATGCAGGCGGGGCGCGCCGGTTCCCGCGGCGCCTCAGCGCTGCAGGCGAAGGCCAAGCAGGAACACGTCCGCCGAGTAGCCGCCCGCGCCGTTCGACGAGAGCAACTGCTCGTGGGCGTAGGAGCCCTTCAGCACCAGCGAGCGGCTGAGGCTGTATTCCGCCTTCAGGGCGCCGGTCCACGTGGTCTGCGACAGGCCCGCGCCGCGATAGTCCGTGCGCCCCAGCGACACGCCGGCGCCAAGCGTCACGTTGCGCAGCAGCGCGTGCGAGGCGTTCACCGAGACCGTGTGGCTCAGCCCGCCCGACGCGCCCGCCAGCGTGGTCTCCACGAAGGCCGTCGCGGCGCGCGCCGTGACCGTGGTCAGCGGGGAGGCCGCCCAGGTCAGCGCCCCGTCCACCAGGGGGCCCGCCAGCAGCGGCAGGCGCGAATCCTCGTAGCGGCGCTGGCCGTAGCCTGCGGCGAGATCGCCCGTCAGCGTGCGGGTGATTTCGAACTTCGAGCCCGCGCGCAGCGAGCCGCCGGTGGAATCGCGCCCGTAGCCAGCCGCATCGACGGCGTAATCGCGCACGCGCCGGTCGCCCAGGGCCTCGATGAAGGGGACCACGCCGGGGGTCGCCTCGAAGGCGATGCGCGTCCGCAACCCGTACGCGGCGTAATTGTCCCGCGAGTACGCGAGGACGGAGCCGCCGCTGAGCTTGGCGTCCTCGTAGCTGGTGCGGTCCACCAGGGCCGCGGCGCTGACCTCGAGCCGGCCGAACTTCTGGGTGGCGCCGGCCGTCACCCCGACGGTCGCCACCCACGGGCGGCTGCTGACGTCGCCCGGCACGCCTGGCGCGCCCGGCCGCTGGGTCGTGATGGAGCTGCGCAGCTGAAAATCGGCGCTCGTGTCCCGCGTCACGTCCACCCGCAGGGCCGCCGTGCCCGTTCCCTCCGGACGCGAGGCCTCGGGGGCTGCCAGGAAGCGCGTGTAGGAGCCCTGCAGGTCCGCCCGCGCCTCATGGGCGCTCCAGTCGGACTTCGCCGAGAGGCCCGCGTCGACCCGCGCCAGCGCGGAGCCCTTGGGGGGCTGGGCGACGCGGTTGGGATTGGAGTCGAAGCCCCCCGAGGCCTCGATGAACGGCAGCAGCCGCAAGCCCGCCGCGTTCACCCCCAGGGGGGCGAAGGGAGTCTCGTCCATGGTGGGCCGCTTCGGCCCCGGCAGGCCGGGAATCTGCGCCACGCTATTGGGCGGATCGCCCCCGAGCGACCTTTGGGGCTCGACGAATCGCGGACTGGACCGCGGGGTCGCCACAAGCGCCGGAAGGGGGCGCGCAGGTTTGCTGGCGCGGCTCTTGTTGGCGAGTCGCTTGTCGGGCGCCTTCCGGGGCCGGTCGTAATTGGCGCGCAGCCGGTTCGCGGGGTCCGGCGCCTCGGCCGGCGCCATCGCCGGCGCGCCCGCGAATTGAAGGGGAGCGGGGCGCGATTGCGCGAAGGCCGCGCCCGCCGGACATCCCGCCAGAGCCACAAGGACGGCGCTGCGGGACGCCGCGCGGACCGCGCCGGAAAAGATCGATGGCAAGGAACAACCCCGTTTCACCCGGCCCGGGGCGCCTCGCCGACAGCGGCGCGCACGTCCGTCCTGGTGAACAGGATATGAGCAAACGTCCTTAATTCACGGTTAAGGCCAAGCCGCCCGCGGCCGTCAGGCCTGCTCCACGCGCAGGAACGTGGATTCCTCGACGGCCGTCACCCGCACGCGCACGCCGGCCGGCATGTCGGGTCCGCGCAGGCGCCATTGGGTGTCGTTGACCGACAGCCGCCCCTCGCCGCGCTTGATGGGCTCTTCAAGCGTGAAGGTGCGCCCGATGAGCGCGTCCGCGCGGCGGTTCAGGAAGGGCTGGTCGCTCTCGACCTCGCCCGGCCCATAGACGCGGCGGCCCGCCAGCACCGCCACCGCCGCGAAGGCGCTGAACGCCAGCAGCGACCACGCGAACCCCATGGGAAGCAGCGAGACCGCCAGCCCGGTGGCGATGGCGGCCACGCCCAGCCACAACAGGAAGAATCCCGGCGCGAGCATCTCGCCGCCGATCAGCAGCACGCCGGCGGCGAGCCAGAGCCAGAAAGGGTCCACGGACATGGCGCCCCCCGGTCAGATGCGGGCGACGGGCGGCACGCTGCCGGACGGCCGCGCCTCGCCGGGGCCCGCCTGCCGGCCCGCCTGGCCTGTCGCCAGCGGGCCGAACGCCCCCTTGGCGACTTCCGCCACGCCCCCCAGCGTGCCCGCCAAGCCCGCCATGTCGAGCGGCATGATGAACGTCTTCTGGTTGGGCGAGCGCGCCAGCGCGTCGATGGCGCGGATGTATTTCTCGGCGATGAAATAGTTGATGGCGGACGTGTCGCCCTTTGCGATGGCGTCGCTCATCATCCGCGTCGCGGTCGACTCCGCCTCCGCCTGACGCTCCCGCGCCTCCGCGTCGCGGAACGCGGCTTCCTTGCGCCCTTCCGCGTCAAGAACCAGCGCGGCCTTCTTGCCCTCCGCGCGCAGGATCTCGGCCTGCCGGTGGCCCTCGGCCTCCAGGATGTTGGCGCGCTTCTCGCGCTCGGCCTTCATCTGGCGCCCCATGGAGTCGATCAGGTCGCGCGGGGGCACGATGTCCTTGATCTCGACCCGATTGGTCTTGATTCCCCACGGCTGCGCGGCGCTGTCGATGACCGACAGCAGGCGCGTGTTGATCTCGTCCCGGTGCGACAGAAGCGCGTCGAGGTCCATGGACCCCATCACGGTGCGGATGTTGGTCATGGTGAGGTTCAGCAGCGCCTGTTCGAGGTTGAACACCTCATAGGAGGCGCGCGCGGGATCGAGCACCTGGTAGAACAGCACCCCGTCGACCGCCACGGTGGCGTTGTCCTTGGTGATGACCTCCTGGGTCGGCACGTCGAGCACCTGCTCCATGACGTTCATCTTGCGGCCGATGCGGTCGATCCACGGCACGATGACCCCGAGGCCGGGGGAGAGCGTCTTGTAGTATTTTCCGAATCTCTCGACAGTATACCCATAGCCCTGGGGAACCTGCCGCACGCCCATCGCCACCGTGATGAGCACGAAGACGACCAGCGCGATGGCGAACACGCCGAAGCCCGACACGGTGAGCATTTGCGATCTCCTTCAGGGGACGCGTCGAATCATCTGGCGAAGCTTGTCACGCCGCGCACGCTTTCGCCACCGGGGGGCGGGAACCTTGGCGGACGCGCGCGAAATCTCTCCGGATTGAAAATCCTTCGTCGTGGTCAATCAATCGGAAACAAGTTCGCCTTAATCATGCGCAAGGATGTGCGGCCAGTCCGCCGCTCGCATCCGGTGTGAGCGTATGTGTGTGGAGTGAGCGATGCCGGCGCAGCGCAGGAAAATGAAGATCGCCGACCCCGAGCGCCCGATCGGCTGGGGCCGGCCCGGACTCAGCGTGGGGCAGGCCGTGCGGGCGCTGGCGCTCGTGGGACTCGCGGCGTTGGT